>NZ_JAVTWB010000046.1:0-2980 GCF_032229525.1 Accumulibacter sp. | reverse complement strand
TTGGGACGCGACCACAGTGCCGACGCCTGGTTGACCGTCTCGTCCTCGTCGGTGACCACCTGCGCCTTCTTCTCTTCGTCCCATTTCTCCTTCTTCATCAGGATCGGCAGCGTGATGTGGTCGGAGTACTTGCGAATCGTCTCGCGCACTTTCCAGCTCGAGAGGAACTCGTCCTCGCCCTCGCGCAGGTGCAGAACCACCTCGGTGCCACGCTGCTCACGCTCGACCATCTCGACGGTAAAGTCACCCTCGCCACCCGATTCCCACTGCACCGCCTGATTGGCTTCGAGACCGGCACGACGCGAAGTCACGGTGACCTTGTCGGCAACGATATAGGAGGAATAGAAACCGACGCCGAACTGGCCGATGAGGTGCGCATCCTTGGCCTGGTCGCCGGTCAGTGCCGAGAAGAACTCGCGCGTGCCCGACTTGGCGATGGTGCCCAGGTGTTCGACCGCCTCGTCGCGCGACAGGCCGATACCGTTGTCGGAAATGCTGATCGTCCGCGCCTCCTTGTCGAAGGCCACGCGGATCTTGAGCTCGCTGTCGTCGCCGTAAAGGCCGGCGTTGTTCAGCGCCTCGAAGCGCAGCCGGTCGCAGGCGTCGGAAGCGTTGGAGATCAACTCGCGCAGGAAGATTTCCTTGTTGCTGTACAGCGAGTGGATCATCAAGTTCAGCAGCTGTTTGACTTCCGCCTGGAAACCAAGTGTTTCTTTTTGTACACCCATTGAAGACTCCGTGAAAAGCGTTAAGGAAGAACCGGATCGATCGAAACGGCAGCGCGCCAACGCGCAATGGACCAACACGTGGGGGCGGTCGCAGCGATTTCAAGCCCTGGCGACGACGCCAGCGTGCCGCGGCGCCTCAATCCTCGATCGCCCTATAGGCCACCGTCAGCACCTCGACCTCGCGCGCGCCGGCAGGGCTCTGAAAACGCACCGTATCGCCTTCGCGTGCCTTGAGCAGCGCTCGCGCCAGAGGTGACACCCAGCTGATCCGCCCGCGCGCGAAGTCGGTTTCGTCCACGCCGACGATCTGGTAGGTCTGCTCTTGCCCCTCTTCGTCGGCGATGCTCACCGTGGCGCCAAAGAAGACCTGCTCGGTGCCCTGCCGCCCTGCCGGATCGACGACTTCGGCCAGGTCCAGGCGTTTGGTCAGGAAACGAATCCGTCGGTCGATCTCGCGCAGCCGTCGCTTGCCGTAGATGTAATCGGCGTTCTCCGAGCGATCGCCGTTCGATGCTGCCCACTGCACGACGCCGACCAACTGCGGCCGCTCGACCCGTAACAGCTGGTCGACCTCGGCCAGGATGCGCGCGTGTCCGCCCGGGGTAATGTAGTTGCGGGTGCCCGCCGGCAGGCGGAACGAGGGATCCAGCCCCTCATCCTCGTCTTCGTCGCCGTCGGCTTCCTTGGTGAAGGCCTTGTTCATCGTCGATTGTTGACCAGCGTCATGGGTTTCCCCGCGACCGCGGCTTGCGGAAAAAGAAACGGCGCAGGTCCGGAAACCTGCGCCGCAATCGATGGGTACGGTAGCGGCAGTTCGATCAGTAGCCGATATTGAAGGCGGCGACGTCGATGCGGACCGTATCGCGCCCCAGCGCCAGTGCGGTGTAGCGTGCGAAGCGCGTCGCCCAGTCCTGCCGGTCGACGAAGCGCTGCTCGCCACCGTAACGCGCCACATTGAGAATCTTGTCAATGATCAAGACCTTGCCCATCGGGTTGCTGGGTTCACATTCCAGATCGGCGAACTCCTTGTCAAACCAGCGGCGCGCTTCTTCGGGAGACCCTGCCGCGAGTTCGGCGTGCGGGAACTTGAACTCGTACTCCCTGTCCCGCCCAAACGAAACGATAATGTGATAAACCATCTGCCTCCTCCCGGCGGTGTCCCAAGATTACATTCTGACCCTCTATTCTATTCGTAAAAGCACACCATGCCGCAAGTCCCAAGCAGGCGCACAGAGTTTATTGCCGGTGCCCGCGCCTTTGCGCCAATGAGCATGAGCATCATTCCGTTCGGCGTGGTTTGCGGCGCAGCGGCCAGTACGGCGGGACTGACGGCGCTGCAGGCCTCGGCGATGAGCTGGGTGATCTTCGCCGGATCGGCGCAGATTGCCGCCACGCAACTGTTCGCCAGCGGTGCGCCACTGCTGGTCATTCTGGCGACCGCGGCGATCGTCAACCTGCGTTTCCTGATGTACGCCGCCTCGCTGGCGACCCATTTCCGGAACGAGAACAAGCGCTGGCAGGCGGTGATCGCCTATCTGCTGACCGACCAGGCTTTCGGCCTGACCATCGTGCACTGCACCCAGCACCCGGATCGCCAGCAGGATCTGCGCTGGTTCTATCTCGGTGTGGCCGGGACGACCTGGCTGGCCTGGCAGCTGGCGACGATCGCCGGCATTCTGCTCGGCAGTCTGGTACCGCCCGACTGGTCGCTTGATTTCATCGTTCCGCTGACCTTCATCGCCATGGTCGTGCCACTGCTCGGCGACCGCGCGATGCGGCTCGCCGCCGCCAGCGGCGGGCTGGCCTCGGTGCTGCTGGTGCTGCCGCTGAAGCTCAATCTGATCGGCGCGGCGCTGATCGGCGTCGCCGTCGGCCTGGCGGCCGAGAAGCTGTGGGCCGACGGTTCTGACCTGTCGCAACACCCGCGCTCATGAAAATCATGACCGCTGCCCTCCACTTGCAGTGCGCATTCCGGCTTGCACGCCGGAATCGTTCGCCGGGCAGGGACCATGCTCCCTGAATTCCCCGCCTCACCCCAGGCCCTCCCGCAGCGGGAGAAGGGAGTTTCGCGAGTTGCGGACGCGACTTTCGGGGTGAAGTGTGAGTAACCTCAGCGGCGAGGCCGCCGGCGACCTGTTGGTCTGGTCGATGATCATCGGCATCGGTGTCGCCACCTTCCTCATCCGCTTCGCGCCGATCGCCCTGCTCTCGCGCCTCGAACTGCCGGCAGCGCTCAGACAGGCCTTGCGCTA
>NZ_JAVTWB010000045.1:0-2983 GCF_032229525.1 Accumulibacter sp. | reverse complement strand
CCTACCGCCTGGCGATCAACGACTTCAACGGCGTCCAGACGCCGCAGTTGATGATTGAGCATATCGAAAAACGCTCGGCGTAACAGGGCGCCTGGCGAGCAAACGTCAGTTCGCATGCCGGCGCTCACGCCCTGGCGGACCCCAGGAGTCAATCAGGCAACCGCAGTTCAACGCGCCCGAAGCTGTGTTCTGGCGGGGCTATGGCGAGGCGCGAGCACGTTGCAAGAAGGCCATGCAGGAAAAAGAACACCCCTCTCGCTCACCCGAACTGCCAGTAGGTCCTTCGGCGGCGCCACCGAAACGGTGAGCGCCACAAGGACCGGAAGGGCCGACGCGCCAAGCAGGAGTCCGATGAACGAGGCCCCGGCCGGCGCCTTGCGGTGACAATTCGCGAAACATGGAGGCCTTGGTGAGCCGCGCTTGCACCCTGATGAAGGTCATCGGCGACTGCCTCCAACGCCCCGCCTCTCACATCAGCAGGACCTTTAAGCGGGAGGGCTGGACGAGTGCAAAAACCAGCTCCAAGCCCCCAAGCGTTGGAAATGGTCTCCCTCGTGGGGCGCTTAAGGGCTGGCCGGGACGCTCTCGCCGCGTGTCCTGGCCAGGGAATCTGTCGAAAACTTTTACACTTTGTTCACCTGGGAATTAAAAGCACCAATAAAGCAATGGGTTATAAACCGGCACAAATTATGCTTTTCTCATTTTCGCGGTGAACATGGCACTTGGCAAGCCGCTGAAGACCAATAGGGCAGCCGGGAACATCACCGCGTTACTGCGCCGCCTCACTGATTCGAAATTCTCAGCAAGGAGTGTTGGCATGAAGAAAACCTTGAAACAAGCGCTTGGCGGCTTGGCTCTGGCAGGCTGCGCTGCAGCGCAGGTCGCATCGGCTGGTGTGCTTTTTATCGGCACCGATAATGAAGAATTCACCAACACAGGCTTTAGCACCCTTGTCAAGGCAACGGTCAACGGGGCCAACTTTGTTAGCCAGACCAATATTCCTTTGGCTTTCGACCTGAACGGTCTGGGCGATGGTCCCGGGTTCCTCTATGCAGGCACGCCGAACAGCAACACCCTGCGCACGATCGATTACAACGGCAATGTGCTGTCGACGGTGACCGCCGGCTTCCCCAATTTCTGCTGCAACGAAGAACTGCAGTTCAGCGGTGGCAAGCTCTATCACGCCCACTGGTCTGACAACATCGAGGAGATCGATCCGCTTACCGGCGCGGTAATCGCGACATTTGCCGTACCGCAGGTGGTCGGCATGGCCCTGGTTGGAAACCAGCTCTGGATAACCAACTGGGCAAATAAACAGGTCGGAACGTGGGATCCCGTAACGAACATCTTCAGCACGGTTTTCACCGTGCCAGACCTGGCAGGCGCGCTGGCCTACGACCCTGACAGCAGCATCCTGTGGGTCGGGCAAGCCGGCGGGCTGGTCGCCCCGTACAGTCTGACCGGCACACTGCTTGGAGCCGGCTTCAAGCCGTTTGGTGACATCAGCAACACCATTGATGGACTGACCTTTCTGGGGGAAGGTACGCAGCAGCCTGTTCCCGAGCCCGCCACGATGGCCCTCCTAGGTCTTTCCCTGGCCGGACTGGCGATGGCACGGCGCAGGAAGGGCAATCCCAACTGATCAAACGCCATATCGACCACAACGGGAGCTGTGGCTCCCGTTTGTCCTCATGCGGGTCATGCGGGTAGAGTAGGTTCACGCCTTCGGGTCTTTCCTTTTGCCTTTTCCTGGTCGAACCATGCAGCCCATGGAAGGCATCTCCGCGGCCGTCGTCAGCAGGAGGCTCGACGTCGAACCGTATCGGTCACCACTTGCTCTCGCAGCAGAACCATCCGGAGAGCGCGCGGTCCTGACAAGGGAGAGATCCGCAACAGGTCGACCCGCCGGGAGCTGAACTCAAGGCCTTCGCTGGGGCAGAACAACGCCAACCGCCAACATGGAGATGCGCATGGCTTCCCTTGACTTCAGCGTTCGAACTTCTTGCCGCCACCCGCTGTGGGTTGGCGTTTTGCTCTGCATGCTTGGACTCGCCGCTTCCTCCACCCTTTCGGCGGCGCCCGCGGACGATCTGGCGATAAGCTTCTCCGCGGAGAAAGTGGCCGGCGAAGCCGGCAACATCGTCGGTGCGGTCAGCAACCGATCCGGATTGCGCTATCCCTGCGTTGACGCCGTGTTTTCCCTGAGCACCCATTTCGACGATCGACAAAATGGGCTGCCAGTCGTCAGCTATGGAACGCAATCGATCAGGATTCAGGATATCGCGCCGGGTGCGACGGCGCGCTTCAGTGCGCCGCTGCTGCGCAAGGCAGGCTTCGGCTTTCTCCGTTATGAAACCTGCGCCGAGCCGGGCGCGGATGGCGCACCACCACCTGCACCACCTGCACCACCTGCACCACCTGCACCACCTGCACCAGCGCCACCATCTCCGCCATCTCCGCCAGAAAAGGCGCAGGAATGCGAGGTGACCGGCAGCATCACCTCGGAGACCGGCTTTGAAGGACTGGATGACCGCGGGCAGCGCGAAGTGATCGAGCGCGTTTATGTTCTCGATGCGGCTGACCGCAAGCTGGTCGCCGAGGTTCGGCTGGGGAAGGCCGAAACGCGCTCAAGCGATCATCGTACCGGGCGCAGCTACAGCAAACGCTTCTACAGCATCGCCGGCTTGTCAGCGAAGCGGCGATACATCGTCCGTCTGAGCCACGCCTGGCGGACTGAACCGACCGAGTTCGCTTTCAGCTGTCCCGATGCGCACAAGCGCCATCGGTTCCAGTTACCGATGCTGCGCCACACCGGCAACCGGCTCGGCGGCTGATCACCATACGGCCGCCGCCGCAACGCGGCGGTCGCTTTCGCTTTCGCTCGGCTCTCGGGGTCCGGCCATTGAGTGCCCCTCTCGCCCCCTCCCTGTGCGCGGCGCTAGACCTTGAACCGCCCCACCAGCGAGTTCAGCGTTCCGGACAA
>NZ_JAVTWB010000044.1:0-3003 GCF_032229525.1 Accumulibacter sp. | reverse complement strand
CTCCGGAAGCGCAGCATGCGGTTGACGAGGCGAGCAAGGCGACGGCGAAGGCCGAGTAGCAGCGCAAGCCGGTGCCTGGAAAGGCCCTTCGATGCTGGATTCAGGTTTTTTCCGGGACGCTAAGCCAGCTTGCGTTGCTGTAGCAACTGCTTGTCGTTAAACGAAAAGCATGGCATGTCAAAAGCTTAAGGCAGTGCCATGGGTCTCTGACCCCTTTGGCGCTCTTTGGCGCTATGCACGTTTTCCTGGAGGGACAGTTTCCGCTATCGCTTCGATCCGGATGCGGCCCCCTCCGATGCAGGCGCGTCCTTGGGCCTGCACGCCAAGGCCATGTCCTGCTGCGGCGCGAAGCACGTTCCGGAGACGGTGCCCCGGGGCCCGCTGAATTCGCAGGTGGCACCGCTGGCCAGCGACTTGCAGGCGGCGAGCGCCTCGGGTGGCGGGCCCCGTCGCGCGCCGCCGGCGGGTTGCGCCGAGGCCACGTTGGCGATCATCATTGACATGACTCCCGCCAATCCCAGCGGCGCCAGCGCCGCGAGCAAAGTCATTCTCAAATTGGTTTTTTGCATCGAGTTCATCGTTGTGACTCCTTGATCAATCGTCGGCCCATGCCAACGTCGGGATAAAGTCTGCATGCTGAATGTGGAGGCAATGAGTGCGTCTCTCCGCAATTCCTCCACAATTTACGGTTCTACTTGGCAACACATATGCACCTACGTCTCGTCCACACCTTGTCGCTGCTGCTGTCTGCCGTGCTGCTGGCCGTGCTGGCCATGGGCGCCGTCACAGCGTGGAATCTGAAGAACGGTTTTTCGGATTACCTGGAGGCGCGCGATATCGAGCAGCTCGAGCAGTTCGCGGCCCTGGTCACCGGGACGGCCGAGCAGGCAGGGAGCCTCGCCGCGCTGCAGCAGGGTACGGACATGCAACTACAACGAGTTTTGTTCGATATCTTGCGTAGACCAGTTGCGTTAGCAACGTAATGCGCGGCGTCTCATAACCGTATTTGGAAAGGAATAGATCATGAGCAGCATTGGAAGTATTGGCAGTAGTTACAACAGTTCGATGATGCAAGGTACGAGACAACGCCCGGATACGACAAAGATGGCTGAGCAGTTGTTCTCGAAGTTGGATACCTCCGGACAGGGGTTTATCCAGAAGTCTGATCTTCAGGCGGCCTTTGACAAGATTTCTTCGAACTCCAGTTCGTCGTCAAGTACGACCATCACTTCATCGACGGTCGATGAACTATTTTCAACGCTTGACACAGACAGTAGCGGTAAGGTCTCCAAGCAAGAATTCACTGAAACCCTAGCTAAACTGCAAAATGACCTGGATGTGCAATACCAAGGTGCCCGTATGGAGAAGGCGATGAAGGCAGGCGGGACGGAGGGGATGGGCAGCAGGCCGCCGCCACCGCCGCCGCCACCCGGCGACGGACCGAGCATGACCAAGGATGATCTGACCAGCGCCCTCAGTCAGATCGGTGCGTCCGACAACCGCAGCAACATGATGTCGAATATTCTCAGTAATTTTGATGCGGCGGACACCAATAGCGACGGCACGGTCAGCTTTCAGGAAGCGATGGCTTATCAGCAAGCGAGCGGCAGTTCTAGCAACTCGTCCTCTACAGGGTCCACTAACGCCAGCGCGAGCGCTGCCTCATCTTCGTCGCCGACCAGCAGTTCAGAGGCAAAGGTAATGATGCAGATCATGAAGCTTATGCAGGCCTATAACATTGGCAATGACCAGAAGCAAAACAGCAATCTGCTGTCTTCACTCTCGGTTTCGGTTTAGTCAATGAGATTTTGGGCCTCGTACGTCAGCACTGGGATGAGTAACCGGTCATTCTGGTCAGTCGATTCGCGACAACCTCAACGACCCGATTATGCCGTTACCCGCCTTTCAGGCAGCGACGGCGATGCCTGCTCCGCTCCGCACCCGGTCCTTGCTGCCGGCCGCTAACCCCGCCAGACACTTCCCGCGACGTCTTCTACGCCTTTCGGTCGGAGGGGAAAAGCCAAACGGTCAGAGTAAATAGTTTTCCGGGAACGAAAGAGTAAATCTCGCTTATCCGTTTGGTCTTCGTTTGGTCTTAGAACGTGTGCCGTATGCCAGCCAGGACGGTCTGGTTGCTCTCGCCGGGAGCACCAACGCCGGAAGGGCTGACGCCGAGGCTATCCTGATCATTGTCAACATAGAGGTAGCCGGCATATAACGAGGCGCGCTTGTTCATGCTGGTGGACCACCCGAGCATGTAGACCTCGCTCTTGCCGTTCAACAGGGTGGTGGCGGCGTTGTGACCTTGATCCCAGCCGGTCTGACCATAACCGAAATGAATCTTGCTTGCCGCCATCACCGGGACGACCGCAGCAAGGGTCCAGGTGGAATTGTCCTGGTTGGTGACGTTCGGGTCATTCTGGGCCTGATAAGAGCCCGCGATTTCCACGACCTTGAAGTCGTACGAAGCACCGATATAGCCTTCATGGATGTCCTTGCCCATGCCGGCCGGATTGGGGAAGGCGAGGTTAACGCTCTGGCGCGTCTGGTAAACCACGTCGACATTGAGCGGACCGTTGGCGTAGTTGCCGCCCAGACCAAACTTGCCGTTGTCGATGGTGCTGGCGTTGTTGTAGCCACCCAGGCTGCTTTCACCAAAGCCGTAAATCGCCTTGCCGGTGAAGCCGGAGAAGTTGGGCGAGGTGTAGGTCAGGGCATGGCTCCAGTGGGAGCCGCTGGCCGGGGTGATGGTGTTGCCCGCGGCGGCGCTCAGGATAGCCTGCGGCGAGAGGTGGGATGAGCCTCCAAAGGGGCTGTTTTTGCTGCTGCCGTCGTGGCCGGGGGCATACTGATGACCGAGCGCGACGGCACCGAGCTGGCTGCTCGAGAGGGCGACGAACTGCTGCCGGGCGTTCAGGCCGCCGCTATTGCCGATGCCGCTGTTGTGATCGAGGTCCAGCGCGTATTCGAGGGTGAAGCTGGCCTTCAAGCCATTGCCCAGAT
>NZ_JAVTWB010000043.1:0-3006 GCF_032229525.1 Accumulibacter sp. | reverse complement strand
CGAGTGCCAGACTCATCGCGAGGAGGGGCATTGGTTTCATCTGTCGCTTTCTCTATAGAAATTTTTGGGGGCGTGGAGCCAGGAATCAAACCGGGCATTGCCTTGACCATCTGCAGCCGGTGGCGAATCGCCAGCGCTAGAGGAAGGGCGAACTCCGCGTCGGGTCGATCGCGGCGCAAGCGGCCAAGTCGCTACGCGAGCGATCATAGCGACCGTGGCGCAGTCCGGCTACTGCCCTTTCGGGAAGGTCGACGGGTCTTCGTCGAAGAGGCCGGCTGCCTGGACCAGTCGTGCCAGCTCGGCCACCGATCGCAGCTGCAGCTTGGTAGTGATCGCCGTGCGATGCAGTTTCACCGTACGCTCGCTGATGCCCAGGGTGCTGGCAATCTGTTTGTTGAGACCGCCGCGCAGCACCTGCTGTAGCACCTCATGCTCGCGCGGCGACAGGGCGTCGAAGCGGGCGCGCAGGCTTTGCAGGTGCAGACGCTGCGCGCGCTGACGGGCATCATGCGCCAGCGCGCGCTCAACAGCCTGCAGCAGATCGGCCTGCGCTGCGTCCTTGGTAAGAAAGTCCTCGGCGCCGTGGCGCATGGCGCGCACGGAGGTCGCAATGTCCCCCTGGCCGGTGAGAAAGATCACCGGCGGCGCGTGTGGCTCGCGTGCGAGCGCCAGCTGCAGGTCCATGCCGCTCAGGCCGGGCATGCGCAGGTCGGCGATCACGCAGCCCGGCCTATCGGTCAGTTGGGCGAGGTAGAGCTCCGCCGACGAGAAGGTCGCCACCGTATAGCCGGCCGCCCGCAGCAGCCGCGACGCTGACCTCAGGAAGGAAGCGTCGTCGTCGACCAGGGCCACCACCGCCAAGCTGGGGCTCACGAAGGAGCCGCCTCGCCGGCGGTCGGCAGCGTGAAGTGGAAGGTCGCTCCGGCGGGGAAATTGTTCTCTGCCCAGAGGCGACCGCCGTGCGCTTCGACGATGGTACGAGAGATCGCCAGCCCGATCCCCATGCCGTCCAATTTGGTGGTGAAGAAGGGTTCGAAAATGGCGCCCAGTTTTTCCGGCGGGATGCCGGGTCCGGTGTCGGCCACCGCCACTTCAATTTCGTGTCCACCACCAAGCTGAGCGCGCAGGATGACGCGGCGCTCTGCGGGGTGCGCCTGGTCCACGGCATCCATGGCGTTGAGCACCAGGTTGAGCAGAACCTGCTGGATGTGCACCGGGTCCCCCATTGCCCTTGGCAGACCGGGCGCGATGTCGATCACCAGGTGGATGCTGCGCGCCGCTGCGTCGACGCGCGTCAGCGCAGCGGTCGCCGCACACAGATCGTCGATCGCCAGCGGCTGGCACGCCATGCTGCGGCGCTTCAGCAGCGTGCGCAATCGCTCGATCACGTCCCGCGCGCGCTGGTTGTCGGCCCGGATGTCCGCCAGGATAGGCCGCAGCTCGCCGAGGTCCGGCGGGTCGCGTTGCAGGAAGAGCTCCGCCGCCTCGGCGTTGCGCAGAATGGCGCCCAGCGGTTGGTACAACTCATGTGCCAGCGCCGACGCCAGCTGCCCGAGCATCGAGACGCGGCTGGTATGGGCGAGTTGGCTCTGGAGTTCCTGCAGTTGCAGCTCCGAGCGGCGACGCGGCGAAATATCGAATGCAACGCCGCGCAGCAGGCGCGGCGCACCGTCGCCATCGCGCTCGACCCGCCCGCGGCTGGCGATCCAGCGCGTCTCTCCGTCGACCGGCTGCAGCCGAACCTCGACTTCGAAGTCACGGTCATTGCTCAGCGCGCTGTCGACGGCATGACGCAGGGTGTCGCGGTCGTCGGGATGCACCGCGTTGATCAGTCGCGCCTGATCGAGACGCTCCGCTGGCGGGATGCCGAACAGGGCGTGCGCTTTGGCAGTCGCCCAGATTTCGCTGGTGCCGAGATTCCAGACCCACACGCCGAGGCCTGCGGCGGCACTGGCCAGATCCATGCGCCGCTCGCTTTCCTGCAACTGCCGACCCAAATGCGCTGCGGCGGAAACGTCGGCGGTGAGTTCGTAGGCCATGGCCAGCAAGATGATCAGGTAGGCCAAGCTGACGAGATAAGGTGTTTGCACGACCCCGATCTCGATCAGCGCCGAATGGGTGCCGGCGCCCAGAACCCAGACCACGACGCTGCCGCCGATGACGGCGGCCCGCCGGCGCTGGCCGCGCTGCGCCAGCTGGAGCGAGGCGTGCACGACGAATACGAGGAGCGTCAGCACCCCCAGATAGGTGAGAGCGTTCAGCGGGTTCGGGACGCCCACGGCCACTTGGTAAGTCGCACCGCCGAAGGTCTCGACCGTCTGCAAGCCGGTCATCTCCAGGTAGCCGAGGCTTGGCCCGGGGAGAAAGTCGAAGAGCGCAGCGGTGAAATAGAGGGCCGGGCCGGCGATCGCCAGCCACCTGTTGCCACAGCGGAAATAGAGCCAGACGAAGCCGGCGAGCGTGGCGATGACGGCGCCTGCCGCGACATCGAACCAGTTCAGCAGCGCCTGGAACTCGATCGGGTCATTGGCGCGCATCATCGCCAGCTCGAGCCCACAGGCTGCGGCGGCGGCAAAGGCACTCGCTGCGAATACCAGGCGCGCGCGGTCTACCGGCCGGGTGAGCGCGATGCGCAGTTCGATCAAACCGAGCGTCAGGCAAGCTGCGGCGACCATCGGCCAGGCAACGGTGATCCAGTTCATGACTGTCTGGCAGGAAGACCTGCGCTGCAACTTCGACTGCGACGGCGAACGGACTGCACTGCAGCAGCGGCGTCAGGTGCTGCGTGGGGATCCGTTGACCACCGCGTGGATCGCGCCGAGCACCTCGCGGCCGGCGTCGCCCTTGTTGAAAAACGCGGCGCAACCCGCTGCCAGCGCCCGCCGGCGCCAACGCGGATCGTCGTAGGCCGTGATGAAGACCACCGGTGTTCCCGGCGCCAGGGCATTCAGGTGCTCCTGCAGATCGAGCCCCGACATCCCGGGCAGTTGCACATCCAGCACCAGG
>NZ_JAVTWB010000042.1:0-17523 GCF_032229525.1 Accumulibacter sp. | reverse complement strand
CGTGTTTGCGGGCGATCCGGCAGACCTCCCGCAGGTCAAAGGGGTTGCCGAGGGTATGTGCAAGCATGATTGCTCGCGTCCGGCTGGAGATCGCATTCTCGATTTGGGCCACGTCGATGTTGTAGGTCGGCAGGGTGACGTCGACGAAAACCGGCACACAGCCATTCTGGAGAATTGGATTGATGGTGGTCGGAAAGCCGGCGGCAACCGTGATCACTTCGTCACCAGGCTTGATGGCGCGTTCGCCGAGGTTCGGCGAGGTGAGCGCACTGAAGGCCAGCAGGTTGGCCGAAGAACCCGAATTGGTGGTCAGCACGTGCTCGACATCGAGAAAATGGCCAAGTCGCTGCTCGAATTCAGTGTTGAAGCGGCCGGTAGTCAGCCAGCCGTCCAACACGGCGTCGACCATGTGGCGCAGCTCGCCAGCGCCGATGACCTTGCCGGCGGCCGGCACCGTGCTTTCGCCAGGGTGGAAGGTGGTGGCGGGGCGCGCCGCGTTGGCATGGCGTTCGACAAGATCGAGGATCTGTTCTCTCAGTGGGTCAGTGTTCATGTGGTGCCTGATCTTCCTGCTTGACGGCAGTAGTCGTTGATCTGTTGTCGGGAAATGGCGGCCATGTCTGCGTCGTGCGAATGTGCCCGGTACCAGTCGACGGTCATGCGCAGAGCGCTATCGAGCGACCAGACTGGATGCCAGCCCAGCGCCGCGATCGCTTTCGACGCATCAAGCCGCAGGTGGTGCGCCTCGTGGGGGTGAGATGTCCCGTCGCCGGTCCAGGCGGCGCCGTCACTCCAGATGCCGACCAGCACCTGCAGTACCTGCTCGACGCTGTGCGTGCTGTCTTCGGCAGGGCCGAAGTTCCACGCTTCGGCGAAGCTCGGTCCCTGTCGATGCAGTTGTTCGGCCAGCATCAGGTAGCCGGCAAGCGGTTCGAGGACGTGCTGCCATGGCCGAATGGCCCCCGGATGCCGCACCTGCAGCGGACGCCGATCGAGAAAGGCGCGTATCGCATCCGGAATCAGTCGATTCGCCGACCAGTCGCCGCCGCCGATGGCGTTGCCGGCGCGTGCAGTGGCCAGCGCAGTACCGTGTCTGGCGTGATCGGCGGGTGCAAAGAAGGAATGGCGATAGGCCGCGGTGACCAACTCGGCGCAGCCCTTGCTGCTGCTGTAGGGGTCGACGCCGCCGAGCGGGTCGTCTTCGCGGTAGGCCTGCCCCGATTCGCGGTTGTCGTAGCACTTGTCGCTGGTGACGACGACGACGGCGCGTATCCCGGTGGTCTGACGGACGGCGTCGAGGAGGTTCACCGTTCCCATGACGTTGGTCGCGTAGGTCTCGGCGGGGTGAGCGTAGGACGGCAGAATTTCCGCTTGCGCCGCGAGATGGAATACCACTTCCGGTCGATGTCTGGCGAACGCTGCGCCTAGCCGTTCCGCATCCCTGATGTCGGCGAGAATAGACACCATCTGCCGCGCGACGCCGGCGACTTCGAAGAGGTTGGGCTGCGTTGCCGGCGGCAGGGCGTAACCGATCACTTCGGCACCCATGCCCTGCAGCCACAAGGAAAGCCAGCTGCCCTTGAAGCCGGTATGACCGGTAATCAGAACGCGCCGGCCCTTCCAGAACGCTGGCTGAATCACCAGCTTTTCCAAGGCGCTGCGCCCGAGGCCCAGAGTTCTTCGAGATGGTTTTTGTCGCGCAGCGTGTCCATCGCTTGCCAGAAGCCGTCATGCCGCCACACGGCCAGCTGCCCGGTCTGTGACAGTCGTTCGACCGGTCCTGCTTCCCACATACAGGAGTCGCCAGTGATGAGATCGAGTACGCTGGGGTTGATGACGAAGAAGCCGCCGTTGATCCATCCGCCGTCGCCGCGAGGTTTCTCGCAGAAAGCGATGACGCGATCATCCGCCAGCTCAAGGGCGCCAAAACGCCCTGGCGGGGTAACTGCCGTGACCGTCGCGCTCACCCTTTGCTGGCGATGGAAGGCAATCGCTCCACTGATGTCGACGTTGCCGAGACCGTCCCCGTAGGTAAAGCAGAACGATTCCTCGTTGGCGACATGAGCACGAACTCGCCGCAGTCTGCCGCCCGTCTGCGTGGCATCGCCGGTGTCGACCAGCGTTACTCGCCAGGGCTCGGCGTGACGCTCGTGCACTTCCATCGCGTTGGTCGCCATGTCGAAGGTGACATCCGAGGTATGCAGGAAGTAGTTGGCGAAATACTCCTTGATCACATAGCCCCGGTAGCCCAGACAAATCACGAAGTCATTGATGCCGTGGCTGGCATAGATCTTCATGATGTGCCAGAGGATCGGTTTGCCACCAATTTCGACCATTGGTTTGGGCCGGATGGTCGTTTCTTCCGCCAGGCGGGTGCCCATGCCACCGGCCAGGATGACGGCTTTCATGAGCGGGCGGGCCGCGTCAAGCGGGGGCCGCCGCTCGCGGGTGTTTCGCTGTGGGCGAGGCTACGGTTTCGCATTGACGGTGTGGGCAACATGAGACAAAGAGTATCGCGATCAATTGCTGCACGCCAAGCGAGCGACGCCGCGCTTTGACCAGGTCGATCGCCGGCAACAGCTCCCCGCTTGCGCATGCGCCGCTTTCACTTTCGCTTGCCCAGCAGCTTCAGCAGGCTGTCGGCGAGGTTGTGCACGGTTTGTGGATCCGGCACTGGCAGCCTGAGATAGCGCTGGCCGGTTTGTGGATCGGTTTGCAGCAAGCTCGATTCACGCTCGCCTTGCGACGCTGCCGCCAGTTCACCGAGCAACTGTGCGCCAACCGCCAGCAGCGGCGCCCACGGGTCGGCGGCGCCCGGCGTCCTGGTTTCGGTCGTGGTCACCGCGGGTTCTTCGGCCGCGGCAGCGGGCTCGGCGGCGGACGTGGTCTGGGGCTCGCTTGCCGCTGCCGGCGCTGGGGCGGCAGCGGCCGGATGGTCGTCCGCTGCTTCATCTGCATCGCTGTCACTGGTGGCCGCGAGCGGCGGGGTGTCGTGGCGGTCGTCTTCACCGGCCGCCTGGCTTTCGACTGCGCCGGCCACCTGTTCCACCGTCTCCATGAACTTCGACAGCTTTGTGCCGTGCAGGACAACCTCGCTTTCGCCGCCGTCGAGAACCCCGGCGAACAGCGATTGCTTGAAGGCCAGCACCGACAGCATGCCTTCTTCGATGGTTCCACGGGCGACGAAGTTGATCACCTGGACGCCGCGCGTCTGGCCCATTCGGTGCACGCGACCGATGCGTTGTTCGAGCACTGCCGGATTCCACGGCAGATCCATGTTGATCACTACCGCCGCGGCGTGCTGCAGGTTGAGGCCGACGCCGCCGGCATCGGTGCTGAGAAAGGCCCGGCACTCGGGATCCTGGTTGAAGCGGTCGACCAGGGCGCCCCGCTTGTCGCCCGGGACGCCGCCGTGGAACAGCACATGCTGCCAGCCGCGCTCGTTCAGCCGCCGGATGATCAACTCGTGCGTGCGCAACCACTGGCTGAAGATCACCACCTTGGCCTGCGGGTCGTCAAGGATGTCGTCGAGTAGCGCGGCCAGTTCGTCGGCCTTGTAGCCGTAGTCGGTTTCGTGGTCCAGCAGGAAAGTGCTGTTGCACGACATGCGCATGTTTTGCATGGAGCAGCGCAGGCGCAACTGGTCTTTCTCGGAGAGGAAGCCGGTGTGACGCCAGCGATGGACGATGCGCGCGACGATGGCGCCGTTCTCATCGTGGTGAAGAGCTTGCTGTGCTGTCATCGGCACGAACAGCGTGTTGTCGACGCGCTCGGGCAGTTGTTCGAGCACCGCCGCCTTACGCCGGCGCAACATGATCGGCGCCAGTGTCTGGCCGATCTGCTGCAGATTGCGGTAGCCGATCACGCGGCCGCGCTCGTCGCGCTGCTGATGTTCGTCGAGCAGGCGCCAGGTCGGCCCGAGGCGGTGCTGATCGACAAACTGGACGATCGAGATCAGTTCTTCGAGGCGGTTCTCGAGCGGGGTGCCGGTGAGCACCAGCGCATAGGGACTGTCGATGCGCTTCAAGGCACGGGCGGCGATAGTGTTCCAGTTCTTGATCCGCTGGGCTTCGTCGACGATCACCACGTCCGGCGCCCATCCCTGGATCAGGTCGAGGTCGCGGCCCAGGGTCTCGTAGTTGGTGATCTTGCAGAAGTCGTCCTGCGCGTAGCGTGCCTGGCGGACGGCGCGCAGGCCGCCAATCACCGTTGCGCGGCGCTCGCTGAAGCGCGCGATCTCGCGTTCCCATTGGTGCTTGAGCGAGGTCGGGCAGACGATCAGCACACGCTCGACGGCGAAGTGACGGGCGAAGATTTCCATCGCGGCGATTGCCTGCACGGTCTTGCCCAGGCCCATCTCGTCGCCGATCAGGGCGCGGCCGGCGCGCACCGCGAACAAGGCACCCTCGCGCTGGTACGGATACAGCGCCACCTTGAGCAGTGCCTGCAGCCCGGGGCTGTCGGCGCCGATCGGGTAGAGCGCGGCCAGCGCTTGCCGGCGCGCTTCGCCGTCGCGGACTTCGGCAATGAAAGCGAGTGCGTCGTCATGGCAGCGCAAGTCGTGCCCGGTGCTGCGTAGGCTATCGATGAAGGCCGGGAGCGAGGTAAAGTCCGCGGGCGATAGCTGCCAGCCGCGGGCCGGATCGAAGAGGCGGCCTACCGCCGGCTGTAGTTCGGCGGGAAACGCGTTAGCGAGGCGCAGGCGTACGCGCCGCTGGCCCGAATAATCGAGAAAGAGTTCGCTGAACGCCCCCTGAAAACCAGCTTCGAGAGCATTCTTGCCCGCTGGCTCGGTGGTGATCTGGCCGAGAGTGAACTCGATGTGCTTGCAGGTGCCGAGATCGTTGGTCGCGAAGTCGGGGCAGGTGCAGTAATTGTCGCCGGGCTGCGCACCGCGGATGGCGACCCGATAGCGTCGGCTGCTGTCAGGGTTGAAGACCGCGAAATCGGAGAAGACCGGATCGTTGCCAAGGTTCTCGAGAGCGAAGCGTTGCTCGCGGCCGAACTGTCGGCGTAGTGCTCGCTGCCAATCATCTACTGGCAGGTCTGCCGGTTTGCGCTGGCGTGACAGGCGTGGCTCGGCGGCGCCGCGGGAGGAAGTCTTGCGGCCCTTGTTGCTGGTTTGTCCGGAGGTCTTGGTCATGGCGTCGGTAGGTGTGGTGCTGGCGCAGGGCTTCGCGAAGCGTTTGCGGTCAGCGGAGCGTGGGTTCTGCTGGGACGCTGACGATTATAACGCCGGTGGTAAGCGCTTCTGGAAGGCGAAGGCGTTGGCCATCCGTAGGGGCTGTCAACCGTTCTGAATTCATACAATCCGATGATCGGATCGGCAGTTTGTATAAGTGGCGCGGCGCGCTGTGCGCGAAGGCAGGCAAATCGGGAAGGCCGGATCGTCGCCGCGCCCCCGGGGCGCCAGCGCCTGGCTGTGCCTATTCAAGTGCGACGTCGATGGCGCTTGCAGGGACAGCGGTGATCCCCTCGCTCAAGGGCCAGGGAGCGCCTTCGCCATGGCAGATGACGTAAAGCTGTTCCAGACCGAGCACGTCGCGGGCGGATCGCATGGCGGCCGTCACTTTCGGGGAGCTGCTGAGCTTGACTTCAAAGCCCACGCGTTTGCCGTCTTTGACAATCAGCAAGTCCAACTCGGCGCCCGTATGCACGCCCCAGAAAAAAGCTTCATCCCGCCGTGCGCCGCTGCGGCGGATGATTTCGCGCACCATCAGGCCTTCCCACGATGCGCCACACTTTGGGTGGGCACGCAAGTTTTCGACATCGCCAATCCCCAGCAGGCTGTGCAAGATGCCGGTGTCAGAAAGGTAGACCTTGGGCGCTTTCACCTCCCGTTTGCCGAGGTTTGTGTGCCAGGGTAGTAGGCGGTACGCCATGTAGGTGCCTTCCAGGATGTCGAGATAGCGGCCGACAGTCTTGTCGCTCACCCCCAGCGAGCGAGCAAGTTCGCTGCTGTTCCACGTTTGACCGTGGTAGTGCGCGAGCATGGTCCAGAATCGACGCAAGCTTAGCGCGGGCAGGTTAATGCCGAGTTGCGGCAGGTCACGTTCGAGATAGGTGCGGATAAAAGCGTCCCGCCACGCGCGACTCGCGGCCAAATCCCTGGCCAGTAAGGCACGCGGAAAACCGCCGCGCAGCCAGCGGGTGTCCAGCCAGTTCGCGGTGAGCTCAGGCAGATCACCCGCCGTCGTCAATTCATCCAGTCCAAGGCCGTCGAGTTCCTGAAACACGACGCGACCGGCCAGCGTCTCTGCTGCGTGTCGCAGCAGCTCCGGCGCGGCACTACCCAGGATCAGGAAGCGGGCCGGGACATTGGCGCGGTCAGCCAGGACCCGCAGTAGTGGGAAGATGTCCGGTCGCATCTGGATTTCGTCCAGAATCACCAACCCCGTCAGCGGGCGCAGCACGAAGGCGGGGTCGGCGAGTCGTGCTTGATCGTCGGGATCTTCGCAGTCGAAGTGCCTGACGGGACCGTGCCAGGTCGTCGCAAGCTGCCGTGCGAGGGTCGTTTTTCCCACTTGGCGGGCCCCCAGGCGGGCAAGCACCGGGACCTGTGGCAGGCCTTTGGTCAGGCGATCAAGATGAGCCGAGCGTGGGATCATGCTCGAATTTGCCATGAAATATCGGAGTGCGAACCCGAGATTTCATGCTGTCTTGCGGTTTGGCGGGAGGGTGATTTCATTTTTAGGCGAGCATTCGTTCGGCGAGCGGGTAGGCTTTCGGGTGTGCCACCACGCTGTCGGGCGGGTTGCCGCTGTCGTTGACGCGCGGGAAGCCGGCGGTTATCTCGAAGGTCTTGTTACGAAGCTATGCCCTGGGCTTCCCTGCGCAGGGCTCTGTGGGTGGACCCTTGCTCTGGATAGGGGCAGCCGAGTCCGGAAATCGTATCAACACCAACGGCGCCATGGAGAAGGCGATCGACTTCCTGGTTTTCCCCAAGGTGGTCAATCGCCTGATGCGCTTCGGCCGGGTCGACGCGACGCTTGTTGCATTGCAAGGCGGTGAGCACCATCGTGTCGAGCGGCCGCGTCGTCCGTCGAGCAGAAGAGCGTTCAGTGACGAGGGGAGGAGCACAGATGAAGCGCTCTGCGCCGATTGGCGCCTCAGGGTAGCGATAAAAAGATTGTTTGGTGCACCGCACCAACTGCTGCTATATTGAAGACTGTTGATTGTTTTTTTACGGTTCCACAGAAGCGGTATGTATATCGTAGATGATCCGACGCTGGCGCTGATTGCCCGCTTTGTGGGCGACTCCTCGCGTGAGCCCGTCGCCGATAAGGAGTTCTTTCGCCGGCAGGTCGCGGCGATCGAAGAGTACGTCGAGCGTTTTCCAGAAGCTGAGCGGGAGTCGCGGGCCCTGGCCTGGATCGAGGCCAACGCCAAGCAATACCGCCAGCAGTGGCAGAAACAGACGGCGATTGTCGTCCTGGCAACAGTACGCTGTCCAGATTGCCCGCTTTCCGGCGGGGACGAGCGAAGCCCTTGTGCAATCCACACCCATTGGCTGGAACTCTTGCAGCGCTACGCCACCGGTGACCTCTCGTCGCACGATTACGTGCAAAAAAGCCTGGCACTACTGGCGGCACACAAGGACGGGCTGAAGGTGAGTCATCTCCGCGAGCCCGTGCGCTGGCTCAATCCGGCTGCATCTTGCCGTAATTGACGCCGCCGGATATTCGCCCTGCCACAGGTGGGTCGAGAGGGGCCGCCTGCCTTTCGGCCATCCGGCGTTGGTCGTGTGCGGTGCACCAATGGCGCCAACGCAAGAACCCAAGACAGGTTTCTGCAGCCGCATTCGGCGGCGCAGCACAGCGGCGGGTTGCCCCGAGTGTGTATGCCGCCTATTCGACCCCAGGCTACAAAGCGGCCGTCGCGCTGATCGCGTTTTTCGCTCGCCGGCGCGATGCCCCTGCCAGTGCGCCCAGTGCCAATGCTGCCAGCGCCAGCGTGCCGGGTTCTGGCACCGGGACAAAGCCGCCATTGCCAACGTTCACCACGCCTGCCAAGGTCGTTGCGTTGCCAGCGGCGTCGGTGTCGACAACGTTCAGGCCGCCAATCAGCCCGAAAGAGTTGTGCGTCGGGTCGTTCAGATCGCCTGCGGTCAGTCCCAGCCCCAGGCCGTAGGCCGTGGGCGTGAAGGGTGGCGATGCGCCGATCGAGGTGACGTTGACCGGGAGATAACCAAAGAGATCGGGGGCAGTAGCACCGGCCATCAGGTTGGCGCCACACGGATAGCACTCGGAGGAGGCGAACAGTCCGCCGCCGGCGTTGATGAACGCGGCGATGTCTGTTTTGCGAGCGATCAGCGCGTCGAGCTCGGCGCGCGTCAAGGTGCCGCCGAACGATGAGGCGATGGCAATCGCCGTGTAGTTGCTCAGAACGGCGGTGGCAAAACCAGCGGCATCGACGATGTCGTAGTCAACCGCACTGGCCCCGACGTCGTCGAGAGAGTTGTAGCCCTTGACGTGACCGCCGGGCGCCGCGATCGCGGATTCAACCCACAGAAATTTGGTCGACGCCAGATTGTCGTTATAGCTACCGCCGGTAACGAAGGACAGCGCTTTAGCGAGCAGGTTGCCGGCATTGCCAAGTCCCGGTTGCGTGTGGAAGTCGGGGTCGTGACCAGTCAGGAACACCGGGCCGGCCGTTGCCGCGCTCGACAGTGGCAGCGCGATCGCCGCGGCGACGGCAAGTGAAAACATCTTGATCGACGGAAATTGCATGGAGTTCTCCTTGTTGTTGGACGATGCGGGACGTCAGGCTGGGAGAATGCAAAAGTCGTGCCGGATCTTCCGTTGGCCTGTAAGAAATGGCTTAACAACCTGATTTTGCGACTGAATCGTTCTGCCAGCCGGAGCGGAGCTGAGCGTCCGGAGTAGGCCTATGTAAAATTATCCGACACCATGAGCGGCTCCGTCTCGTCACGCACTGCCGGCGCAAGGCCTCCCTCCGGCCGGCAAGCTGGGGTCGGCGCTCCACTCCGCCCATGATCCGTCGTCGAGCCGAACATCCTCATGGCCGAGGAGCTTGAGGGCCAGGAGCCCACAGGCGCCGGCGTAGCCGCGGCCGCCGTAGGTGATCAGCGGTCGATTGGGCACGACGGCCGCGGTGCGATAGAGATTGCGCAAGGTTTCCCGTGAGCTGAAAGTGAATGAGCGACCGCTGGCCAGCAATTGCTCGCGTTCGGCCGCACTGGCGTCGGCGAGCGCGGGATCGATGTTCGCCAGATAGGGAACGTTAACCGCCCCCGGGATGTGCCCGGAGCGTTGTCCCCAGAGATGGCGGTCGTCACTGCCGCGGTACAACTCCTGGTTCAGGCAGTCGACCACGATGGTCGCGCGGTCGTCAAGCGCTGCCAGAACATCGTCCCTGGTGGCCAGCCACGCCGGGCGAGGGCGTGACTGGAACAGCGCTGCCTGCGGAACCGGTACGTCGGTGGCTAGCGGACGTCCTTCGGCGCGCCATTCGCGCAGGCCACCATCGAGAACGCGCACCTGATCGTGACCATAGTAGGACAAGGCCCACCACAGTCTGGCCGAAGCCAGGGGCAGTCCCATGTTGTCATAAGCCACGACCAGTGTGTCCTTGCCGATGCCGAGGCGCCCCATCGCCGCCGCGAACTGCTCTGGCGGCGCCAGCATGTCGGGCACGGGGTGGCGCGCATCGGACAGGTCGCCAATCATCCCCACAAAAACCGCGCCGGGAATGTGGCCTGCCAGATAAGCTTCGTGGTCGTCAAAGCTGATGCCGCGGCCGTTCTCGTAGCGTGAGCGCCAACGCACATCGACGATCCGCACCTTCGGGTCGTCGATGTGCGCTGCCAGCCATTCCGTGCTGACCAGAGGGGACGAGTCGAATTCCATGGCGCGTTTCCTTTCGGGCAGAATCGGTCAACAGGTCGTGGACCTGACGCGCTCTTGCGGCAGCGCCTCGAGGCCCGCAGCGAGCGACTTCAACTTCAATGTGCCGCCGCCTGCGGCCCGCGTACCAGTCGTCCGGGCAGCGCGCCGGTCGCCACCCCGCCGCGATGGACGATGGCGCCGTTGACCAGGGTGGCCGAGTAGCCATCGGCGCGCTGCACCAAGCGCCGGCCGCCGGCAGGCAGGTCGTATACCACCTCAGGGGCGTGCAGCTGCAGACGATCGAGATCGATGACGTTCAGATCGGCCTTGTAGCCGACGGCGATCAGGCCCCTGTCGAGAAGCCCCACCGCACGCGCAGTATCGTGGCTGAGCGATTTCACGACCTGCGGCAGAGGCAGGCGCTCGCCGCGGCTGCGGTCGCGCACCCAGTGCGTGAGCATGAAGGTCGGATCGCTGCCGTCGCAGATGGTGCCGCAGTGCGCGCCACCGTCGCCGAGGCCAAGGACAGCGCCCGGGTGTTGCATCATCGCCAGCGACGAATCGAGCGAGCCGTACTCGTAGTTGCACAAGGTGACGTAGAGGTTGTTCCGGCCGCCGCGTTCCAGCATCAGGTCGTAGACCAGCTCTTCCGGCGTCACGCCGGCGCGCCTTGCCTGAGCGGCGATGCTCTGCTCGAAAGGCTGTTCATAGTCGGGTGGGTCGCCAAGAATGAACATGTGGTCGAACTCGCGCGCCAGTCGGCCAAGCACGATGGTCGGATCGGGGTCGGCGGACTCGGCCAAGATGCGCGCCTTCAGCTCAGGGTTCCCGAGGGCCTGGATGCGTTCCGCGAACGGCAGGCCGGCCAGATCCTTGTAGGACTCGCAGGTGTAGAAGGTATTGAGCGTCAGCTCGTGCCCGAGCAGGACGCCGATCGCGCGGCTGAGCACCTGCGCCTTGATCGGCAGGCCAGCCTCCGTGGCCGCAGCCGCCCAGTCGAGCACCTCGCGCCAGCGCAGGGTCATCGGACCGTAGCTGCCTTCGAGCAGCGATACCGACAAGGGTCGGCCCGAGCGTTCGACCACTCGCCGCAACAAGGCCATGGTCTGGTCCGGATCGTCGAAGTCGGTGATCAGTTGCAGCGCACCCTTGCCGGCTTCCTTCAAGGCCAGCGCCAGCGCCAGAAACTCCTCCTCGGCGGCTTCGAAGCTGGGCGTCGATTTGCCGTCGCTGGAGCGATGAAAGAAGGTGCGTGAGGTCGACACCCCCATCGCACCGGCTTGCACCCCTTCGCGAACGATGCGCTTCATTTGCTGCAGGTCCTCGACGCTGGCTGGCTCGCGGTCGGCTCCGCGCTGCCCCATGACGTAGACCCTGACCGGGGCATGCGGAATGTAGCCGCAGACATCCATGTCGTACTTGCGGCTGGCCAGGACATCGAGGTATTGGGGAAGGTCTCCCAGGTCCAGGGCAGACCTTCCACCAGTACCGGGTGCGGGATATCCTCGACGCCCTCCATCAGCCTGATCAGCAGCTCGTGCTGGTCTGGTCGGCACGGCGCGAAGCCGACGCCGCAGTTGCCCATGAGCACCGTCGTCACGCCATGGTAAGAGGAGGGTATCAGGCGATTTTCTCAGGTCGCCTGCCCATCGTAGTGGGTGTGGATGTCGACGAAGCCGGGAGTCACTACCTGCCCGCTGCCGTCGATTTCTGCGGGTGCCCGTTGCATGCGCCCGCCGACCTGGACGATCCGCCCGCTCGAAATCGCGATATCGGCTTCGCCTGGCTCTGCCCCCGTTCCATCCACTACCAAGCCACCCCGTATCGCCAGGTCGATTTCGTGTGTCATGGCTCGTCCCCCTTCGGTGAAACGCTTGCGCGTTTTGACCGTTTTACGAGGACGGTGTTCAGCAGTCGATCGCGGTGGAGTGTGTCCTGTGGGCGTGCCTCGACGATCATCCAGGCGTCATCCGGTTTGAGCGACTGCAGGACGTGCGCCGAGGCGCCGACCGGGTCGCCCATGGCGTGCAGGCAGTCAAACAGCGCGACGAAATGGTAGTCCTCGCCCGGAAAATCCTTCGCCCGGGAAACCTCGAAATCGCAAGCTCCCTTCCGGCCCACGCCGGTCAGGCGTGCGGCGCCCCGTCCTTGAACAGCGTCCTCAGCGTGCTGCGCAGTTCTTCATTGTCCTGGTGTCCGTGAACTGCCACCGCGTGCTGCACTGCGGCTTCGAGCAGCTCCTTTTCCGAGTCCGCCCCGATGGCGACGGTGCAGTTCAATTCACTCGGGTATTCGCGGCAATCGATGTATTTGCGAGTCATGATCGTCTCCTTGGCTGTGCGGACAGCACCCTTGCATTGGCGTCGCTGTCGACTACTTTTTAGATGTGTTGGAGCAACCGGGAAATACGTAGGTCTACGTATCTTTCGCTGGCCTTGTGACGAGGTGCTCGACACTACGCTCAGGGGAGTGGTCACGATGGGACAAATCACGCAGCGCGACGCAACGGCAGCCATGCGAGCGCTCGCTTCAATCGGCTCGGGAAGCAGTGATCCGGAAACATTCGTGCGGCGCAGCCTGGCCGAGATCCCAGCGCTGGTCGCCTCCGAGCTCACGACCTTCAGCTTCTGCGATCTGGATGGGGGCCGGCGGACGGTGGTCAGCGATGTGCCGAATGCAATTTCCGACGACGACGTGGAGTGCTTCAACCGGCACTTTCGCGAACACCCCCTGGTTCGCTATCACGCAAGCCATCCGGACGGTGGATCGCACCGCATTTCCGATGCGCTGTCGCGCTACGAATTTCGTCACAGTGCGTTGTTTAATGACTACTACCGGCATCTCGGTCTCGACAGCGTGATCGCGGTGCCGCTCTACGTCGACCAACGCCGTCTCGTCAGCCTGGTCCTCAACCGTGGCAGGCGCGACTTCAGCGAGCGCGACCGTGAACTGCTCGACCTGCTACGGGGGCCATTGGCAGCGATGTTTCGCAACTCGCTGGAACTCGCGCGAGCGCATGCGGCGCTCCGCGAACTACGCACGGCGATGGAAAGCGACGGCTGGGCGATGATGGCCGTGAATGCCAGTCGGCAACTGGTCATGATTTCTGCGGGCGCGAATGCGCTGCTTGCCGCGTGGTGGCCGGGCGAGATCATTGTCGCCGGAACCTCGCTGCCGCAAAGGGTAGACACCTGGCTACGCCGCGAGGAGAAAGCCGTAGGCATCGCCGGTCGACGGGGGTTCTGCCCTTTGGCGCTGACCCGCGGATCACGCACAGTGAACGTCCGCGCCTTTCCCGACCCGGACTCACCGCACGACTATCTGCTCTTCATTCGTGAAAGCCGTGCCATGCAACGGTCGGATCCGTCACCAGGCTTTCGCCTTACTCCCCGCGAGCGCACGGTGCTCGCCTGGGTCGCTGCCGGCAAGACCAACCAGGACATCGCCACCATTCTCTGTGCCTCGGTTCGCACCATCGAGAAACATCTTGAGCACGTCTTTGCCAAGCTTGGCGTCGAGACACGCACTGCAGCGGTCATGCGAGCTTTGGCGTTGGCGGTGGTGGGCAAGCAGCGCTGAGCGCGCTGCCCGAGGTTCCCGCCGCCGTGTTCGCGACAGGACCGAAGACTAAGCCGCCGTCGCCGGCTCGCCGCCCAGTGCGGTAAGCAGATCGTCGAGCAGTTGCGCTACTTCGCCACTCATCAGGGTGAAGTCGATATCGAAGCGTTCGTCTTCGTTCTCGCTCTGGCCATCGGCCTGTTCCTTGAGGATGTCGAGGAAGGCCAGTCGCTTGACTTGCAGGTTGTCGTCGAGAACGAATGAAATACGGTCGTTCCAGGTCATCGCCAGACGGGTGACCACCTTGCCGGCAGCGATATGCTGGCGGATCTCTTCGCCTTCCAGGGTGTGCTTGACATAGCGCACGGTGGCCTTCTCGGCCGAGCGCAGTTCGAGATCCTGGTCGAGGGTGAAGCCGACCGGCGCTTCGCCACCGGCCACCCAGCCGGTCATCGCCGCCGAGGGCGATTGCGTGACCTTGAGCACTTTGGCCGGCACGCCGTCGACCGATTTGCGCAGATGTTCGAGGAATTCCTCGGCTTTTGCCGGCGAGGAAGAGTCGATCACCAGCCAGCCGTTGCTCCGGTCAATCCAGGCAAAAGTGCTGCGCTGGCGGATGAACGCGCGCGGCAGCAGTTCGACGGTCATCTCCTCCTGAATTTCGCGCATCTCCTTGCGGCCGATGCGGCGCCCTTCGCTTTCTTCGATGGCTTTCGCCTTGTCACTGGCAAAACGCTTGACGATCGAGGCTGGCAGCAGCTTTTCTTCGACGCCGAGCGCCAGCAGCCATTGCTGGTTGACCGCGTGAATCAGCGATCCGCCGTCACGCGGCGGGACCCAGCCGATACTGCGCGGGTCGGTTGCGGAGCACCCTTGCAGGGTCAGTTTGGCAAGTTGGTCTTCAATTTGGGCGGCGTCGACAGCCCAGTTTTTGGGAAGGCGGTAGAGGTAGAGGTTTTTGAACCACATGGGCGGCCTCGAAAAAGTCGGGGATTATAGGCCTGAATCGGCGCTGCAATCGTCTTGATGCCGACTACCAGCTTTGACCGTCGCGTGAGCTCGGGGGCTTCCGGCGCCTGTGCTATCATGCGTGGTTTACGATTTTCCGCTCGCCGACCTTGTCTCCTCCCGTGTTCAACTGCGATCTTCATTGTCATTCCACCTGTTCGGACGGTCTTCTGCCCGCGGCAGACGTCGCCCGTCGGGCCGCCGCCAATGGTGTGAACATGCTGGCGCTGACCGACCACGACAGCATCGACGGTCTGCCCGCGGCGCGGGCGGCAGCCGACGCGGCCGGCATGGCTTTGGTCAACGGCGTCGAAATCTCGATCGAGTGGGAGCGCCTCCAGATTCATGTTCTCGGCTACGCGTTCGACAGCGCTGATCAGGCGTTGAACGCAGGCTTGGGGAGTATCCGCTCCGGCCGTATCGAGCGCGCACGGCGGATGTCGGCGGAACTCGAGAAGGTCGGGATCGATGGCGCTTTCGATGGTGCGATGCGCCTGGCGGCCAATCCCAGCCTGGTCAGCCGCGCGCATTTCGGTCGCTATCTGGTCGAGCGTGGCGTGGCCAAGGATTTGCGCAGCGTCTTCGAGTCGTATCTGGTTCCCGGTCGGCCCGGCTATGTCGATCACCGCTGGGCGTCACTGGCCGATTCGCTGGGCTGGATCCTCGGCGCCGGCGGCGTTGCCGCGGTGGCGCATCCGGGGCGCTACAAGCTGTCGCGCACCGATATGCGGCGTTTTCTCGCCGAATACAAGGAGCTGGGCGGGCAGGCGATCGAAGTCGTGTCCGGCAGCCACACCCAGGAGCACGTCGATACCTTCGCGCGCCTGGCCAGGGAGTACGGTTTTCTGGCGTCGCGCGGTTCGGATTTTCACGGGCCGGGCGAGAGTTATTTTGATCTGGGTCAACTGGCCCCCTTGCCGGATGGGCTGAAGCCCATCTGGGAAGCATTCTAAGCCTGGGGGAGGGCAATGGCGCAGCACGTCTCTATTCATCCGGACAACCCGCAGCAAAGGCTGCTGCATCGGGCTGCGGAGATCGTTCGCCAGGGCGGCATCATCGCCTTGCCGACGGACTCCAGCTACGCCCTCGGCTGTCATCTGGGCGACAAGGCGGCGGTCGAACGCATTCGCAGTATCCGGGGGGTCGACGACCGCCATCTGTTGACACTGATGTGCCGCGACCTCTCGCAGATCGGCCAGTTCGCCCGTGTCGACAATGCGACCTATCGTTTGCTCAAGGCGACGACGCCGGGCAGCTACACCTTCATCCTCGAGGGTACGCGGGAATTGCCGCGTCGTGTCCTGCACCCGAAGCGGAAGACGATCGGTCTGCGGGTGCCGGCGCATGCGGTCACCCTGGCCTTTCTCGAGGAACTGGGCGAACCGCTGCTCACCTCGACCTTGATCATCGCCGGCGATGACGGGCCGCTGACCGAAGGCTGGGAAATCCAGGATCGGCTGGAAAACCAGCTTGAATTGATTCTTGACAGCGGCAACTGCGGCATCGAGCCGACCACCGTCGTCGACCTGACCGGCCCGCTGCCGGTGCTGGTCCGCGCCGGATTGGGGCCGCTGGCGCCCCTCGGACTGGATTAGGGAAGGCCCCCATGGAAGAACTGATTCAGACCATCGCCATCGCCGCCTTGCCGGTGATCCTGGCGATCACCCTGCACGAGGCCGCGCACGGCTACGCCGCGCGCCATTTCGGCGATCCGACGGCCTGGCAGGAGGGTCGGATCACCGCCAACCCGCTCAAGCACATCGACCCGGTCGGCACGATCCTGGTGCCGATCACCATCTTGCTGCTGTCCACCGGCGGCATCCTGTTTGGCTGGGCCAAGCCGGTACCGGTCAATTTTGGTCGCCTGCGTCAGCCGAAGCGCGACATGCTGTGGGTCGCGGCGGCCGGCCCGGCGGCGAATCTGGCAATGCTGCTGTTCTGGGCGACGCTGATGAAGCTGGCCGTGACGCTGCCGATCAATTTCTTCACCGTGCCAATGGCGCGCATGGCCGAGGTCGGCATCCTGGTCAACCTGGCGTTGATGGTGCTCAACCTCTTTCCGCTGCCACCGCTCGACGGTGGCCGTATCGCGATCAGCCTGCTGCCGCCCAAAGCCGCCTGGCGCTTTGCGCAGCTGGAGCGCTTCGGTTTCCCGATTCTCTTGTTGCTGCTATTCACCGGCATTCTCGGCAAGCTGCTGATGCCGGTGATGGGGCTGGTGATGGGCATGATCTACTTCATTTTTCAATTTTCCGCCTAAGCGTTCGGAGAGCGAAGATGTACGC
Organism: Accumulibacter sp.; assembly: GCF_032229525.1. Classification (GTDB taxonomy): domain Bacteria; phylum Pseudomonadota; class Gammaproteobacteria; order Burkholderiales; family Rhodocyclaceae; genus Accumulibacter. The sequence continues at coordinate 824 of NZ_JAVTWB010000042.1, read as the reverse complement.
AGAACGAGTCCTCTCCGGCATGCGCCCGACCGGCAGCCTGCACCTGGGTCACTACCACGGGGTCCTGAAGAACTGGATCCGGCTGCAGCACGAGCATCCCTGTCTGTTTTTCGTTGCCGACTGGCACGCGCTGACCACCCAATACGACGACCCGCAGGGCATTGTTGCGGCCTCATGGGACATGGTCATCGACTGGCTGGCGGCGGGTGTCGATCCCGCCCGGGCGATTCTGTTCATTCAGTCGCAGGTTCCCGAGCACGCCGAACTGCATCTGCTGCTGTCGATGATGACCCCGCTCGGCTGGCTGGAGCGCGTGCCGACCTACAAGGACCAGCAGGAAAAGCTGGAGAACAAGGATCTGTCGACCTACGGTTTTCTCGGCTATCCGTTGCTGCAGTCGGCCGATATCCTGATCTACCGTGCCGACAAGGTGCCGGTCGGTGAGGACCAGGTACCGCACATCGAGTTTTCGCGCGAGCTTGCGCGCCGCTTCAATCACCTCTATGGACGCGAAGTTGGTTTCGAGGAGAAGGCCAGGGAGGCGGTGAAGAAGCTGGGTTCGAAACGCGCCCGATCCTACACGCAACTGCGTACGCACTTCCAGCAGAACGGTGACAAGACGGCGATCGAGCGTGCGCATGCCCTGCTCGACGAAGTCAACGACCTCTCGCACGCCGACCGTGAGCGCCTCTGTGGCTACCTTGAAGGCACCGGCAAGATGATCCTCGTCGAGCCGGGAGCACTGCTCACCGCTGCCTCGCGGATGCCGGGGCTCGACGGCCAGAAGATGTCGAAGTCCTACGGCAACACGATCACCCTGCGCG
>NZ_JAVTWB010000041.1:0-3023 GCF_032229525.1 Accumulibacter sp. | reverse complement strand
AGCGCTCAAGTCTCCCTGCTGGTCTGCCGTTACAGAAGATGATCGCGCAGGGCACCAGCGGGTACCCTATGAGCAGAGCGGTTTTTCGACCATTCTTTCATTTTTCTTGGGAATCGTGCCAATGCTCACCGGATCAACAGCCACGCTCACCATTTCGCGCCGCATCATCTTTGCCACCTTGATGACCCTTCTTTTACTTCCTTTTTCGGCCAGTGCCGCCGCGCTACGCATCGCTGGCACCGGCAATGCACTGGGCACGATGCGTCTGATGGGTGAAGCTTTCACCAAATTGCACCCCGAAACCACGGTCATCGTCCTCGATAGCATCGGTACCAGCGGCGCGATCAGGGCTGTGCCCAAGGGGGCCATCGAAATTGGCCTGTCCTCCCGCCTGCCCAAAGATGAGGAAGCTCGGGATGGCATGACGACCGTCGAATACGCCCGCTCGCCCACTGTCTTCGCTGTCGCCAGCGCCAACGCGGTCGCCTCGATCACCCTGGCGCAAGTTGCCGACATCTACAGCGGCAAACTGACAACATGGCCGGACGGTACCAAGATCCGGCCAGTGATGCGCCAACCGGGGGACGACAATACCCGCCAAATCGCACGCCTCTCCCCGGCGATCGAGCAAGCGCTTGCCGCCGCCGAGAAACGCACGGGTCTGACCTATGCCGCGACCGATCAGGAAGCCGCCGACAAGGTGCAACATGTTTCGGGCAGCATCGGCGTCACGACCATCGCCCTGATCCGCTCCGAGAATCGAAGCCTGCGTCCCCTCGCCCTCGACGGCGTTGAGCCGAGCCTTGAGAACCTGTCCGCCGGACGCTACCCGATGGTCAAGCACTTCTATCTGGTGTTGCCGAAGGAACCCACGCCCGCAGCAAAAGAATTCCTTCAATTCATGCGCTCACCGCAGGGGCGAAGGATCCTGGAAGAAAACGGCCACCTCGTTCCCTGACCATGCCGGACCAGCAACAGCGCCGCACTCTCGAGCGCAGCGTCCATCGCTCTGCGCTGGCGCTGGCGTGGTTGGTCGCCCTAAGCATCCCCCTCGCTTATTTGTTCATTGCCTATCGAGACCTGGGCGATTCTCTCGACTTCAAGGCCAGGGTCAAGGCTTCGGCGCTGAGCAACCTGATTACCAGCAACCCCGACACGTGGATGTTTGCCGAAAACCGCGTGCAGGGACTGATCTCGCGCGAACCGATACCGTTGACCGACGAACAGGTACAGGTGCTTTACCAAGATCAGTCGGTCGTCGCGCTGGCTGGTGAGATCCCGCCGGAACCAGTGTTGCAGCGGGCCTATCCGCTCCACGATGGAAGTGACGTGGTCGGCCAGATCATCGTCTCCGGCTCGATGCGCCCGCTGCTGTGGTACGTTTTGGGCAGTGTCCTACCGGCCTTGCTGTTTGCTGCCCTGGTGTATCTGGTGGTGAAGGTACTGCCGCTCAGGGCCTTGACGGTATTGGCGAGGGTGACCGAAGATTTACGCGAGGCCAAAAACCTCGCCGAAGCCGGCAATAAAGCAAAGAGCGAATTCCTGGCGGCGATGAGCCACGAAATTCGCACGCCGATGAACGGCATTCTCGGCATGAACGAACTGCTGCGCGGTACGCGGCTTACCACGCAACAGCGGCGTTTTGCCGACGCGGTCCAGCAGTCGGGAGAGCAGCTGCTGAGAATCATCAACGATGTTCTCGATTTCTCGAAGGTCGAAGCCGGCAAGCTGGAACTGGAGACGACCCGCTTCGACCTTCGTCAACTGCTCGACGATATCGTTTCCATCTTCGCCAGGCAGGCTGCAGCCAAGGGTGTTGCGTTGACCTGCTGCGTACCCGCCAACCTGCCAGTGGCGGTCAAGGGCGATCCGGTTCGAATGCGCCAGATCATCACCAACCTGGTAGGCAACGCGGTCAAATTTACCAGCCGTGGCGAGATCGCCGTAGGCCTCGAGTTAATCGACGAGACTCCTCTGGAAGCCCGTTTTCGCTTCAATGTCGCGGACACCGGCATCGGCATCAGCGAGGAAACACAGCGCCGCTTGTTCAACGCCTTCGTCCAGGCAGACAGCTCGACCACCCGGCTATACGGCGGCAGCGGCCTTGGCCTGGCGATCGCCAGGCAGCTTGTCGAGATGATGCACGGCCAGATCGGACTGCACAGCGAAGCAGGCCGTGGTAGCCGCTTCTGGTTCGAGGTGCCCTTACTCAAACAGGAAGCCGGCGCGCGTTCGCAGGTCGCGGCGGTCACACGCCACAAAGGCTTGCACGTCCTGCTGGTCGATGACAACGACGGCAGCCGCGAAAACCTCGTCCATCAGCTCGCTGCCTGGTCGATGACCTGCACCTGTGCCACCAGCGGGTGCGCCGCACTGGATGAATTGCGGCGGCCCGCCGTGACGCCGTTCGACCTGGCAATTGTCGACCTGCACCTGCCGCAGATGGACGGCATCGAACTGGCGCAAAAGATCAGGTCCGATCCGCGCTGGGCGGCCCTGCCACTGATCATGCTGTCGGCGGCAAGTGTCAGCACCGATCACCCGGACCGCCCGCACGCGCTGATCGACTGTTACCTGCGCAAACCCGTGCGTCAGTCCGACCTCGATGACGCAATCGCTACCGCCTGCTCACGGCAGGCAGTTGCCGCCGAGAGCGCGCCAGCCGTGCCACTGCCGTCGGCCACCGAGCGATTGGCTGCCGGAGTGGCCGCCCACGTGCTGGTCGTCGAGGACAATCCGATCAATCAGCTGGTCGCGTCGAGCATGCTCGATTCCCTCGGGGTGGGCTACAACGTGGCGGACAATGGCCAGGTGGCGCTCGACTGTTTGTCGCGCGAACGCTACGATCTGGTGCTGATGGACTGCCAGATGCCGGTACTGGACGGCTTCGAGGCGACGGCGCAGGTGCGTGCCTGGCAGCGCGATGGCCGCCTGCCGCGCCAGCTGCCGATCATCGCGCTAACGGCTAACGCCGTCGATGGCGACCGCGAGCGCTGCCTGGCAGCCGGCATGGACGATTACGT
>NZ_JAVTWB010000040.1:0-3024 GCF_032229525.1 Accumulibacter sp. | reverse complement strand
CCTGGTGCTGGATGTGCAACTGCCCGGGATGTCGGGGCTCGATCTGCAGGAGCACTTGAATGCCCTGGCGCCGGGGACACCGGTGGTCTTCATCACTGCCTACGACGATCCGCTTTGGCGCCGGCGGGCGCTGGCAGCGGGTTGCGCCGCGTTTTTCGACAAGGGCGATGCCGGCCGCGAGGTGCTCGGCGCGATCCACGCGGCGGTCAACGGGTGTCCACGCAGCACCTGACGCCGCAGCTGCAGTGCAGTCCGTTCGCCGTCGCAGTTGCAGCGTAGGCTTCCCTGCCGGACCGCCATGAACTGGATCACCGTTGCCTGGCCGATGGTCGCCGCAGCTTGCCTGACGCTCGGTTTGATCGAACTGCGCATCGCGCTCACCCGGCCGGCAGACCGCGCGCGCCTGGTATTCGCAGCGAGTGCCTTTGCCGCCGCAGCAGCCTGCGGGCTCGAGCTGGCGATGATGCGCGCCAATGGCCCGATCGAGTTCCAGGCGCTGCTGAACTGGTTTGATGTCGCGGCTGGCGTCGTCATCGCCACGCTCGCCGGCTTCGTCTGGCTCTATTTCCGCTGTGGCAACAAGTGGCTGGCGATCGCCGGCCCGGCCCTCTATTTCACCGCCGTCCTTTTTGACTTTCTCCCCGGGTCAAGCCTCGGCTACCTGGAAATGCCCGGCTTGCGGACGGTCGAGACCTTCGGCGGCGCATCCTACCAAGTGGCCGTAGGCGTCCCGAACCCGCTGAACGCTCTGACCTATCTGGGGGTGCTGATGCTGTTCGTGTTCGTCGTGCACGCCTCGCTCCAGCTGGCGCAGCGCGGCCAGCGCCGGCGGGCCGCCGTCATCGGCGGCAGCGTCGTGGTCTGGGTTCTGGGCGCCGGCACCCATTCGGCGCTGATCGAGATCGGGGTCGTGCAAACACCTTATCTCGTCAGCTTGGCCTACCTGATCATCTTGCTGGCCATGGCCTACGAACTCACCGCCGACGTTTCCGCCGCAGCGCATTTGGGTCGGCAGTTGCAGGAAAGCGAGCGGCGCATGGATCTGGCCAGTGCCGCCGCAGGCCTCGGCGTGTGGGTCTGGAATCTCGGCACCAGCGAAATCTGGGCGACTGCCAAAGCGCACGCCCTGTTCGGCATCCCGCCAGCGGAGCGTCTCGATCAGGCGCGACTGATCAACGCGGTGCATCCCGACGACCGCGACACCCTGCGTCATGCCGTCGACAGCGCGCTGAGCAATGACCGTGACTTCGAAGTCGAGGTTCGGCTGCAGCCGGTCGACGGAGAGACGCGCTGGATCGCCAGCCGCGGGCGGGTCGAGCGCGATGGCGACGGTGCGCCGCGCCTGCTGCGCGGCGTAGCATTCGATATCTCGCCGCGCCGGCGCTCGGAGCTGCAACTGCAGGAACTTCAGACCCAACTCGCCCATACCAGCCGGGTCTCGATGCTCGGGCAGCTGGCGTCGGCGCTGACGCACGAGTTGTACCAACCGCTGGGCGCAATTCTGCGCAACGCCGAGGCGGCGGAGCTTTTCCTGCAACGCGACCCGCCAGAGCTCGGCGAGCTGCGGCCTATCCTCGCCGACATCCTTGCCGACAACCAGCGCGCGCGGGACGTGATCGAGCGACTGCGCACCCTGCTGAAGCGCCGCAGCATGGCGTGCCACCCACTGGCCATCGACGATCTGTGTGCGGCGACCGCTGCGCTGACGCGCGCCGACGCGGCGGCGCGCAGCATCCCTCTGGTGATCGACATCGCGCCCGATCTGCCCGAGGCGATGGGAGACCGCGTTCACCTGCAGCAGGTTCTGCTCAACCTGGTGCTCAACGCCATGGATGCCGTGGACCAGGCGCACCCCGCAGAGCGCCGCGTCATCCTGCGCGCTCAGCTTGGTGGTGGACACGAAATTGAAGTGGCGGTGGCCGACACCGGACCCGGCATCCCGCCGGAAAAACTGGGCGCCATTTTCGAACCCTTCTTCACCACCAAATTGGACGGCATGGGGATCGGGCTGGCGATCTCTCGTACCATCGTCGAAGCGCACGGCGGTCGCCTCTGGGCAGAGAACAATTTCCCCGCCGGAGCGACCTTCCACTTCACGCTGCCGACCGCCGGCGAGGCGGCTCCTTCGTGAGCCCCAGCTTGGCGGTGGTGGCCCTGGTCGACGACGACGCTTCCTTCCTGAGGTCAGCGTCGCGGCTGCTGCGGGCGGCCGGCTATACGGTGGCGACCTTCTCGTCGGCGGAGCTCTACCTCGCCCAACTGACCGATAGGCCGGGCTGCGTGATCGCCGACCTGCGCATGCCCGGCCTGAGCGGCATGGACCTGCAGCTGGCGCTCGCACGCGAGCCACACGCGCCGCCGGTGATCTTTCTCACCGGCCAGGGGGACATTGCGACCTCCGTGCGCGCCATGCGCCACGGCGCCGAGGACTTTCTTACCAAGGACGCAGCGCAGGCCGATCTGCTGCAGGCTGTTGAGCGCGCGCTGGCGCATGATGCCCGTCAGCGCGCGCAGCGTCTGCACCTGCAAAGCCTGCGCGCCCGCTTCGACGCCCTGTCGCCGCGCGAGCATGAGGTGCTACAGCAGGTGCTGCGCGGCGGTCTCAACAAACAGATTGCCAGCACCCTGGGCATCAGCGAGCGTACGGTGAAACTGCATCGCACGGCGATCACTACCAAGCTGCAGCTGCGATCGGTGGCCGAGCTGGCACGACTGGTCCAGGCAGCCGGCCTCTTCGACGAAGACCCGTCGACCTTCCCGAAAGGGCAGTAGCCGGACTGCGCCACGGTCGCTATGATCGCTCGCGTAGCGACTTGGCCGCTTGCGCCGCGATCGACCCGACGCGGAGTTCGCCCTTCCTCTAGCGCTGGCGATTCGCCACCGGCTGCAGATGGTCAAGGCAATGCCCGGTTTGATTCCTGGCTCCACGCCCCCAAAAATTTCTATAGAGAGCCTCTTGCAAAACTCCTTCGCTGGAATTGCTGCGCCGCCACATTCGCTCTCGGGGAGCGATTTTTGTCGCGA
>NZ_JAVTWB010000039.1:0-3032 GCF_032229525.1 Accumulibacter sp. | reverse complement strand
GTTCTGAATTCGCTGGCTAATTGCTTGCCTGGCCAATCGCCTCACTTCCTGTGCGCCGTAGCGAAACGAACTGCGTGTTCCGCATGTCGTAAGCCGTAGTGGAGCAGGCAAGACGCGCCAGAAACACCATTTTTTACCAAGAGGTAAGCCGATGAAAACGATTCGCAAATTTACGTTCGGCGCGCTCGCCGCAGCTGTTCTGTTTGGCCTCGGGGCTTGTGCCGGCATGTCGAAGCAGGAGCAGCAGACCGCCATCGTCGACGCCGCGGGCTCCGGCGCCGTGGGAGCCGCCATTCTTAAGGACGAGAGCGCGGTCGGAAGTAGTGCCGAGGCAGCGGTCGGAGGCGTTATCGGCGGCGAAGTCGGCAAGAAGTGAGGCGAAGCGCGATGCCCCTGGCCTTCCCGGCAGGTGCCTCGCGTCCGCTCGCTGCCCTGATCCCGCAGTCGACGCGACCCTAATGGTCACTGCCGCTGTGGGGCAATCGAATTACCAGGAGGTATCAGAGATGAAACACGGTGGATCGATCAGCGCCGCTTTGCTCGTGAGCGCCCTGCTCATCGCACTACCCGGCTGCCAGAAACAGGAAGGCGAAGGCCCGGCAGAGCACGCAGGAAAAGAAATCGACAAGGTGGTGGAGAAGGCTGGGCAGCAGATCGAGAAGGCCGGTGAAGCCATCCAGGACGCTGCCAACGGCGACAAGAAGTAGGATGTCGCAAACGCGAGCGACCGGTCGTCGCGCCACCGAACGTATGGCAACGTCCCTTTTCCGGGTTGGCGTGAGCGCTGGGCGGCCGAGGCGATGACCGGGTGGTCTCGCGAGAATGCACTGGGCTGACCACTTTCCGAGGGGTTCAGGATCATCGACGGTACGACACGCCAGGCCGCTGCGAATCGCGCCCAGCGAGCCATCGAGGTGGACAGGAGCGTGGGCTTGATCGCCGATTGTCTGCTGGTGCGCCGTGACGGGGCCGAGTGCGCCATTGAAGATTCCGCCGCGCCCATCCACGACCGAGCTGGCCAGGTCGTCGGCGCGGTGATCGTCTTCCACGACGTCAGCGAATCGCGGGCCATGACGCTGAAGATCGACCAATCGTTCGTGCGCGACATCGTCACCGATGCCGACGACGCCACCAATCGGATTGGGCCAGGCAGACTTACGTAAGCGCCAATGTTTGCTAGCGCACAGAACGTGATCCCCGTTTGCCTTTAGGCTCTCGACATCGACACCAGGCATCGATTGTTTGATGACCGGGAGTCGCAGGGCGGGCCGAAGCCGGCTCAGCTATCAGAGGCATAAACCATTAGTCAGGAGTTCACGATGAACAAAGATCAAGTCAAGGGCGCAGCAAAAGACCTCGGCGGTACGATTCAGGAAAAGGTCGGCAAACTGGTAGGCAGCACGGAGCAGCAGGCAAAAGGGCTGAAGAATCAGGCTGAAGGCCAGGTGCAGGAACATGTCGGCGACCTGAAAGAGAACCTCAAAGACGCCAGGGACGCGGTCAAGGACGCCTTGAAACCGTAACCCCAACGGGTATCCCTGGCCATCGGTTTCACCAAGCAGCCGCCAATGGCGGTTGCGTTGTTTCCGGTGCTCATGCGCGCGGGGCGCGCTGTCAGGGCCAGGCCAGCAAGCGATTGTCAGCTTAAACCCATTGATCACTTCTGCCCTTGCACCAGACCTGGAGCGAGGGCACACGCCGGGGGTTTCGAGAACTTCCGGAACGGGGCTGGTGAGTTCTTGCGCTCGCCAGCCAGCGTTCCCGAGCGCCGCAGCGACTTTTGCGTCGTGACCTGCGAGCAGGGTGGCAACCGGCTCCCCGCCACCTACGTCGCCCTCTTTCATGGCTGGCAGGGCCTCTTGTCAAGGATAACGGCGACGATCTCCGCGCCTTGGTCATGACGCGCGCTCTCGGAGAACTCCCTTGCCATCGTTTGAGACACGGTTGCGCGAAGCCTGGAAGAGCGGCACCACCGTGCCCGGCCGCGCGACGGTGAGAAATGAAGAAGCGTGACGCGTCCGCCGGCAAGCTGCGGGAGGCGCTGCGCTGCGTTCGAAACGTTCAAGGAGGGAAGCTGCGATGACTGGAGCACTGTGGTTCCTGCTGGTGGGCGCGCTGTTGCTCGTGATGGGTCTGACCCCGTCGTTCATCAAGCGTCTGCCGGTCACCTCGGCGATCATCTATCTGTCGATCGGCCTGCTCGTCGGGCCGACGCTGCTCAACGTCTTTCACTTCAACCCGCTCAAACAATCGGCACTGCTGGAAGTGCTGACCGAAGTGGCGGTGCTGATTTCGCTCTTTGCCGCCGGGGTCAAGATGCCGGCCCCGATGCGGCTCGATCGCTGGCGCACACCGTTGCTTCTGGCATCGGCGTCGATGGCCCTGACGGTCGCCATGGTTGCCGCCTTTGCCCATTACGTGCTCGGGCTGTCCCTGGGCGCAGCGGTGCTTCTCGGCGCCATCGTGGCGCCAACGGATCCGGTTCTCGCCACCGACGTCCAGATCCGTCATCCCGGCGACCGCGACCGCCTGCGCTTCGATCTCACCTGCGAAGCCGGCATGAATGACGGCAGCGCTTTCCCGTTCGTGATGCTCGGCCTGGGTTTGCTCGGCTTGCACGACCTCGGCGATTTCGGCCTGCGCTGGGCGCTCGTGGATGTTTTATGGGCGACTGTAGCCGGGATCGCGATCGGCCTTGTCCTCGGTGCCGCTCTCGGCCGGCTCGGCTGGGCTCTGCGCAGTAAGCGTTTTGACCACGAGCTGATGGACGATTTTCTGGGACTTGGACTGATCGGCATCGTTTACGGGCTCAGCGAACTGGTCAACGCATGGGGCTTTCTGGCGGTGTTCTTTGCCGCCGTCTCGCTGCGACAGACCGAAGTCAAGCTCATCAACGCTCGGGCCGCCAACCTGGAGAATGGGCTTGCCGCGCACGACCCGGTCGCCACGTCAGGGGGAGGCGATCCGGTGCCGACCGTCAGCGAAGGGTCGCTGGTCTTCAAGGAGCATCTTGAGAGGATCTCGGAACTGCT
>NZ_JAVTWB010000038.1:0-17635 GCF_032229525.1 Accumulibacter sp. | reverse complement strand
GCAAGCGACGCTTGACTGTCTCTGTGCTCGCGCCCGACCCTGCCCTTAGTCCTTAGTCGGCGCGCGGCGCAACCTTCACCCAGAGCCCCGGACACTGCATTACGGCCGGGTAGTACCCCGCCAGCTCGCGGCAGTAGTACCAATAGCCCGGCTCGAGCATTTGCTCACCTGCGGACGCGGCCGGCGCAGCTGTGTCACCTCTCTCAACGTAAACAACTGGCGGCTGGACCGCAATTACCGGCGGATACATCACTGGCGGGGGATAGTAGGCAGGTGGCCCCCACGGCCACCCCCAGAACATCGGTGGCCCCACATAGACGCCCACGCCGGAACCCCCGTAGCCCCAGCCACCACCACGATAGCCGCCGCGCGGGCCATACGCATAACCGCCGCCAACGACTACCGTGCCGGATGCTTGGTAGACGCCCCGCGAACGGCCATCAGCCACGGCGATGACCGGCTGGACGAGGGTCAGTACGAGCAGCGCCATGATTGACGTTTTCATGGAATTCTCTCCAAGGTGATGACTCTCCAGGGCGACGCGACCGCGATCAACATCGCAAATCAGCGTTTCGATCCGGGCCCCGCCCGTCCACGGTTCGGGACCAGAGCTTGCGTCGTGTCGCTGATCTCATAGTAACGCAGCAACCCTGCTTGCGCCGACACGGCCGGGCGGAGTCGGCACATGTGGTGGAGGCCTCCGGGTTCAGTGCCTGTTGCCGGGAACAGCTGCGTGTCGGCGGGCGAGCCAGGTGTACATCTGCCGGATCAAGTGCAGCCGTCGACCAGCGTCTCAAGGACCTCCTCGACGATCGCTCGGGTGGCGGTGCAACGCCACTTGATCTCCAGATCGTAAAGACGAAAGCCGTATAGCCGTAGCGGATTCTCCGCATAGGCCGGACGCGGGTCCTGCGCCAGCAGCTCGCGCAGCAAGGCCGTCAGATCGGGCCAACGCCGCTCATGCCGGGACAGCTGAGCGGCCGCTTGCGCGCTAAAATCGACCGCCAGCAGAGGTGGCGGCCCAGCGACGAAGCCGCCACGCGCGGCCGGCTCGCTTTCGATGAAGGGGATATAGGGCTTGATGTCGAGCACTGGCGTGCCGTCCAGCAGATCTACGCCGCCAAAAGTCAACAGCACCCCGTCGCTGGTATCGACCGCTAACAACTCGACCAGAGACAAGCCCAGCGGATTTGGACGGAAAGGGCTACGGCTGGCAAACACGCCGACCCGCTCGTTCCCGCCGAGACGCGGCGGACGAACCGTTGGGCTCCACCGTCCGGCGGTGCGGTGAAAGATGAAAGTCAGCCAGACATGCGAAAAGGCTTCCAGCCCGCGCACCGCTTCGGCTCGATCATAAGGGCGCAGAAAGCGTAGCTGGCCCCGCGCATGCGGCGCCAGCCGCGGCTGTCGCGGAATCCCGAAGCGGTCGCCAAACGGCGTCGCCAGATAGCCTATGGGCGAAAACCTGGCCTCAGGCACGGCCCGGGTCCATGCGCCCAAAAGCTGAGGCCGGACGTCGTCGACGCTGGCGGGCAAACGCTATGCACGCCGCGCGGAGCACCATCATCAGCTGGCGTCGACCAGCGTCAGTGCGTGCTTTGCCATCGCCTGGACGATGCTTTCCGCCTCACCAATCGCCCCTGCCAGTTCAAAGCGTGCCTGGGGATGCCGCTGCCGTAGCTCATCGAGCAGAAGCGGCAAATCGCGTTTCAGATGTCCGCCACGGGCGACAAACATCGGCAATACGACGATGCGCTCGAAGCCCTCACTGAGCAACGATTCGACACAGTCGCGCAATTCGGGTTGCAGGAACTCGAGAAAGGCCACCTCGACGCGCATAGCGGGTGCCTGTTCGCGCAAGGAGGCACGGACACGACGCATCGGATCGGCCCAATCGGGGTCACGTGCACCGTGGGCAAACAGAATGAGAGCTGTTTTCGGCATGTGTTCACTCTAACGCATCGCGACCAAGCGTCGCGATATCCCTGGCGATCTCGCTGCACCAGCTGTGCTGGGCGGCGGCCTTCAGCAGATACCGGCCAGGACGGCGATGTCCCGCGCATGGTCGACCAGATGATCGGCGCCCCAAGCCTCGATGGGCTCGGCGTCGCCGAGATAGCCGTAGCGGACCGCAACGGTCACCATTCCCGCCGCCCGACCGGCCTGGACGTCCCGCAGATCGTCGCCGACATAGAGGCAACGCCCGGGACTTCTGGCGATCAGCGTGCAGGCGAGGCGCATCGGTTGGGGCCCGGGTTTGGCGCGTCGCGCGGAGTCCCCGCTGACGACGCACCCTGCGCGTTTCGCGTAGCCGAGCTCAGCCAGCAACGGTAATGTGAAGCGCTGCGCCTTGTTGGTGATGATCCCCCACGGCCAGCCGCGCCCTTCCAGCCCCCCGAGGAGCTCGTCAATGCCTGGGAACAGCTTCGTTTCAACGCAGATGTCCTGACTGTAGTAACGCAGGAAGCGCTCATAGAACTCTGGGTAGCACGGATCGCCCGGGCACATATCGAGTCCTGCCTTGAGCATGCCCCGCACGCCCTGCGAAGTCAGCGGGCGGAGTTGCCCGGGAGCAACCTGCGGCAGCCCCAGATCTGCCCGCAGGCGGTTGAGTGCTGCAGCAAGATCTGGCGCCGTATCGGCAAAAGTCCCATCAAGGTCGAACAGTACCGCTTCAAACATTCTTTACGCTATGCAGGAGGTAGTTGACGTCTGTGTCGCGCCCGAGAGCGTAGTGCCGGGTCAACGGATTGTAGGTCATCCCGCGCAGTTCATCCGGCTCCAGACCGGCCTCTCTTACCCAGCGCGAGATCTCCGACGGCTTGATGAATCGGGCATAGTCGTGGGTACCCTTGGGCAGCATCCGCAGGATGTACTCGGCGCCGATCACAGCCAGCAGATAGGCTTTCGGGTTGCGGTTGATGGTGGAGAAAAAAACGTGTCCGCCCGGCTTGACCAGCGCCGCACAGGCGGCCACAGTGCTGGCCGGCTCCGGAACATGCTCGAGCATTTCCATGCAGGTCACGACATCGTAAATGCCACCTTGCTGGGCAGCCAGTTCTTCGGCCGAGATCTTGCGGTAGTCAACCTGGCGCCCGCTTTCGAGCAGGTGCAGGCGTGCAACACTCAGGGCCTTGTCGGAGAGATCGATACCGCTCACCGTCGCGCCTTTTTCGCACATCGCTTCGGAGAGTATTCCACCACCACAGCCGACATCCAGCACGCTCTTGCCGGCGAGCTGGCAGTGGCCGTCGATCCACTCCAAACGCAATGGATTGATGTCATGCAGCGGCTTGAAATCGCTGCTCGGGTCCCACCAACGATGAGCCAGCTGGCTGAATTTTTCGAGTTCGTTCTGGTCGGCGTTAACCATCATGTCTGCGGGTTCCCTGACGAGTGGCGAGCAGAAGCTTGCACGAAAAAACAAAAAGCCAGGCTGGGCCTGGCTTCATTGACGCTGGCCACCGGCCGCAAAAGCCTCCGCGACCTAGGCCGTGAGGACCTCGTCGGTAGCGGCATCAGGTCTATCGAGGAGTTCGACGAAGGCCATTGGCGCGTTGTCGCCAACGCGAAAACCGCACTTGAGGATCCGCAAATAGCCACCATTTCGGCTAGCGTAGCGCACCCCCAACTCATCGAACACCTTAACCACCATGTCGCGATCGCGCAAGCGGTCAAAGGCCAGACGCCGATTGGCGAGGCTCGGCTTCTTGCCGAGCGTGATGATCGGCTCGACGACCCGACGAAGTTCTTTCGCCTTCGGCAGCGTCGTCCTGATAACCTCTTCGCGCAGCAGCGAAACGGTGATGTTGCGCAACATCGCCAGGCGATGAGCGCTGGTACGGTTCAGTTTGCGGAGACCCAAACGGTGACGCATATCAATTCCTTCCTGTTCTTTTCCGGCAGCCTATTTCTCGAGCCCGGCCGGCGGCCAGTTCTCGAGCTTCATGCCCAGTGTCAGGCCACGTGCAGCCAACACTTCCTTGATTTCGTTAAGTGACTTTCGCCCGAGGTTAGGTGTCTTGAGCAACTCGTTCTCGGTGCGCTGAATCAAGTCGCCGATGTAGTAAATGTTCTCCGCCTTCAAACAGTTCGCGGAACGAACGGTGAGCTCAAGATCATCTACCGGGCGCAGCAGAAGCGGATCCACCTGAACCGTCTTTTGATACTCAACCGGGAGCGCCGTGCCAGCGAGGTCGGCGAACACCGAGAGCTGCTCCATGAGAATGCGCGCTGCCGTACGAATCGCCTCCTCCGGCTCTATGGCGCCGTTGGTCTCGATTTCCATGATCAGCTTGTCGAGGTCTGTCCGCTGCTCAACACGAGCGCTCTCGACCGTATAGCTTACGCGACGGACCGGGCTGAACGAGGCATCAAGCACCAGCTTTCCGATACTCTTGCCGCCCTCGCCAAGATCCCGAAGATTGCCTGCCACGTAGCCAAGCGACTTCTCGACCTTCATTTCGATGGCCAGTTTTCCGCCGGCAGAAAGTTGCGCGATCACATGTTCCGGATTGATGATCTCGACATCGTGGGACACCTCGATGTCGGCAGCCCGGACAACGCCCTTCCCTTCCTTGCTGAGGTGAAGGACCACTTCTTCCCGGTTGTGAAGCTTGAAGACGACACCCTTGAGGTTGAGCAGGATATCGACCACATCCTCTTGAACGCCGTCAATCGTCGAGTACTCATGAAGCACGCCCTCGATACTGACCTCGGTCAGAGCGTACCCAGGCATCGATGAGAGCAGAATCCGCCGCAAGGCATTGCCTAAAGTGTGCCCGTACCCGCGCTCAAACGGTTCCATGACCACTCGTGCATGCACCGGCGACAAGCTCTGCACATCGATAATGCGCGGTTTAAAAAGTCCACTGCTTTGCATGTACTGTCCTTTGCCTGATGCCTTCCAGCCCCGGTACTACTACTTGGAGTAGAGTTCGATGACGAGACTCTCGTTGATCGTCGGCGGCAATTCGCTACGCTCCGGGTGCGCCTTGTACGTACCCTTCGCAGCCTTTGCGTCCACTTCAACCCATTCCGGGAAGCCGCGGGCTTCAGCAGCGGCGAGCGCCGCTTTGACGCGAAGATGAGCTTTCGCCTTCTCGCAGATTTCAACGACGTCGCCAGGACGGACCTGGTAAGACGGGATGTTCACGCGGCGACCGTTTACCAGCACGCCATTGTGCCTGACCACCTGCCGGGACTCGGAGCGCGAAGCCGCGAAACCCATGCGATAGGCAACACTGTCAAGGCGAGCCTCCAGCAGCTGCAACAGCACCTCGCCGGTAACACCTTTGCGCCGGTCGGCTTCTTTATAGACCTTGCGAAACTGGCCTTCCAGAACGCCGTAAATACGCCGGATCTTCTGCTTCTCACGCAAATGAACACCATAGTCCGAGAGGCGCTGCCCGGATTTCTGACCATGCTGACCTGGCGCGTACGAGCGACGTTCGATCGCACACTTGTCGGTAAAGCACTTCTCGCCCTTCAGGAACAACTTTTCGCCTTCACGGCGGCACTGACGGCACTTCGGATCGAGGTTGCGAGCCACTGTTTCTTCTCCTTAAATCCGACGCTTCTTGGGCGGACGGCAGCCATTGTGCGGAATCGGCGTGACGTCGGTAATCGCCGTGATCTTCATGCCCAGGGCATTCAGCGCACGTACCGACGACTCCCGACCCGGACCCGGGCCCTTGATGCGCACTTCCAGGTTCTTGACGCCACACTCGACGGCAACCTTGCCCGCCGCCTCTGCCGCAACCTGCGCAGCGAAGGGAGTGCTCTTGCGTGAGCCCTTGAACCCGGCCCCGCCAGATGTAGCCCACGACAGCGCGTTGCCCTGGCGATCGGTAATGGTAATGATCGTATTGTTGAACGACGCGTGGATATGCGCGACGCCCTCAGCCACGTTCTTTCTTACCTTGACTTTCTTGCGAACTTTTGTAGCGCTCTTGGCCATAGTCAGATCCTAGTTCCTAATCATTTCTTGCCGGCAATCGCCTTGCGCGGACCCTTGCGAGTGCGTGCATTGGTCTTCGTACGCTGACCGCGCGACGGAAGACCTTTGCGGTGACGAAGACCACGATAGCAACCGAGGTCCATCAAGCGCTTGATGCTCATGGTCACTTCACGGCGCAAGTCGCCCTCGACAGAGAACCTGCCGATCTGGTCGCGCAAGCGCTCCAGTTCAGCCTCGGTCATGTCCTTCATTTTTGTTGAACGTGTAACCCCAGCCGCATCACAGATTTTCTGTGCACGAGGACGGCCAATACCGTAGATCGCGGTAAGCGCGATCTCGGCATGCTGGTGGTTCGGTAGGTTTACGCCTGCGATGCGGGCCATTGATTCACCCCAACTAATCGAAACTTACAGTTATACCTTCAACCGACTGACAACTCACCAAAGTGAGTCGCAGCGATCAACCTTGACGCTGTTTGTGACGCGGATCGGCACAGATCACACGCACGATACCGTGACGCCGTACGATCTTGCACTTGCGGCAGATGCGCTTCACAGAGGCCAGCACTTTCATTGTTAACTCCTGGTTCCCCGGCACGAGGTACGAACACCCCGGCACCGAATTGTTGCGTAGAGACTCTTCATTTCGCGCGGAAGACGATTCGCGCGCGACTCAGGTCGTAAGGGGTCAGCTGCACCGTGACCTTGTCCCCCGGCAGGATGCGGATATAGTGCATGCGCATCTTCCCGGAAATAAAACCCAGAACCACGTGACCATTTTCGAGTTTCACCCTGAACGTCGCGTTGGGAAGGTTCTCGATGACCTCACCCTGCATTTCAATCAAGTCTTCCTTTGCCATTCTATTTCGCCGGTAACCCGGAGCCTTTGAAGTTCGCTTTCTTGAGCAGGCTCTCGTACTGGTGCGACATCGTATAGGCCTGCACCTGGGTCATGAAGTCCATCGTCACCACAACAATGATCAACAACGAAGTACCGCCAAAATAAAACGGAACGTTCCACTTCAAAATCATGAACTCGGGCAGCAAACAGACGATGGTGATGTAACAGGCGCCAATCAGCGTCAACCGCATAAGTATCTTGTCAATGTAGCGCGCCGTCTGATCTCCCGGCCGAATACCCGGCACGAAGGCGCCGCTCTTCTTCAGGTTGTCCGCGGTTTCTCTTGAATTGAAAACCAGCGCCGTGTAAAAGAAGCAGAAGAAAATGATCGCCGCCGCGTACAGCATCACGTAGATCGGTTGCCCCGGGGAGAGCGCTCCAGCAATGTCCTTCAACCAACGCCCGGACTCACCGGCGCCGAACCACCCAGCAATCGTCGCCGGAAAAAGTATGATCGACGATGCAAAGATTGGTGGGATCACCCCGGCCATGTTCAACTTCAGGGGCAAATGCGAACTCTGCCCACCGTAAACCTTGTTCCCGACCTGACGTTTGGCGTAGTTGACCAAAATCTTGCGCTGTCCCCGTTCGACGAAGACCACAAACGCCGTGACCAGGACCACCAGAACACTAATCACAATTGCCGCCAACGGGTGCATTGCGCCGGTACGAACCAGCTCCAGCAAGCCACCAATCGCCCTCGGCAGCCCCGCCGCGATGCCAGCAAAAATGATGATCGAAATGCCGTTTCCCAACCCCCGCTCGGTGACCTGCTCACCAAGCCACATCAGGAACATCGTCCCGGTAACCAGCGTCGTCACCGTCACAAAGCGGAACATCATTCCAGGGTCCAACACCAGCCCTGGCTGCGACTCAACCGCAACGGCAATACCAATGCCTTGAAACAATGCTAAAAACACCGTCCCGTAGCGGGTGTACTGCGTAATCTTGCGCCGCCCGGCTTCGCCCTCTTTCTTCAGCGCCTCAAGTTGCGGACTGGCGTGGGTCATCAGTTGCATGATGATCGATGCCGAGATATACGGCATTATTCCGAGGGCGAAGATTGTGAAACGCGAGAGAGCGCCGCCCGAGAACATGTTGAACATGCCGAGAATTCCGCCCTGCTGCCGACTGAACAGCTCGCCCAACACCTGGGAGTCAATACCCGGCACGGGGATGTGCGACCCGATTCGATACACGACCAGTGCACCAAGCAGGAACCACAGACGGCGCTTGAGGTCGCCGAACTTCCCGCCTTTGCCTACCGTGCCTGGACTAGTTGCCAAAAAAGATCACCCCTGCAAACTCGTTATTCGGCAACGCTGCCGCCCGCGGCTTCGATCGCCGCCTTGGCACCCGCCGTCGCTCCCACACCCTTGAGGACGACCTTCCGTTTGATCTCGCCCGAAAGGACGACCTTCGCCGACAGCACCTGTTGCGGAACTAGATTGGCCTGTCGCAGCGTTGCCAGATCAATCTCGTCAACCGGCAGGCGCGCGATTTCCGACAAGCGGACCTCAACATTGCGTGCGCCGGTCATCGACTTGAAACCGCGCTTCGGCAGCCGGCGCTGAAGCGGCATCTGCCCGCCCTCGAAGCCGACCTTGTGAAACCCACCGGCGCGCGATTTTTGACCCTTGTGGCCACGTCCGCAAGTCTTGCCGAAGCCCGAGCCGACACCACGGCCAACGCGCTTCCGACTTGAACGTGCACCTTCGCCCGGACGAACAGTATTGAGTTCCATCTCAGCCCTCACACTTCAAGAGATATCCGACCTTGTTGATCATCCCGCGGACCGCCGGCGTGTCTTCAAGGACCGAGCTACTATTCAGACGACGCAGACCCAGACCTCGTACGGTCGCGCGATGCGACTCCTTGGTCCCAATCAGGCTCCTGACCAGCGTTACTTTGACTTTCTTCTCAGTCATTTCTTACCCCTGGATTTCGGCGACGGTCTTGCCGCGCTTGGCAGCTATCTCCGCCGGCGTCGTCATCGAACGCAGGCCGTTGATCGTTGCCCGGACAATGTTGTACGGATTGGTCGACCCGTGCGCCTTGGCGACGACATTGGTCATCCCGATCACATCAAAGACTGCTCGCATGGCACCACCAGCGATGATGCCCGTACCCTCGGGTGCTGGCTGCATCATTACCCGCGAAGCGCCGTGATGACCGAAAACCGTATGCTGCAGCGTGCCGTCTTTAAGACTCACCTTGATCAGGTTGCGCCGAGCTTCTTCCATGGCCTTCTGGACCGCCACCGGAACTTCACGTGACTTGCCTTTGCCCATGCCAACACGCCCATCGCCGTCGCCGACGACAGTCAGTGCTGCGAAGCCGAGAATCCGGCCACCCTTGACCACCTTGGTGACGCGGTTGATCGAGATCATCTTCTCGCGCATCCCATCATCGGGTTTGTCGGACTGCTGAGGTTTCCTGCCTTGTGGTCTAGCCATTGATTACTCCAATTCTTTGCGTGCGGTCCGGTCAGAACTTGAGGCCGGCTTCACGCGCGGCCTCGGCCAGCGCCTTGATCCGTCCGTGATACTGAAAACCGGAACGGTCAAACGCAACCTGCTCGATCCCGGCTTTTCTGGCGCGCTCGGCGACCAGCTGACCGATCGCTTTTGCTGCGCCTACATCGCCCCCACCCTTGGGCAAGCTCTTGCGCACTTCCGGCTCCAGTGACGAAGCGGCGGCCAAGACCTTAGCGCCACAGGCCGATATCACCTGCGCGTAGATGTGGCAGTTACTGCGGTGCACCGCCAGACGAACCGACTTCAGTTCGGCAATTTTGGCCCGGGTTTTGCGAGCCCTGCGCAAACGCGCCTGTTTTTTGTCAATCATCTAAGCACCCTTACTTTTTCTTCTTCGTTTCCTTGATGACGACGACTTCGTCGACATAGCGCACACCTTTGCCTTTGTACGGCTCTGGCGGCCGATAAGCGCGAACTTCAGCTGCCACCTGGCCGACCTGTTGGCGGTCGATGCCTTTGATGACGATTTCGGTCTGGGTGGCCGTCGTCGCGGTGACACCCTTCGGCAATTTGTAGGCTATCGGATGAGAAAAGCCGAGGGTCAGGTTGAGTACATCACCCTGCGCCTGCGCACGGTAACCCACACCGACCAGATTGAGCTTGCGCTCGAACCCCTTGCTTACACCGGTAACCATATTGGCCACCACAGCACGCAACGTTCCGGAAAGAGCATTCGCCTGCGCGACCCCCGAAACGGGCTTGCACTGCACGACACCATCTGCGACTTCGATGCCAACGGCCGGATGCCCAGCAACTTGCAGAGTCCCGAGCGGACCCGTCACCGAAACACCTTCAGCGGAGACTTCGACCGCGACACCCTGCGGCAGGATAATTGGTTTTTTTGCAACACGCGACATAGCTACCCCTTACGCGACGACGCACAGCACTTCGCCGCCGACGTGGCTGGCGCGTGCCTTGCGGTCAGTCATAACCCCCTTTGGGGTGGACACGATCGCCACGCCAAGGCCATTCATCACCGTCGGGATGTTGTCGGCGCCCCGGTAAATCCGAAGACCCGGCCTGGACACACGATCAATCCGCTCGATCACTGGCCGACCAGCGTAGTACTTCAAGTCGATCTGGAGAATCGGCTTGCCATCATTCGGAGAAACTGCAAACTCCTCCACATAGCCTTCGTCCTTGAGCACCCGGGCAATGGCAATCTTCACTTTTGAAGACGGCATGGCGACGGACGCCTTGTTTGCCATCTGGGCATTTCGGATGCGTGTCAGCATGTCGCTGATCGGATCGCTCATACTCATTTCGTTCTCTCCTGCCTACCAGCTAGCCTTGATCGTTCCCGGGACTTCGCCTTGCATTATGAATTCGCGCAGCTTGCCACGACCCAGGCCGAACTTGCGGTACACGCCGCGCGGCCGCCCGGTCAACGCGCACCGGTTGCGCAGCCGCACCGGGCTCGAGTTGCGTGGTAACGACTGAACTTTCAGACGTGCTTCGAAGCGGTCTTCGATGGAGAGGCTTTGGTCGTTCACCATCGCCACCAGTTCGGCGCGCTTCTTGGCATACTTTTCAACTAACTTGCGCCGCTTTTCACCGCGGTTGATCAGAGCGAGTTTTGCCATGTCGTTTCAGTTCCTGAAGGGAAATTTGAACGCGCCAAGCAAGGCCCGCGCCTCAGCATCGGTCTTGGCGGTCGTCGTGACACTGACGTTCATACCGCGCAGCGCATCGATCTTGTCGTACTCGATTTCCGGGAAGATGATCTGCTCCTTGAGGCCCATGTTGTAGTTCCCACGACCGTCGAAACCCTTTCCCGAGATGCCACGGAAGTCGCGAACCCGCGGCAGCGCAACCGTTACCAGGCGATCGATGAACTCGAACATGTGCGGTCCGCGTAGCGTAACCATGCAACCGATAGGGTAGCCGGTGCGGATCTTGAAGCCGGCGATCGACTTACGGGCCTTGGTGGTCACCGGCTTTTGCCCGGCGATCTTGGTCAGATCGCCGATCGCGTGCTCAAGCACCTTCTTGTCCGCAATCGCCTCGCCGACACCCATATTGAGCGTCACTTTGGTGATCCGTGGAACTTCCATCCTCGACTTGTAGCCGAACTTCGCAGTCAAGTCAGCCACCACTGTGGCATTGTAATAATCCAGTAAACGCGCCATGACTAGTCCTTACGCCCCCAAAACTTCGCCGTTCGACTTGAAAAAACGCACCTTGGTGCCGTCTTCTAGCGTCTTGAAACCGACCCGATCCGCCTTCTTGGTCATCGGGTTATAGAGCAACACGTTCGATACGTGAAGCGGCATTTCTTTCTCCGTAATGCCCCCGACGACACCCTTGACCGGATTGGGCTTGACATGCTTCTTGACGCGGTTGACACCCGCAACCAGCACGTGATCTGCGTCGGTGCGCTGCACAACAGCCCCGCGCTTACCCTTGTCTTTTCCGGCAATAACGACAACGTCGTCACCCTTACGAATCTTTTCCATGACCTTCCTTACAGCACTTCGGGTGCCAGCGACACGATCTTCATGAACCGATCGCCACGCAGCTCGCGCGTCACCGGACCAAAGATACGGGTGCCAATCGGCTCCATCTTGTTATTCAGGAGCACGGCCGCATTGTGGTCGAACCTGACCAGCGAGCCGTCCATGCGGCGAACGCCCTTGGCTGTACGCACCACGACCGCACTATAGACCTCGCCCTTTTTGACGCGTCCGCGCGGCGCGGAATCCTTGATGGTGACCTTGATAATGTCGCCAATGCCGGCATAGCGCCGCTTGGAGCCGCCCAACACCTTGATGCACATCACCGAGCGCGCGCCAGTATTGTCAGCAACGTCGAGAACCGTCTGTACTTGAATCATCTGTCACTCCAACTTGGCCCGCGTTGGCGGTCAGTCTTGGAACCCGCTAGGGGAGAAACGCTCGAGGCCGATAGCCAGTCGAGCGCGGGGAAACGCGGCATTATAGCCGCTTTTGAAAATAAAGCAAGCTAGACCGCGACCGCGCGTTCGAGCAGCTTGGTGACAACCCAAGCTTTGGTCTTCGACAACGGACGCGACTCCTGGATTTCCACCAGGTCACCGGCTTTCGCTTCATTGCTGTCGTCGTGGGCGTGGTACTTGCTCGAGCGCACCATGATCTTGTTGTAGATCGCATGCTTGACGCGACGCTCGACCATGACCGTCACGGTCTTTTCCATCCGGTCGCTAACGACGCGCCCGACCAGGGTACGCTTACTGCTTGTGGTCTCGCTCATTGTTGAACTGCCTTTTCACGAAGAAGCGTGCGCACGCGTGCGACCTGACGGCGCACTTTGCCGATCTGACTATTGTTGGACAACTGCTGCGTTGCCAGCTGCATGCGCAACCCAAACTGTGCTTTCAGCAAGTCCAGCAATTCCTTGTTCAGCTCGTCGACGGTTTTTGCTCTGAGTTCACTGACTTTCATGATCAACCCACCATACGCGTAACGAAAACTGTCGGAATTGGCAGTTTGGCTGCCGCAAGCGCGAACGCTTCACGCGCCAAGCCTTCGTTTACACCATCCATCTCGTACAGCACCTTGCCGGGCTTGATCTCGGCGACATAGTATTCCGGATTCCCTTTGCCGCTACCCATACGCACTTCAGCAGGTTTCTTTGAAATTGGCTTGTCAGGGAAAATCCGTATCCAAATGCGGCCGCCGCGCTTGATATGGCGCGTCATGGCTCGCCGGGCTGCTTCGATCTGACGGGCCGTCAGCCGGCCACGACCAATCGCCTTGAGCCCGAATTCACCGAAGCTCACTCGGGCGCCGCGCGTTGCAAGACCGGTATTTCGGCCTTTCTGCTCTTTGCGGTATTTTCTTCTAGCTGGCTGAAGCATCTGTCGTTCCTGCCTTTCTTACTCGTTTCACCGGCGCCTTCGCTTCAGGAGCTGCCGCCTCGACCTTTGCACCGTCTTCCTGGCCGGCCTCCTTGGCCTTCACGGCGCGAGGCCGATCAGCCGCATCAGCAGGACGGGTCACGCGGCGCGGCTTGCGGACCTGGTCGTCGGCCAGCACCTCTGGAGAGACGGTTGTCTGCTCATGACGGTCAACGATCTCGCCTTTAAATACCCATACCTTGACGCCGATAAGACCATAGGTCGTCAAAGCCTTGGATGTCGCATAGTCGATGTCAGCACGCAGCGTATGTAGCGGCACGCGACCCTCGCGGTACCATTCTCGACGCGCGATTTCTGCGCCGTTCAAGCGACCCGAACTCATGATCTTGATTCCCTGCGCACCAAGCCGCATCGCGTTCTGCATCGCGCGTTTCATCGCGCGGCGGAACATGATGCGTTTCTCCAGTTGCTGGGTGATCGAATCCGCGACCAATTGCGCATCGATTTCTGGCTTGCGAATCTCTTCGATACTGACGTGCACGGGCACGCCCATGATCTTCTGCAAAGCCCCACGCAGATGATCGATCTCCTCACCCTTCTTGCCAATCACCACGCCGGGGCGGGCCGAGAAAATCGTCACACGGGCGTTTTTGGCCGGACGCTCAATGAGAACCCGTCCCACCGAAGCGTGCTTGAGCTTCTTCTTCAGGTACTCGCGAACGTCGATATCTTCTTTAAGCATGCCGGCGAAGTTTTTCTTGTTGGCGTACCAACGCGACGACCAGTCACGCGTAACAGCCAGCCGAAATCCGACAGGATGAATCTTTTGTCCCATTCTTGTTCCTCAGTTGCCGACGGTCAGAAAAACGTGACAGGTCGGCTTGACGATACGATTGCCGCGCCCTTTCGCTCGTGCCGTGAAGCGCTTGAGCACCGTCCCCTTCTCGACACAGATCGCCTTGACCTTGAGTTCGTCAATATCGGCGCCATCGTTGTGCTCGGCGTTGGCGATAGCCGACTCGAGCACCTTTTTGATGATTACCGCGCCCTTCTTGGGGCTAAACGTAAGAATGCTGAGCGCCTTATCGACCGCCAAACCGCGAATTTGGTCTGCTACCAATCGACCCTTTTGGCTCGACAAGCGCACGCCGCGCAAAACAGCACGAGTTTCCATATTCATTCCTTTACCTCTTCGCCTTCTTGCCGGCTGTGTGGCCCTTGAAGGTGCGGGTCAGCGAAAACTCGCCGAGCTTATGCCCAACCATGTTCTCGGTGACGTACACCGGAACGTGTTGCTTGCCGTTGTGAACGGCGATCGTCAGGCCAACGAAGTCCGGCAGCACGGTAGACCGGCGCGACCAGGTCTTGATCGGGCGCTTGTCACCAGTCGCGCGAACCGTGTTCACTTTTTTTATCAGATGGGCATCAGCAAACGGGCCCTTTTTAACGGAACGTCCCATGGTTCTCTATCCCTTAGCGTTTGTTACTGCGGCGCTGCACGATCATCGAGGTCGTGCGCTTATTGCGACGCGTACGATAACCTTTGGTCTTGGTACCCCAAGGGCTGACCGGGTGCATACCCGCGGCCGTCTTACCTTCGCCACCGCCGTGCGGATGGTCGACCGGGTTCATTGCGACGCCGCGAACGGTTGGGCGGATGCCGCGCCAGCGATTCGCGCCGGCCTTTCCTATTGAGCGCAAGCTATGCTCTTCGTTACCGACCTCGCCAATCGTCGCACGACACTCGACATGCACTCGCCGGATCTCGCCCGAACGCAAGCGCAATTGAGCATGCACGCCTTCCCGGGCGAGCAACTGCACCGAAGTGCCGGCGGAGCGCGCCAATTGTGCGCCCTTGCCAGGCACCATCTCGACGCAATGGATAGTCGTACCGACCGGGATATTGCGGATCGGCAGGGTGTTCCCCACCTTGATCGGCGCCTCGGAGCCACTTGTCACTTCCTGACCAACCGCCAGACCCTTGGGCGCAACGATGTAACGACGCTCGCCATCGGCATAACAGAGCAAGGCGATACTGGCGGTGCGGTTCGGATCATACTCAAGACGCTCGACCTTGGCCGTGATGCCGTCCTTGTTGCGCTTGAAGTCCACCAGACGATAGTGTTGCTTATGACCGCCGCCCCTGTGCCGCGTGGTAATGCGACCACTGTTGCTGCGACCAGCGTGGTTGGACTGCGACTCGACCAGCGCAGCAAGCGGCCTCCCCTTGTGCAACTTTGGGTTGACGACCTTGATGACAGCCCGGCGACCAGGCGAAGTCGGCTTGACTTTGACGAGTGCCATCAGACCCCCCCTCCATCGACGAAGTTAATTTCCTGACCCGGCGCCAGGCACACATAGGCCTTCTTCCAGCTCTTCCGCCGCCCAACGACGCGGCCAAACTTCTTCTGCTTGCCCTTGACGTTGGCGATCTGAACCGACTTTACCGAGACTTTGAAAAGCAACTCGACAGCGCCCTTGACTTCAGGCTTGGTCGCATCCGGGACAACGCGAAAGATCACCTGCTCGTGCTTGTCGGCAATAAACGTCGCCTTCTCCGAGATCTGCGGTGCGAGCAACACTTGCATCAGACGTTCTTGGTTCATCCCAGGATCTCCTCAAACTTGGCCAGCGCGCCCTGGGTGACCAGCACCTTCGCGAAGCGAACCAAGGACACCGGATCCGCCTGCTGGACTTCGACGACCAGCACATTCGGTAGGTTGCGCGACGCCAGGAAGAGGTTTTCCTCGAGCTCGTCGGTAATCACCAGCACCGAGTCGTAACCCATGCTCTTGATCTTTGCCGCAAACAGCTTGGTCTTCGGCGCCTCGATCGAGAACCCGGCGACAACCGCCAGGCGATCCTCACGGACGAGCTGGGAGAGGATGGCAGCCATTCCCGCGCGATACATTTTCCGATTCAGCTTGTGGCTGAAATTCTCGCTCGGCGAACTCGGAAAGACGCGACCGCCGCCACGCCAAATCGGTGACGAGGACATACCAGCCCTGGCACGGCCGGTGCCTTTTTGCCGCCACGGCTTCTTGGTTGTGTGCCGGACATCGCCACGGTCCTTCTGGGCGCGGTTGCCACTGCGAGCGTTCGCCTGATAGGCAACCAGCACCTGATGAACCAGCGCTTCGTTGTATTCGCGACCAAACAGGAGATCGGGAGCCTGCAGCCGGCTCGCTTCCACACCCTGGTCATTGATAAGTTTGAGTTCCATCTATGCCCCCGCCTTTACTGCAGGACGCACAATCACATCCGAGCCTTTGCAGCCGGGGACCGCGCCCTTGAGCAACAGCAACTGGCGCTCCACATCAACACGAACGATTTCGAGGTTCTGCTGGGTACGTTTGACATCACCCAGATGGCCAGCCATTTTCTTGCCTGGAAAGACGCGGCCCGGATCCTGCGCCATACCGGTCGACCCCAGCGCCTTGTGCGACACGGAGTTACCGTGCGAGGCGTTCTGAGAGCTGAAATGATGCCGCTTGATAGCGCCGGAAAACCCCTTGCCTATACTCTGGCCAGTGACATCAACTTTCTGACCGACAGAAAAGATGGTGACGCTGATCTGATCACCCGCCTTGAGGGTGGCCAACCCAGCAGCGGAAACGGGAAACTCTTTCAAGACCCTGCCCGCTTCGACACCAGCCTTGGCCAGATGCCCTGCCAACGGCTTACCCACGCGAGAGGGCCGCCGCTTTCCGAAAGCCAGCTGGACGACGGAGTATCCGTCGCTTTGCTCCGTCTTAATCTGAGCGATGCGGTTGTTCGACACATCGAGCACAGTTACCGGGACGCTTGCGCCACCCTCGGTAAAAATGCGCGTCATGCCGACCTTGCGCCCAACAAGGCCTAGACTCATGCTTATTCTCCTCTAACCGGCTACGATTGGCCGGCGAGCGCTTCTAACAAAACGAGCGGTGGCGAAATTCGACCGCTCGACCAAAGCCGATAATTATAGCCGTAATGCAGGCACTACTGCAACTTAATTTCGACATCGACGCCAGCTGGCAAGTCGAGTTTCATCAGCGCGTCGACCGTCTTGTCGGTCGGATCGATGATGTCCATCAGGCGCAGGTGGGTGCGCATTTCGAACTGATCCCGCGAGCTCTTGTCGACGTGTGGCGAGCGAAGAAGGTCAAAACGCGCAATACGAGTCGGTAGTGGAACCGGGCCACGAACAACGGCGCCGGTACGCTTGGCGGTCTCAACGATCTCCTGAGCTGACTGATCGATCAAGCGATAGTCAAAAGCTTTCAGGCGGATCCGGATTTTCTGGCTTTGCATGTCATATTCCAAAGAGCGATGGATGGCGCTAAAGCGCCACCCGGTGGTTGCCGAACTACTCGATTATTTTTGCCACGACGCCGGCGCCGACCGTGCGACCCCCTTCACGGA
>NZ_JAVTWB010000037.1:14224-17666 GCF_032229525.1 Accumulibacter sp. | reverse complement strand
GGCAAGTTCGACACCATCCGGTCGTACGTGAGGCCAGCCACTCCTGATCCGATCAACCGATCGGCACCCCTCTGGAAAGCCATTCGCACCGATCAGGCGGACAGCCACGAGGATCCCGCTGTTCGCGATCTCTCTCCTGGTCAGGCGAGCTCGGCGATGAACTAGCGCAGCGCCAGCGGCAAGCCGGCGACCACCAGCGTCACCCGCTCGCATTGCGTCGCCACCCGCTGGTTCAGCCGGCCCTGCTCGTCGGCAAACAGTCGCGACAGCGCGGCCATTGGCACGATGCCCCAGCCGACCTCGTTCGAGACCAGGATGATCTGCCCGGGAAGCTGCGGCAAAGTGTCGATCAGGTCCTGCGTGGCGTCGTCGAACAAGCGGCAGGAGATCGCCTCGCCGGCTTCTGCCTGGTGCGCCGCGTCGCCGGCAAAGAGCAGATTCGACAGCCACAAGGTCAGGCAATCGACCAGCAGGCAGACCCCCGGTGCCGCGTGCCGACGCAAGGCGCCAGCCAGGTCGAGCGACTCCTCGACCAGCCCCCAGTCGGCGCAACGCCGCGCCCGATGGTGTTCGATACGGCGCGACATTTCGCCGTCGAGCGCCTGCGCCGTGGCCACGTAGACCACCCGCAGCCCGCTCGCGCTGGCCCGGCGTTCGGCCAGCAGGCTCTTGCCCGAGCGGGCACCGCCGATGATCAATTCTCGCATGCGGCGAAGATTAGCATGGCGCGGTGACAGGTATAATCGGCGCCTTTGCCGGGAATCGCCAGGACATGCAATTTTCCATTCCGCCCGTCGCCGCCCTCCCCGAACTGCAGGCGAGAATCGATGGCAAAACCAAGCCACCCGGGTCGCTCGGCCAACTGGAACGCCTGGCCCTGCAGATCGGCCAGGTACAGCAGTCGTTGGTGCCTGCGCTCGACCACCCCCACCTGCTGGTCTTCGCCGGCGACCACGGCGCCGCCCGCGCCGGCGTTTCGGCCTACCCGCAGGAGGTGACCTGGCAGATGGTCGAAAACTTTCTCGCCGGTGGCGCGGCGATCAACGTCTTCGCGCGCCACAACGGGCTGCAGTTGCAGGTGATCGACGCCGGCGTGGCGCACGACTTCGGCGCCCGCGACGGCCTGGTGGACGCGAAGATCGCTTTCGGGACGCACAACTATCTCGAACAGGCCGCGATGAGCGAAGCCGACCGTGATGCCGCGCTGACCCGCGGCGCAGCGATCGCCCACCAGCTGGCCGACCAGGGCTGCCGGGTGATTGCCTTTGGCGAGATGGGGATCGGCAACACCGCCGCCGCCGCCCTGCTCACCCACCAACTCACCGGCACGCCGCTGGCCGACTGCATCGGCCGCGGCACCGGCCTCGACGACGCCGGCCTGGCGCGCAAGCAGGCCTTGCTGGCGCGGGCGGCACGCCGCGCGGCACTGCCGCCGGATGCCGATGCACTGACCGTGCTCGCCGAGTTCGGCGGCTTCGAGATCGCGATGATGGCCGGCGCGATGCTCGCCGCCGCCGAACGCGGCGTCCTGCTGCTGATCGATGGTTTCATCGTCAGTTCGGCGTTGCTGGTTGCCGCCGATGTCGCACCGGCCATCGTCGACTACTGCGTTTTCTGTCACCGCTCGGCCGAACCCGGGCATTTGGTACAACTGCGCGCTTTTCAGGCCGAGCCGCTGCTCGATCTGGGGCTGCGCCTCGGCGAAGGGACCGGTGCGGCGCTGGCCTGGCCGCTGGTCCGCGCCGCCGCCGCGTTCGTCAACGAAATGGCCAGCTTCGCGGCAGCCGGCGTCAGCGAGCGGAGCTGACCGCCTGACGCGAAATCGTCGCCAGCACGCCGAGCCATCACCCGTCCGGAGGACCCATGCAAGTCACCACCACGCACCACATTGAAGGCAAGCGGATCACGCATTACTACGGCGTCGTCGCCGGCGAAGCGATCCTCGGCGCCAATCTGTTCAAGGATCTGTTTGCCGGAATTCGCGATCTGGTCGGCGGCCGATCTGCCACCTACGAAAAGGAACTGCAGCGGGCGCGTGACATCGCCCTGCGGGAACTGCAGGAGCGCGCCGAGGAACTGGGCGCCAACGCGGTGGTCGGCGTAGACCTCGACTACCAGGTCCTCGGCCAGAGTAACGGCATGCTGATGGTGTCGGCCAGCGGCACCGCCGTGGTCGTCGCATAGCGCAGCCCACCGAGAGGGGCTTGCCGCGCCGGGGCGGGCCGGCGGTACGGGCTCGCCGGGCCAACTGACCAGCCGCTGCCTGCAGCGGCGTTGCCTACTTCACTACTTGCCGGTCCCCGAACTCGGATCGAGGCGTGGTTCGGCCTGCCGGAACTCGGGCCGAATCTGGCTCGCATCACGGTAGCGCGGCTGAATGTGTGCTGCCGGCGTCGGTGGCACGTCGCGCCGTGGTGGCTGCGGCTGGAATGCCGGCGGGTCCACCGTGAAGCGATTGCCGTAGTTGCGCTCGTAACGATCGAGGAAACGTCGCAGTTGTTCGTAGTCCGCGCAACTCAGGGGGGACAGACAGGCCCACAACGGGTCATAGACGATGGTCGGCGGAAACGCAGCGCCATAGGGCGAAAACCGGGAGCCCAAGATCACGTCGCCGCGGACGACAAAATCCCCCGCAGTGGATTCGACGGCCGTCAAGGCGATCACGGCAGCAAGGAGCGATGGCGCGTGCATGCCGCCGAGTGTAGCACCGGCGAACTCCATGCCTGCCGGGGGGAGTGGTCAGTGGTCAGCGGCGTCCCGGGCGGCCGCGCGCCGGAGGGGCCCGTCGGTCAGCAACAAATCGTCCACAGCGATCCCGAGAAACTGGCAGCTTCCGTGACAAACCGCACACATTTTTTTCCAGCGCAGACGGTAGTATGGTCCTCATGTCGTGCGTCGCTCGCCAACCCATCAGCAATAGTCGCCTCGCCGCCTGATCACCCATTGGAGCCTTGCCTGTCATGAGCTGCCCTAACTGTCTTTCGCATGACGTACGCCGTTCGCGGCGTCAAGGCCCAAAGGAAGGTTTGGCACTTCGTCTGAAGGGCCAGGCCCCCTACCGCTGCAAGTGCTGTGACGCGCGATTCATCGACAAAGCCGACGACGGCGATGCTGGCGCAACCGGCCACCACTTGTCCTTTGCCGACTACCTCGGTTTGAGAGGTTGGGCGCGACGGGCTTTCTCCGACCACGTCATCATTGGTGGCTTGGGAAGCGTACTGCTTGTCGGCTTGATCATCCTGCTTTTCGCCTACTCTCTCGGCTGGATAGACCCGCTCGTCTTGCGCCGAGGCTTGGCCCTCGACTAAACACCTGCCCCGCTGGTAACCATCGCCGGCCTCCCCGCAGCCGGCCAGTAAAGCGGTGGCTCGGACGCCGCCCAGGCGGTTTCAGGGAAAGTGGTACGCCCCCTGGCAGCAGCAGATGGAGATGGAGATCGCCG
>NZ_JAVTWB010000037.1:0-14124 GCF_032229525.1 Accumulibacter sp. | reverse complement strand
TGGAGATGGAGATCGCCGCAGAGCTCTTCGCAACCCTCTTGATCGCCTACCCGCCGCGACCGTCCGTCAACCTCGCTCACCGCCGTCGCCGAGCGACAACCGCCCGGACGACCGATACCGCAGTGCACAAATTATGCCGCATCGACCGCGAAAACCAATGTTAAAATAACGCGTTGATCAATGTGCTTTCCGGTCAACCAATGAGCGCCTAGCTCGTTGTAGTCATTTCAATGTCGATAAGGAACCTCAATATGAAACACTCCCTGCTCGTTGCTGCGCTGCTCGCGCTTGCCGTGACCGCCTGCGGCAAAAAAGAAGAAGCCAAGCCGATGGCTGCACCTGAGCCCGCCCCGGTCGCTGCGCCTGCCGCTGCTCCGGCTGCTGAACCCGCTGCTGCGCCCACCGCCGCTCCGGCCGATGCCGCCAAGCCGGCGGACGCTGCTGCTCCGGCCGATGCCAGCAAGCCGATGACGGACGCTGCCAAGGAAGCTGCTGGCGCTGCTGCCCAGGGCGCTACCGATGCTGCCAAGGACGCAATGAAGAAGTAATTCTTCAGGCACCAGAAAAAAGCCGGCGCAAGCCGGCTTTTTTTCGCTCCATTTGCGGAGAGTAGTTCAGCTCACTTGCCGCCAGTCGAAACCGCCCTCCTGCTCAGCGACGCCAATCCAGTCCTCGCTACAGCCGACCGCTGCTGCGAGTGCCCGCACAGCGAGTTCCGGCCGGTTGTTCTCCTGACTCAGATGTGCCGCGACCAGATGTTGCAGGCGCCCGGTCTCGATCTGGCGCAGAAGTGTCGCCGCCTGACCGTTCTCGAGATGGCCGAAACGCCCGCCGATGCGCCGCTTGAGCGATGCCGGATAACGTGACGCCGCGAGCAAATCCTGGTCATGATTGCACTCGAGCATCAGCGCGTCGCAGGCACCAAGAATGTCAACGATGTGTGGCGTGATCGAACCGGTATCGGTGAGCAGGCCAAGGCGGCGATTGCCGTCGCCGAACGCATATTGCACCGGTTCGCGCGCGTCGTGAGGCACCGGAAAGGGAGTGACTTCGAGGCCACCAATGGCAAAAGGCGTGTAGCCGTCGATCAGGCGGCATTGCGGCAAGGCGGTCAAGCCCCGCGCAGCCGCCGCATGCGTGCCGTGGGTGAGGTAAACGGGGAGCTGATGACGACGGGCGAAGGCGAACACACCGCCAACATGGTCACCATGCTCGTGCGTGACCAAGATCGCGGCCAGTTCATCGGGAGCCGTACCCAGTCTGGCGAGCCGCTGGGTTGCGGTCCTGACGGAAAAGCCGCAGTCGACCATCACCTTGGTCTCCCCGACGTCGACAATCAGGGCGTTGCCCTGACTGCCACTGCCCAACGATGCAAAACGCATCACTTCAACTGATCGTGGAGCAGATTGAGAATCTTCTTCGAGGTATCGGAGTTGTCAATGCCACCCTCTGGCGTGAGCACCTGAACAGTCGAGCGGCTACCCGCGTCCTTGACGAAAATGCGGTACTGGATTTTCTGCTTGGCGGTCGAACTTCCCTTGAAGGGGTTCAGCTTGGCAAAGAAACCGTCCGACTCTTTCTCGTTATCGAATTCCGGATCCACGTAACGAACGAAGTAGATACCACGGGAGCGATCCCGGTCTTCAACCGTGAAGCCAACACGATCGAGTGCCAGCCCGACACGCCGCCAGGCACGGTCAAACGACTCATCCACCTCGAGGGTACCGGCACCGTCAGCAGCGCGCGACAACTTGGCTCTCTCCGCCGGCTTTTCCTTTGCTGCCTGGATAGCCGCGGTCGCGCGCTTCTCGTCACTCCCCAGACGAATCATCAGGCGACGCAGCATTTCCGCTTCCAGTTCCGGGTCGGCAGGACGCGGCTGCCACTTGGTCTGATCCTTGCCTTCGGAAACGAAAATTTCGTACATCCCCCGGTGGCTGATAAAGATGTCGGTGGTCCCCGGCGCTCTTCCTGGCTCCAGACGGGTACGAAACTTGTCACGCTCGGCTGTCGAGTAGACCGAATCGATCACCTTGCCGAGGATGTTGCGGATGAAGTCCTGCTGGATCTTGGCGCGGTTCTCGGCCCAGTCGGTCTCCATCACCCCGGTATCGGGCGAGTCCAGCTTGAGCACAAAGCCGTTTTCCTGCCAGAAATCCTTGACCTGCCCCCAAAGCTTGTCCGGTGCGCCGGTGACCACCAGCCAGCGTTCGTTGCCCGCGCGCTCGACGCGCGCGTTGTCGACCGTCGGCAAGACATCACTCGGCTGCTGCGCCTTGGCTTGCGGCGATCGCTCGGCGGCGTACGCCGAGTAAGTCGCCGTACCCTTGCCAGCGGTGTCAGGAATCGCGTAACGATCATCCCGTGTCGGTGAGGTCAGGTCAGGTGGCACCTCAAGGGTTGGCACCTTGTTGGCCGACGCCGTCTTGTAGTCGATCTTCTTGGTTTCCAGCATCGAGCCATTGCATGCACCAAGCAGCAGCGCCACGAACAGAGCCGCAAGGCGGAAGCGCAAAACGACAGGACTCATTTGAAAACCCCGCATCTAGACGAGTACGCCGGCCTGGCGCATGGCGGCACGGACCCGCTCGTGACAATCCGCCGATAGCGGCGTCAAGGGCAAGCGTAGCCCAGCCGCGATCAGGCCGAGTTCGTGGCAGGCCCACTTGACGGGAATCGGATTCGCCTCGCAGAAAAGATGGTGGTGCAATCCAAGCAAGCGGGTATGCAGTTGACGGGCAACGATGGCGTTGCCCGCCAGTGCCGCGGCGCACATCTCGTGCATCAGCCGTGGCGCGACATTGGCCACCACCGAGATATCGCCCTGGGCCCCCATCAGAATCAGGGCGCAGGCACTGGCATCATCACCGCTATAGACGGCAAACCCCTTTGGCGCCCGGGCGATCAGGTCGGTCCCTCGCTCCATGTTGCCGGTGGCGTCCTTGATCCCGACGATATTCGGCACCTCGGCCAGCCTGAGCGCGGTGTCATTGGCCATATCGGCGACCGTCCGGCCGGGCACGTTATAGAGGATGACGGGAATATCGACCGCCTCGGCAATCGCCTTGAAGTGCTGATAGAGCCCTTCCTGAGTCGGCTTGTTGTAATACGGAACCACCGACAAAGCGGCGTTTGCACCCGCCTGCTGGGCGAAACGGGTGAGTTCGATCGCCTCAGCGGTCGAATTGGCGCCGGTGCCGGCGATCACCGGAATACGGCCGGCCGCCTGATCGACGGTGACACGTATCAGTTCGCAGTGTTCCTCGACGTTTACCGTCGGCGATTCGCCGGTGGTACCGACAATGACGATGGCGTCGGTACCCTCCTGCACATGGAAGTCGACCAGGCGGCGCAGGCCAGGCAGGTCAAGGCTTCCGTCCTCGTGCATCGGGGTGACGATGGCGACGATCGATCCAGTAATCATGGTCATGGGTGGGCGCCCGAGAAGTGACCGAAAGGACTCGGCCGGGTGAATTCAAGCTGTTGATTTTAACTGAAGGCAACCACCTTGGCCATGAAAAGGTCTGTGCACCGTAGAACGGTGCGCGACCTCTATGGCGGGCAAACCAAACTCAGAAGTCAGCCAGCACCCGCAGATGCGCGACAACGCTGCGCGCCAGCGCCGACAACGAATAGCCTCCCTCGAGCATGGACACGATTCGTTGTTGCGCGCACTCGTCGGCCAGCTCGGTCAACTGGCCGGTCACCCAGGCATAGTCTTTCTCGAGCAGGCTCAAACCGCCCATTTCATCCTCGTAATGGGCGTCGAAACCGGCCGAGATAAAAATCATCTCCGGTCTGAACTCGCGCAGACGCGGCATCCACAGCTCACTGACCACGCGCCGGAATTCCTCGCCGTCGGCGCCCCTGCCGAGCGGTACGTTGAGCATGTTGGGGGACGGGTTTTCGGTGCCGCTGTAGGGATAGAAGGGGTGCTGGAAGGTGCTCACCATCAGTACCCGCGGGTCACCCTTGAAGCAATCTTCGGTACCGTTGCCGTGGTGGACGTCGAAATCGACCACCGCCACGCGCGACAGTTTATGGGCTTCCAGCGCATGCGCTGCGGCCACGGCGATGTTGTTGAAGAAGCAGAAACCCATTGCCGCTGCACGCTCGGCATGGTGACCCGGTGGGCGGATGGCACAAAAAGCGTTCTGCGCTTCGCCAGCCATCACCAGGTCGACCGCCAATATCCCTGCCCCGGCGGCCCGCAGTGCGGCCTTCCAGGTGTGGCGGTTCATCGCCGTGTCCGGATCGAGGTGAACGATGCCCAACTCGGGCGAGGCACGCTTGACACGTTCCAGATGCGCGGCCGAATGCACGCGCTGGAGTTGCGGCAAGGCCGCCAGGGGTGCATCGTGATAGGCAAAATACGAATCGAGTCCTTGCGCAATCATATGATCGCTGATCGCGGTCAGGCGCTCCGGAGACTCCGGATGATACGAACCCATGTCGTGCAGGTGGCAGTCACGGTGGGTGATGAATGCAGTACTGGTCACTATTGCCTCTCTACCGCAGCTGGAAGCCGCCATGCCTGCCGGGATCCATGAGAAAACGAGTTATTCGCTGATGGTTTATTATCGTCCGAATTACGCCACGACGACAAGCGATGCTGCCCGCCACCACAAGATCCCCGGTTACCGAAATCCTTGCCGCGGCCAATCAGGTCATTCTCGGCAAGAGCCGGGAAACGCGACTGGCCCTGTGCTGCCTGCTGGCGAATGGGCATTTGCTGATCGAAGACCTGCCCGGCGTCGGCAAGACCACGCTGGCGCACACGCTGGCGCGTCTACTTGGTTTCCAGTTCTCCCGCGTCCAATTCACCAGCGACATGCTGCCGGCGGACATCCTCGGCGTCTCGGTCTTCGACCGCGAAGCGGGCAACTTCCGCTTTCTGCCCGGCCCGGTCTTCTCGCAGGTTCTGCTCGCCGACGAGATCAACCGTGCCACACCGAAAACGCAGAGCGCGCTGCTCGAAGCGATGGAGGAAGGGCAGGTGACCACCGAGGGAGAAACGCGGCCGTTGCCGGAACCTTTCTTTGTCATTGCCACGCAGAACCCGTCGAACCAGATCGGCACCTTTCCCTTGCCCGAGTCGCAACTGGATCGCTTCCTGCTGCGCATCGAACTCGGCTATCCGGACCACGACGCCGAGCGCTTGCTGCTCGAGGGCGGTGGCCGGCGCGAACAACTGCCGACACTTGCTGCCCGCCTGGCGCCGGGGGACTTCGCGGCGCTGCAACAGCAGGCGGCCGCGGTGCACGTCTCGCCAGCCTTGCTCGATTACCTGCAAGCGCTGATCGCGGCCACCCGCAACGATTCGCGCCTGGTGCACGGGCTGAGTCCGCGCGCCGCTTTGTCGCTGCTCGCGGCAGCACGCGCCTGGGCATTTACCGGCGGCCGCGAGATGGTCTTGCCCGAAGACGTGCAGGCCGTCCTGCCTGCCGTCGCCCGCCACCGACTGCGACTGGTCAGCGGCAGCCATGCCGGCGCAGAAGATATCGCCGCCCTGATTCGCGCCGTACCGTTGGCCTGATGGTTCTGCTCGACGCGTTCCAGCGCTGGCTGTTTCGCCTGGCGCGTGACCGGCAGTCACCGATAGTCCTCGGCCAACGCCGGATTTTCATCATCCCGACCGGCGCCGGCATGTTGTTCGCCATCGTCCTGGCGGTGATGCTGGTCGGCGCCATCAACTACAACCTCAGCCTCGGCCACGCGCTGATCTTTCTGCTCGCCGGCGTCGGCGTCGTCGCCATGGTGCATACCTTTTACAATCTGTTCGGCCTGCGCCTGACGCCAGGCCGTGCGCAGCCCGTCTTTGCCGGTGACCTGGCGCACTTTCCCCTGCAACTCGAAAACGCCCGCCGGCAATCGCGGCACGCACTGGAATTCTCCTTCGCGGAGCAGCCCGTAGCCAGCGTAGCCACCGTAGTCACCGCCGACCTGCCGGCCGAAGGCACGGCGACGATCACCGTGCCGTGGGCGACGCTGCGCCGCGGCCGCCTCGACCCGGGTCGCATCACGCTGTGCACGCGCTATCCGCTCGGCCTGTTCCGTGCCTGGAGCTATCCTTACCCGGTGTGGTCAGTGGTGATCTATCCCAAACCGATTCGCACGCCGCTGCCGGCGCCGTCAGCGGCAGCCCACGCCGACCACCGGCACGGCAACCAGGGGCAGGAAGATTTTGCCGGCTTGCGACCACGCCAGATCAGCGACCCGACGCGGCACATCGCCTGGAAGGCAGTGGCCCGCCGCTCCGACGACCAGCCGCACCTGGTCAAGCAGTTCGCCGGTGGCGCGAGCGAAGAACTGTGGCTCGACTGGTCCCTGACCCCGGCCGACGGCGACCCGGAAGATCGCCTGTCGATACTCGCCGGCTGGGTGGTGGCCGCCGACGAGCAGCAAGCATGCTACGGCTTGGCGCTGCCCGGAAAACGGATCGCGCCGGCGCAGGGCGATGGGCATCGGGCAAGCTGCCTGCAGACGCTGGCGCTGTACGGTGAAAGCGCGCCGTAAAGTGGGCCCCAGACCCGCCGTGGCCCTCGACCACGGCAGCGTACCGTGGCTGCTGGCAGTCGCCCTGGCAACCGCCGGGCCACACTTCTGGCACCTGCCATGGTGGCTCTCGCTGCTCGTCGGCGGCACCCTGCTGTGGCGCGCCTGGCTGTGGCATGGGCGCCGTCCGCTGCCGCCGCGCGCGCTGCTGATGGTGCTGATGATCGGCAGCATCGCGGCCATCGGTTGGCACTTCCGCACCCTGCTGGGCAAGGATGCGGGGGTAGCCCTGCTGGTCGTCTTCATGGCCCTGAAACCGATGGAGATGCACCGCCGACGTGATGCGGTGGTGGTCGTCATGCTCGGCTATTTTCTCTTGCTCACCCACTATCTCTACTCGGAGAGCATCCCCACCGGGCTGTGGCTGCTGGCCGCCATCGCCCTGCTCACCGCGGCGCTGATCCGGCTGCATGGCGGCAGCCAGCCAATGACCGTCATTGCCCGCCAGGCGGGCCTGTTGCTGGCCCAGGCACTGCCCTTCATGTTGATCCTCTACCTGCTCTTCCCGCGCGTCTCGGGCCCGCTCTGGGGATTGCCGCAGGACGCCTACTCCGGACTCAGCGGCTTGCCCAAGCAGATGTCGCCCGGCTCGATCAGCCAGTTAAGCCAGTCGGGCGCCATCGCCTTTCGTAGCCGCTTCGCCGACGAGCTGCCGGAGAAGTCCGATCTTTACTGGCGCGGCCCGGTTTTCGACGAATACGACGGACTGACCTGGCGCTCGCGCGCACTGCCAGCCGGCTCGCCGCGGCAAGCTCCGGTGATCGAGAGCAGCGGCAGATCGTACACCTACGTCAGCATTCTCGAAGCCAGCAACGAGCGCTGGTTGCTGGCGCTCGACGTAGCAACCAGCTTGCCGCCCGACAGCAGCCTGGCGCCGACCCTCGAAGCCTTGTCCCGGCAAGCGCTGCGCGTCCGCTCGCGGTTTTCGTTTACCTCTTCGCCGGACTACCGCGCCAACGTGACGGAAACACCAATCGCACTGCAACAGGCACTGGCGCTGCCGGCGGACGTCAACCCGCGCGCCCGCGCACTGGCCAGCGAGTGGTCCTCCCGACCCCCAAAAGAGATCGCCGAGGCCGCGCTGGCGATGTTCCGCCAGGAGGACTTTCATTACACCCTTCGCCCGCCGCTGCTCGGCCGCGACGCGATGGACGAGTTCCTGTTCGTTACCCGCCGCGGCTTCTGCGAACACTACGCCTCGGCCTTCGTCTTCCTGATGCGGGCGGCGGGCGTACCGGCACGGGTGGTCGCTGGCTACCAGGGCGGCGAGGTCAATCCGGTCGATGGCTATCTGACGGTGCGCCAGTCGGATGCCCACGCCTGGGCCGAAATCTGGCTCGCCGGAGAGGGCTGGGTACGCTTTGATCCCACCGCGGCGGTCGCCCCGTCGCGCATCGAGCAAGGCATCGTCGCTGCGCTTCCCGCAGGCGAGCCCTTGCCGCTCATCGTCCAGTTCGACGCCGACTGGCTGCGACAGATGCGCAACCGCTGGGAGGCCGCAAACAACGCGTGGAATCAGTGGGTGCTCGGTTACAATCCGCAACGCCAGCGTGAAGTCCTGTCGCGGCTCGGCTGGCAAGCACCCGACTGGCAAAGCATGACCGCCTCACTGGCCGTCCTCTGCGGCATGGCGCTGTTGATCGTCGTTCTCTGGACGCTGCCACGACGCCGTGCAGTCGACCCGGTGCAGCGCGCGTGGCAGGCGTACTGCGCGCAGCTCGCACGACGGGGAATCAGCCGCGCCGGATGGGAAGGCCCGCTCGCTTTCGCGCAACGGGTGGCACGTGAGAAACCCGACCTTGCCGCGCTCACCAGTGAAGCCGCCGGCTATTATGCCGCCCTGCGCTACGGCCACCGCGAAGCTCAGGCGCTGCGCCTGCTGCAGCAATGCATACACCGACTACCGCCAATCACGAGACAAAGGAGACAACGAGCTTGAAGAAAATTCGCACCGCCCTGCTGTTCGGGCTGCTCAGTGGCCTGCTACCGCTATGCCTGCACGCCCAGACAAAGACAGGATTCAGCGAAGAACCCGCGGTCCAGGCCTTCATCGTCGACATGCACCAACAGCATGGCTTCGATATCACCCACTTGACGCAGCAGTTCGCCGCCATCCAGCCGAACGCCTCGGTACTGCGCTTTATTCGCCCACCGGCCGTTCCGAGCCAGCAGCGCTCCTGGCAACGCTACCGCCAGCGCTTCGTCAATGGCCGCCGGCAAGCCGGTGGCCAGAGCTTCTGGCGCGAGCACGGCGCGCTCCTGCAACGCGCCGAGGCGATCTACGGCGTACCACCGGAAGTGATCGTCGCGATCATCGGCGTCGAGACCGAGTACGGTCAAAACATGGGCAGTTTCAGCGTCCTCGAAGCGCTCGCTTCATTGGCCTTCCATTACCCGCCACGGGCCGAGTTCTTCCGCAACGAACTCGAACAGTTTCTGCTGCTGGCACGCGAAAACGGCGTCAGCCCGCTCGACATCGATGGCTCGTACGCCGGTGCCATGGGCATTCCGCAGTTCATGCCGAGCAGCCAACGCCGCTTCGCCGTCGACTTCGACGGCGACGACCGCATCGACCTGCGCAACAGTCCTGCCGACGCCATCGGCAGCGTCGCCCGCTACCTGGCCGAGCACGGCTGGCAGAAAGGCGCTCCGGTAGCCGTGCCGGCACGCGTCAACGGCAATCCGGCGGCGCTGATCGCCGCCGGAATCAAACCCGTGCTGACGGTGAGAGAGCTGGCCTCGCGAGGCGTGTTCGCGGCCGCTGACGAATACGCGGATCAAGCAGCAGCACTGATCGACCTGGTAACGCCGGGCGAAGCGACCGAATACTGGCTCGGATTCGATAATTTCTACGTGATTACCCGCTACAACCGCTCGAGCTTCTACGCCATGTCCGTCTTCCAGCTGGCGGAAGTGCTGCGCGAAGTCCGCGAGAATCGGCTGGCGGCCAAGCCCTAGAGCAGGTTGTCGCGCGTCACACCGCCGCGTCGGATGATCCGGCGGAGCTGATCGAGCGCTTCGATCTGGATCTGGCGCACGCGTTCACGGGTCAGGTTGAGGTCGACGGCGATTTGCTCGAGCGTACAGGTTTCGCTGCCAGCGAGGCCGTAACGGCGTCGCAGCACCTGCTGCTGTTTCTCCGCCAGCTGCCCCACCCACTGGCTCAACAGCTCGCCGGTCTCGGTTGTCTGCAACAGATCCTCCGGCTCGAGCAGGCTGTCGTCGGCGATCACCTCGCCGATGGTCCGGCTGGGATCGATCTGCAACGGCGCGTCGAGCGAAGCGATGCGTTCGTTGAGCGCCATCACGCGGCGCACGTCTTCGACCGGCCGGTCGATCAGATGGGCGATCTGTTCGACGCAGATCTCACGTCCATTGGCCGACTCCAGATGGCGGATGGCGCGCAATACGACGTTGATTTCCTTGACCACGTGCACCGGCAGGCGGATCGTGCGCGACTGATTCATGATCGCCCGCCCGATACTTTGCCGGATCCACCAGGTGGCGTAGGTCGAAAAGCGAAACCCGCGCTCGGGATCGTACTTTTCGATGGCGTGGATCAGTCCGAGATTCCCCTCCTCGATCAGGTCGAGCAAGGCCATGCCGCGGTTGAGGTAGTGCTTGGCGATGTTCACCACCAGGCGAAGATTGTGCTCGATCATCTTCTGCCGGGCGAGAAACTCTCCCGCCTTCGCGCGGCGCGCCCAATCCGCCTCCTCGGTCGGCGAAAACAGCGGCTTCGCGCCGATTTCGTTCAGGTAGTGCTGGGTGACGTCATTGAGCAGCTCGGCCTCGGGTGACTGGCACGAAGGGTCGGACTCTGCTTCGGGCAGCAGCTCTTCTACGGCAAACTCCGGCTCGTCGAGATGGCCTTCGAGACGGTCGGAATCAGCATCGAAAGGCCCCGACATGACGGTCAGCGCGGCGGCAGATACTTGAGCGGATCGACCGGCTTGCCCTGCCGCCGGACCTCGAAGTGAAGCTTGACCTGGTCGGCATCGGTATTGCCCATTTCGGCGATCTTCTGTCCCTTGGCGACCGTCTGGCCTTCCTTGACCAGAATGCTCTGGTTGTGCGCGTAGGCGGTCAGGTAGGTGCTGTTGTGCTTGACGATCACCAGTTTGCCGTAGCCGCGCAGGCCGGTACCGCTATAGACGACCTTGCCGCCACCGGCAGCCAGTACCGGTTCGCCGGCATTGCCCGAGATATCGATCCCCTTGGCCCCGCCTTCATTGAAGGTGCCGACCAGCTTGCCACTCGCCGGCCACATCCAGGCCACGTCATCGCTCCCCGCCGCAACCTCCGCCGGCTTTGCCGTGCTGGGCGCGGCCGCGGTAGCGGCGGCGGCCGGCTCTGCCGTCTTGTGTTGCACCGGTGCGGGTGCCTGAGCCCGCGCCAATGCCTGCTCGGAATACGGTTCCTTGCCGGCCAGCGGCTCGCGCTTCAGCGTATCACCGCTGGCGCTGAGCGATCGCTGCTCCACCGACGATGCGGTGTCGATCGGCCGCACCACCGTTGCCCCGGCGCCAACCGCAGAGCCCGCTGGCCGCACCCGCAGGGACTGACCGACCAGAATGCGATTGGGATTATCGATACGGTTCAAGACGATCAGCTCGCGAAAGTCCACGCCATGTTCGGCAGCGATCGAATACAGCGTATCGCCCTTCTTGACGGTGTACATGTCTTTGTCCACGACAGCGGTCGAAGCGCTGCGGTCGCTGACAGACGATGGCGATTTGCTGGCGCAACCCGCGACAACGAGGGCGCCCAGCAAAACCAGTGCTGACCCGTAGCGGGCGAGAAAGCGTTGATCCTTCATTCGACTCCCGTGAGTAGCGGCACGAAACGAACAGCATCGAGACGGGTTTCGACCACCGCCTCGCCCTGCTTTTCGATCAGGACAAGGACCTGGGTCGCCCCGCCCAGCGGCAGGATCATCCTGCCACCGGCTGCGAGTTGCTGCACCAGCGCTGGCGGCACGCGCGGCGCCGCGGCGGCGACGATGATCGTGTCAAAGGGTGCTGCTTCCGGCAGGCCAAGCCGCCCATCGGCGTGCTTCAAGCGCACCTGGGTTTGTTTGATCGCGCGCAGGTTGAGCCTCGCCTTGGCCAGCAAGGGCCCGATGCGCTCGACAGCGTAAACCTCGTCCGTCAGTTGCGCCAGCACCGCCGCCTGGTAACCGCAGCCGGCACCGATCTCCATGGTCTTGCCCAACGGGCGCCCACCGGCACGTAGCGCCTCGATCATCAGGGCCACCACATAGGGCTGTGAAATCGTTTGCGAAAAGCCCAGCGGCAACGCCGTATCCTCGTAGGCACGCGAGGCCAGCGCCTCTTCGACGAAGACATGTCGTGGCACGGCGGCGATGGCCGCCAGGACGTCTTCGTCCTCGATGCCCTGCTCACGCAAACGCTCGATCATGCGTGTCCGCGTGCGCTGCGAGGTCATGCCGACGCCGGCCACAACGCGGTTCATTGTAGCAGCCAGCCGCGCACCAGCGACAGCTGGGCGTTGTGGGTCAGGTCGATCTGCAGCGGCGTCACGGAAACCTGCTTGTTCTGCACGGCGTGAAAATCCGTCCCCTCACCCGCATCCTGCGCTGCGCCGGCAGCGCCGACCCAATACACGGTCTCATGACGTGGCGACAGCGTGCGCACCACCGGCTCCGCCTTGTGGCGCTTGCCGAGGCGGGTGACGACAGTGCCGCGCAGTTGCTCCCAGGGCACGTCGGGGACGTTGACGTTGAGCAGTACGGGCTCGCGCAGCGCCTGCCTTTCGAGCATGCCGACCAGCTCACTGGCCACCCGCGCCGCCGTCTCGTAGTGCTCGCCGGTCTTGCTGCACAGTGAAATGGCCATTGACGGTACGCCGAGCAGGAAACCCTCGGTCGCCGCCGCGACGGTCCCCGAATAGATGGTGTCGTCGCCCATGTTGGCACCGATATTGATTCCGGAAACGACCATGTCCGGCAAACCGTCGAGCATCCCGGTCACCGCCAGATGAACACAATCGGTGGGCGTGCCGTTGACGTGATAGAAGCCGTTGGCGGCGCGCTTGAGCGACAGCGGGCGATCGAGCGTCAGCGAATTGCTGGCTCCGCTGCGGTCACGCTCCGGCGCAACGACGGTGATCTCCGCCAGTTCCGACAGCGCACGCGCCAGGTGTTCGATGCCGGGAGCGAAATAGCCATCATCATTGCAGAGCAGAATCCGCATCTTCAATCCACGAACATGGGCAAACAAAAAAAGCCGGCGGTGTGCCGGCCTTTTCACAATCGGCGGTGTGGCGGAAGGGTCCGCGCGGGCTTGATCGCCCGCGAAGTCGACCCTACGTGTCGGCAGCGATCAGCGAAAACCCTGATCCGGAGCCGACTGCGCTAATTATAACCGCCAGCGAACGCCGCTGAAAACAGACTGCGGCGCCGCCGTCGGCGCGCAAGGCAGTGTTTTCCACTTTGTGCCCTCAACTTTGCGGCCCAGCTGCCGATAAAGAACTTACGCGACAGAGCCAAGGAAAAAACTCTCAAGTTCTCCAGCGGCAGGTCGTAAGCAAAATTGTCAGCGAAACAATCGCCACACAGGATGGACCGGCCAAAGCCTCTCCAGGCAGACCGCCGAAACCCGAAGTTGATTCTCACAGTGATAGGAGAAGGAAAATGCCCCAAGTCATCAACACCAACGTTGCGTCGCTCAACTCGCAGCGCAGCCTCAATATGTCGCAGACCTCTCTGGCGACCTCCCTGCAACGCCTGTCGTCCGGCCTGCGTATCAACAGCGCCAAGGACGACGCCGCCGGCATGGCCATCTCCGACCGGATGACCTCGCAGATCCGCGGCCTCAACCAGGCCGCACGCAACGCCAACGACGGTATCTCGCTGGCGCAAACGGCTGAAGGCGACCTCGAACAGATCAGCAACAACCTGCAGCGGATGCGCGAACTCGCCGTCCAGGCGAGCAACGCCAGCAACTCGGCGTCCGACCGCACGACACTGAACCAGGAAGTCCGCTCGCTGGTCGAGGAAATCGACCGCGTCGCGCAGAATTCCTCGTTCAACGGCACCAAGCTGCTCGATGGTTCCTTCCTTTCGCAGAGCTTCCAGATCGGTGCCAACGGCACCTCCAACGATCGCCTGACCATCAATTCGCTCGGTAGTGCACGCGCCTCGGCCCTCGGCGGCTCGGGCACCAGCTTCGCCGCGACGACCACCGGCACGGCAACCACCACCGCGCTATCGGCCGGTGACCTGACGCTCAATGGCTTCCAGGTCGGCGCCTCGGCGCTCGGTGCGAGCCCGGGGCAGAGCGCCGCCAGCGCCTTCTCGATCGCCACGGCCATCAATGCCGTCTCGGCCGATTCAGGCGTCACCGCCACCGCCAACAGCAATGCCGTAACCGGAGCGGCAGCGACGACCTTCGCGGCCGTCGCCGCAA
Source organism: Accumulibacter sp. (assembly GCF_032229525.1). Classification (GTDB taxonomy): domain Bacteria; phylum Pseudomonadota; class Gammaproteobacteria; order Burkholderiales; family Rhodocyclaceae; genus Accumulibacter. The sequence goes on along the minus strand of NZ_JAVTWB010000037.1, from coordinate 139 downwards.
ACACCTTCAGCATCAACGGCATCAACGTTGGCGCGGTCGCCGCCGGCGGCAATGCCGCTGGCCAGGGTGCCAACATCGCCGCCGCGATCAACGCGGTCGGCACGCAAACCGGCGTGACCGCCTCGGCCAATGCCACCAC
>NZ_JAVTWB010000036.1:0-3049 GCF_032229525.1 Accumulibacter sp. | reverse complement strand
CAGCGAAGACTTCGAGTTGGCCGCGCCGCAGTTTGATCGACTCTTCGACCTGGCTTGCGCGCAGCTTTTCGGCGGTGTGTGTTGCTTCGATGCGCTGGATCGCTTCCAGCTTGTCGCTGGCCGCCTTGTGCTCCTGGCGAAAGCGCAGCCACGGCTGCTCGGCTTCATCGACAGCGTGTTCGCGGCGCAACGATCCGAAGCTGTCGACCTTCTGGCGGTAGGCGGCGATGCCGGCGTCGGCGTCGCCGACCAGGGTCGCCAGCGCGGCTTCCCGCTTGAGCGCTTCGGCGAACTGGCCGCGCGGCGATCCGGTAGCCGGGGTGAGCAGATCGTTGCGCGCCGCCTCGACGGTGGCCATCACCTCATCGCCACCGCTGCTGGCGACCTCGCCGAGCGACTCGTTGAGGGCCGTGCGCAGGTGGTCGGTGGCATGGCCCACCGCTTCCCTGACCTCCTGCGCGCCACCCTGCTGGATCCACAGCAGACCGGGGATGCCCCAGTGCTCGGACTTGCTGGCACCCTTGGCCGCGTGCTGGAATCCCAGGAGCTGGGCGAGATAATCTTCGGCGTCGGCGCCGTCCAGCCGTCGGCTGCCGGCCTGCAATTCGCAGCGCTTCTTGCCGAGGAAGCTCTTGCCGAGCCGGTAGTTCTCGCCGCCGAAGGTGAACTCCAGTTCGACTGTCGGCGACGCCGACGAATCGCCCCAGGGGCGAAAGTCATCAACACTGCCGGAACGATGGCGCTCGAAGAAGGCGGCGCGAATGGCGGCGACGATGGTGCTCTTGCCGCTTTCGTTCGGGCCGGTGAACAGGTTGATGCCGGGATCGAGATCGCCGATCTCCAGCGGCTGCCGGAACTGCCTGAACTGTTCGAGGCGAATGCGCGTCAGCTTCACGCGGCGCCTCCCCGCCGATCGTCGAGAAAGCCGGCGAGCAGGGTGAGCGCGTCACGGGCGACCTCCGCATCGGGGCCTTGCTGCTCCGCACGCAGGTCGGCGATGACCTCGCCGAGATAGCCATCGGCATGCAGGGCGTCGATATCCTCGGCCGTAGGCTCGAGGCGCAGCGCCGAAAGATCGGCCAGCAAACTGTGCACCCGCCCCTGCGCTTGTCCGATCGCCTGCTGCAGACGCCGCTGCCCGGCCAGATCGGTCTGCCCCGAAACGCTCAACTGCACCACGTCGGCGGCGGCAAAGGCGGAAAGATGCTGCAGGGCCTGATCGATATCGCTGGCGACGCGCAGCGTCAGGGCGTCCGACTGCCAGCGGTAGTGGCCGGTACGGACCGGCGTCACCAAGGGTAGCGCGCCCGGCCCGCTCAATTCGACGCGCAGCGCCTGCCCGGAGTCGTTCGCCCGGAAGCGATCTGTTTCGGGCGTGCCGCTGTACCACGTGCGGGCGTCCACCTGCCGGGTGCCATGCCAGTCACCAAGCGCGAGATAGTCCAGGCCGGCCTGTTCGGCGCGGCCGGCGGCGATCGGGTTGGCGGAATCGATCGCCTCGGCGAGAATGCCCTGCACGCTGCCATGCGCCAGGCCGATGCGCAGCATCTCGGCCGGCGTCTCGGCGGCGGCGAACCATTCGGTCAGATCGGTGAAGGTGTTGCGCTGGGTCAGCGGCGCCGGCAGGAGGGCGACGCCGAGCGCGTCGAGGATCAAAGGCTCGGGCGTGACGCAGAGCGAGACATTGCCGGGGATCACGTTCAGGCGTGCGGCACGGGTCCACACCGATTCGGAGAGCGCGGCGTCGTGGTTTCCCGGCAGCATGACCCAGCGCCCGGAAAAGCCCGCCATGGCGTTGAACAGGCGGTGGATGGTGCGGTCGGCGACACCCTGGGCGTCGAAAACGTCGCCGGCCACCAGCACCAGATCGAGATCCTGCTCGCTGGCCAGTTTCGCCAGTCGCTCAACCGCCTTGAAGCGCGCATCAGCGAGCAAGGCCGCTTCGTCGGGCTCGAATTGGCCGAAGAGCTTGCCGATCTGCCAATCGGCGGTGTGCAATAGTTTGAGCAATTGACTGTCCCTGGGCGTGCGGCGCGTCAGGCCTGGACCACGATGGCGTCCGCGGGCGACGGCTGGACCCTCGCCAGCAGCGCCTCCAGCGCCTGCCGCAGGGCTGGCGCATCGGCCGCCGCGGCGCCGGCGTCCAACAGCGACAGTGCCCAGCGAGCGATCGCCTCTGCCGCGCCGGCCTCGGCGCAGTCCAGGGCCTGCTCCGCCCACGTCGTGGCATGGCTGAGGAAATCGGCGTCAAAATCGGGCGCCAGATCCACCGTTTGACCTGACTGACAGCGCACCACGCCCGGCGTGCCGGAGGCCGCCGTTAACTGGACGGTGCTGTCGCTGCCGACAGGGCCGGGGCGGCCCGAGGCCGCACGCGATGACAGTTTGAAGGCCTTGAGTGCCGCCTTCACCTCGGCGTTTTTCGCGTTCATGGGCAGGTCGAAAGTCTTCTTGAACCACTGATAGCGATAGAGGCGATTCAAGCCGCCGAGGCCACCATCGCCGCCTTTTCCGCCCTTGCCAGCGGCGCCACAGACACCTGGCGCGCCGGGGTCGACGCAGGTATCGACCGACGCTGGCAATGGCTCACCGCAGGCCACCTCGATGCTGCCGCCATCGCCACCACGACCGGGCTGGCCAGGCGGCAAGCCTTCGCCGCCCATTGCACCCTCGTGACCGTGCTCGCCGTAGGCGACCGAAAGGAAATAGGACCAGCCGACTCTCTTCAGCACGCGGCCACCGTAGCGGCCGCCCGTCTTACCGCTGTTGAACGCACCGTCACCGGCGGCGGCCGGGGCCGCCGGCTGCAGGCCCTTGCCGCCACCCTGGCTGTCGCCGCCTGGCGAACCGCAAGCCAGCAGCCGTGGCGGCGAAAGCAGGCGCTGGCAGACGATGCGAACGTCGCCAGCGACTCCCGCGGCGCCGTCCTGACCCGCTTGCCCGTCGGCGGCCGGCAACTCGCCCCAGGGTGCTGGCGGTTTGCGACCACTGACGTCGATCACCGCCTGATCGCCAGACAGTTCGCGACAGCGAAGATGTACCGTGCCAC
>NZ_JAVTWB010000035.1:0-17872 GCF_032229525.1 Accumulibacter sp. | reverse complement strand
CAGACCGATCGACAGCGACTGATGCCCGTACAGTTACCGGAGATGATGTCAAAGGATATTGACGGTGCCGGTTCCCGAGCGCTCGCGGCTTGCTTGCGCGGTATGTCACATGTTCCGACAGGCTTGTCGGCTATCCTCAGGCATCAGCCGTATCAATGGCCACGATTGATGCGCTTTCTTCGCCGTTTCCGCCCGCTTTTCGTCGTTCTTGCCACTTTGGTGGGGCTGGCTGGCGCCAGTGCCGGTGATCTCGCCGAGCCCAAGGCGAGCAGGGCCGTGCTGACGGTAGTCACCGACGACAACTATCCACCGTACGTGTTTCGTGATGCCGGCGGCCAATTGATCGGTTATCTGGTGGACACCTGGAGACTGTGGGAGAGAAGAACCGGAGTTCGTGTCGATTTGCGCGGCAGCGAATGGGCGATGGCAAAGCAGCGCATGGCAGACGGTCAGGCGGACGTCATCGACACCATCTTCAAGACGCCGGAGCGGGATCGCACACTCGATTTCTCACCGCCCTACGAACCGATCCCGGTTTCGATCTATACCCACGCCAGCATTGGCGGCATCGTCGATCTTGCTACCTTGCGGGGTTTCCTGATCGGTGTGAAGGCCGGCGATGCCTGTGTCGAGAAACTTGCCAGTGCCGGGATTTCCACTGTGCTACCGTTTGGCAGTTACCAGGCGCTGGTGCAGGGGGCCATCGAGGGAAAGGTGCGGGTGTTCTGTCTTGACGACCCGCCAGCGAATTACCTGCTCTATCTGAACAATGCCGGTGACCTGTTCAACAAGGCCTTTCAGTTGTACGAGGGCGAGTTTCATCGGGCAGTACGCAAAGGCGATGGGGAGACGCTGGCGCTGTTGCAGCGCGGTTTCGCCAGCGTCACTGCCGCCGAAAAGCAGACACTGCGCGATAGATGGATGGGGACCTCGCTCACTTCGTCGCCCTATGCACACTATCTCGGTTACGCGCTATTGGCCTGTCTTGCGGTTGGCACCTTGCTGCTGCTTTGGGCGATCACCCTGCGGCGCGTCGTGCGACAGCGTACCGCGCAGCTCGAAGCGACGCTCGAGGCGGTGCCAGACCTGATGTTCGAGGTTGGCCTCGACGGGCGCTGCCACGACTATCATTGCCGTCGCACCGACTTGCTGGCGGCACCGCCCGAGGCGTTCCTCGGCCAGCTGGTGCGCGATGTCCTGCCGCCCGATGCGGCGACCACCTGCCAGGCGGCTTTGCGCGAGGCGCACGAAACAGGCCACTCGTTTGGTCGGCAGTATGAACTGCTGCTGCCGACGGGACGATTGTGGTTCGAGCTGTCGGTTGCCCGAAAACAGACCAGGGTCGGCGAGATGCCGCGCTTTGTCGTTCTCTCGCGCGACATCACCGCGCGCAAGCAGGTCGAAGCGGCACTGTTGCGCCGTAGCGAACAACTGGAGCTGATGGCGGCGGCCAGCCAGGAGATCAATGGCGAGCTGGATATTCCGGTGATCTTCCGCCATCTGGTTGCCGCCGCGATGAAACTCAGCGGTGCCGAGAGCGGAGCGGCTGCCCGCGTTTGCGATGGGCAGATGGTGTTCAGTGAGTACAATACGGGCGGTGAACTGGCGCCGGTCGATTACCGCTTCTCCGCCGGCTACGGTGTGCCGGGCAGGGTCATGCAGACCAGACACTCCTACCTCTCGAACGATGCCGGCAGCGATCCTTACGTCATAGCAGAGATTCGCCGGGCGCTGGCTTTTGAGAACCTCCTGGACACGCCGATCATCAGTCGCCATGGCGAACTGCTTGGCTGTTTCGAGATCCACAACAAGCCGGGCGGCTTCGACGATGGCGATGTGCGTCTGTTGCAGGCGCTGGCGGCGAGCGCGGCGGTGGCGCTGGAAAACACCGCCTTGCTGGGCGAGCGCCGGCACGCGGAGGATGCACTGCGCGACAGCGAGTCGCTGAAGGCCTCGGTTCTCGCCAGCGCCGCCTGTGGCATCATCGCCACCGACCCGCAGGGCCTGATCACGGTCTTCAACCCGGGTGCCGAAGAGATACTTGGCTACGTCGCGGACGAAGTGGTCGGCAAGCTGACGCCGACCGTCTTCCACGAAGCTCACCAGCTCGAGGCACTGGCGGACGCGCTGAGCAAAACCCTCGGCTACCAGGTCGAAGCCGATTTCGACGCGCTGGTCGTCAAGGCGCGCATCAGCGGTGAAGCCGACGAGCGCGAAATGCTCTATGTGCGCCGGGACGGCAGCGAAGTTGCCGTTCGCCTGGCGGTGACCGTCCTGCGTGACCCGCAGGGCGTGCTAACCGGCTACCTGGGTACGTTCGTCGACATCACCGCGCAACGACAGGCATCGGCCCAGCTCGGTCTCGCTGCTCAGGTCTTCGAGCAGGGCGGCGAGGGGATCATGATTACCGATGGTGCCTGCAAGATGGTGATGGTCAATAAGGCCTTCACCCGAATTACCGGCTATCAGGAGGCCGAAGCGCTGGGGCGCAACCCCAGCATGCTCGCCTCGGGGCGGCACGATGCAGCCTTCTTCGCCAGCATGTGGGCGTCGATTGAGGCGGAGGGCTACTGGCATGGCGAGATCTGGAATCGCCGCAAGGATGGCAGTCTTTATCCGGAGTGGCTGACGCTCAGCCGCGTTGGCCGCGACGGCGTCGCGACCCACTACATCGGCACTTTCATCGACATTACCCAGCACAAGGAGGCTGAGGCCAGCGTCCAGCGTCTGGCTCATTTCGATCCGCTGACCTCGCTGCCCAATCGCACGCTGCTCCGCGAACGTGTCAGACATGATCTGAGCCGCGCGCACCGCGCGCGTGAACAGCTGGCGCTGATCTTCCTCGATCTCGATCGCTTCAAGCAGGTGAACGATTCGCTCGGTCACCGGATTGGCGACGAGCTGCTGATTCAGGTGGCACAGCGATTGCGAGCCACTGTGCGCGACGACGATACGCTTGCCCGTCTGGGCGGCGACGAATTCATCATTGTCCTGCCCAATACCGATGCCGATGGCGCCGCACACGTCGCAACCAAGCTTCTGGAAGTCACCGTCGCCCCCTATCGTGTCGAGCAGCACGAGCTGACCTGCACGGTGTCGGTGGGCATCGCCATGTACCCGGCCGACGGCGACAGCCTGGATGCGCTGTCCGTATGCGCCGACACCGCCATGTATCGCGCCAAGGAGCGCGGTCGCAACGCCTTCAGTTTCTTCACCGCCGAGATGCAGGAGCGTTCGGCGCGTACGCTGCAACTCGAGAAGGACCTGCGCCAGGCGCTGGCGCACGGTGAACTGCAGTTGTGCTATCAGCCGCAGTTCGCGCTTGAAGATCGCGGTCTGATCGGCGCCGAGGCGCTGCTGCGCTGGCAGCATCCCGAACTGGGATTGGTCGCACCGATGGACTTCATCCGCATCGCCGAGGAGTCGGGCTTGATGCTACCGATTGGCAAATGGGTGCTGCGGGAGGCGGTGCGCCAGATGCGGGCCTGGCAGGAAGCTGGCCTGGTGCCGATGACGGTGGCCGTCAATCTCTCGGCAGTGCAGTTTCGCCAGGCCAATCTGGCGCAGTTGGTGGCGCGGATTCTCGACGAGGAGAGCCTGCCGGCGCAGTATCTCGCCCTGGAATTGACCGAAAGCGTGGCCATGGATAACCCTCGGGCGGCGATCGAGATGATGGCCAGTCTGCGCGCACTGGGTGTTCGCGTCTCGATCGATGACTTCGGTACCGGCTATTCGTCGATGAGCGACCTCAAGCGCTTCCATGCGCACAAGCTCAAGATCCACCGCTCTTTCGTCGCCGCTATAGGGGCCGATCAGGATGATGAATCAATCGTCGCGGCGATCATCAGTTTGGCCCACAACCTCGGCCTGCGGACCATCGCCGAGGGTGTCGAAAGCGAGGCGCAGCTGGCATTCCTGTGCGAGAAGGGCTGCGACGAAGCACAGGGCTATCTGTTCAGCAGGCCGCTGACGGCAGGTCAGTTCGAGGCGCTGGTGCGGGAGAGCTACCTGGTGTGACCGTCAGCCGATCGGCGGGCGCGGTCAACGATTGGCTACCCACAGCAGAAGGGCGTCGAGCGCCGGCTTACCCAGTCTGGCATTCGGGTCGTTAATCAGGCCGACGACGATCCAGCGCTTGCCGCTGTTGTCCAGCACAAAGCCGGCAATCGCCCGTACGCCTTCGAGGTAGCCGGTCTTCAGGTGTGCTCGCCCGGCGGCCGAACCGTTCTTCAAGCGCTTGCGCAGCGTCCCGTCAACCCCGGCCACCGGCAGCGAGGAGATCAGTTCCGACATCACCGGGCTGCGCCAGGCGGCGCCCAGCAGCTGCGCCAGGCCTGCCGCGGAAACACGCGCGTTGCGCGACAGGCCGGAGCCGTTGTCGAGCACCAGTTCCGGCAGTTGCAGCCCGTTGGCCAGCAGCCAGCCGGCGATCTGGCGGCGCGCACCCTCGGTTGTCGCCGGTCGCTCGCTGTCGAGTGCAAGGAACAGCTGGCGGGCCATCACGTTGTTGCTGTACTTGTTGATGTCGCGCACGATCTCGCCGAGTGGCGGTGACTCCTGAACCGCCAGCACGCGGGCGCTGGCCGGCGTGCGGCCTTCGCGCACGCGGCCGCTGAAGCTGCCGCCGAGCTCTCGCCACAAGGCGCGAAACAGGCTTTCCACCTGCATATCGGCGCTCCACGGTGCCAGGTTCAGGCCTTGCTCGCCGCAGGCAGCCGGAAAACTGCCGTTGAGTTCGATGGTCAGCCCGTTGATCACCGGTCTGATCTGTTCGCGCCAGTCGCCACAGGCGCTTCGGGCCAGGCTCAGTCGATTGTCGATGCGCAAGCCTTCACTGGGGGTTTCGGCGACCACCCGGACGGCGTCGCTTGCCGTGTCTGCCTGCAGCAGCAAGCGCAGGCTCTTGAAATTCACCAGCAGGGCGTCGGGACCGGCGTTATAGGGCCTCAACGGCTGGTTATCGAACTCGCCGGGATCGTGCGTGGGCAGCGCAAAGGCGCTGCGATCGAGCACCAGGTCGCCGTTGATTGCGCTTACCCCATGGCTGCGCAGTTGGCGCAACAACAGCCAGAATTGTTCCAGAGCGAGTTTGGGATCGCCACTACCACGCAGATACAGGTTGCCGTCGACCCGGCCGTTGGCGGGGCTGGCTTCGGCAAGGATTTCGGTGCGCCAGGTATGGGCGGGTCCGAGTATCTCGAGCGCGGCGTAAGTGGTTACCAGTTTCATTGCCGAGGCCGGGTTCAGCGGTTGCCGGGCGTTGTGGCTGAGCAGCGGGGCACCGCCATCAACCGCCTGCACGACGATGCCGACCGACTGCGCCGGGATGTTTGCCTGCTGCAGGGCGTGACTGACGGCGCTGGGCAAGTCCGTCGCGCAGGCTGGCGGCAGGCCGCCGAGAACGAGCGCGAGCAGCGCCAGCATGACGGTTCTTCCAGCGTTGAGGATTGGCGCAGATCGGGTCATGGCGTCAGGGGGTGGTCAGCGGCGGCGGGCGCAGGTCGGCACAGGCGGGTTATGCGGCACAGGCCGGCGTGCGTGCTCGCCGCTACCGGTCGCGCTGACGCGGCACCGCCCGGCTGGCCGGGCTGGCTCGCGCCAGTCCTCCGGCGTGCGGCCTCGTTCAGCCGTGGTCCCAGGGTGCGGGGTGGCTGAGGAACTCGCCCAACAGCCCGTCGAGCTGACCGAGCATGAGATCGCTGCGTCCGGCCAGCCAGGCACGGACCAGTTCACTGTGCCGTCCCGGTAGTGCCTGCACGACCAGCTGCTCGGCCACCACGAGGTCGTTCATCCGGCCGAGCAGGTCGAGCAGGCCCGTCGCACTCTGCAGGTAGCGCTGCATGCTGCGCGCCGGGAACAGTGGGGCCAGGAACTCGAGCGCGTAGCGTAGCCGCTTCAGGGCGACGCGCAGGTCGTGACGGGCTTCCGGATGCGAATCCTTGGTCAGTGCCGCCAGCTCGGCGACACGTTTGGCGCGCTTTTTCAGCGAGCGAGGGGCAAAACGCGCAACTGGCGGCTTCTTGCTCTCGGGCAGGCTCAGGGTGGCGGCGGCAAACTCGAGCAGCAACTGCGAGTAGGTGGGCGATGCCAGCGCCGCCTGCGCGGCCTTGCGACAGCTGGCGAGCTGAATGGTGGACTGCTTGGCCAGCTGCTGGACATCCGGGTGATCCGGAAAGGCCTTGCTGATCGGCGGCAGGATCTCGGTGATGAAGACGTCCCAGTTGCGCGTGTCGCCGAGCTGATTGGCCAGCGTACGCCAGCGCGGGTCGAAGTTGCTGACGTAGTCCTCCGGCAGCAGCGGTTTCCAGAGTCGGATCGCCGAACGCAGGCGGCGCATCGCCACGCGCGTCTGATGAACAAAGCCCGGGTCGTTGGTCTCGCGGGCACCGCGCTCGTTGGCCTGCAGTTGCGTCAGGCAGGAAACAACCGTGCTGCGGAAGACCCCTATGCTGGTCATGCCCAACTCCAGCTGCACGCTACCGGCCTTGGTTTCGGTCAACGGCGTATTGGCAGCCAGCCGGTAGCCCCGCTCGGCCTTGCTGGGACTTTCGGGATGCAACGGCAGATCGTGTTGCAGGGCCAACGCGATGGCGAAGAGGTCGGCGACGCTTCCTTCGAGCAGTTCGAGCTCGACTTCGCAGATGGTCTCCTGACGGCCATCCGCGGTGATCGTTCCACGATCGAGTGCGACCTCGATACGCGTTCCCTCCTGCGGTGTCAGGATCCAGCAAGCACGCGTGAAGTCGGTGGTGAACACCGGTACCAGTTGCGGCGCTGCCGCTTCGAGAAAGCGGCGCAGTTTCGGATTGTCAACGTGCGAGAAATCGAACTCGCCCGCTTGGCTGGCAACCTCCCATTCATTGCGCTGTGCCAGGCCACCGGGGGCCGGGGCCTCGCTCTTGACGGTGAGCAAGCAGAGCGAGCCCTTGTGGCGGTGACGGACGGCAATCCGCTTTTTCTGAAGCTGGCGGTCGGGGGTGTCGTAGTAGGTATTGACCAGTTTCTGCCGCAGCGGTTTGCTGTCGGCCAGCAGCGGGTGTGCCGGCAGGCGGCGGGTGGCGCTTGCCGGCAGGCTCAGCTTGATCTCGGTTTCCAATGCCATTCTTGGTGTCTCCCAGTAGTGTTCTTTTAGGTGCAGCAGGTTTCAGAGATCATAGGCGCGCAATTTCTTGACGTCGGCGATATGGATTTTTCGGCCTTCAACCGTGATCAGCCCTTTTTCCGAGAGTTCATGCAGGATGCGGGAGAAGTGTTCCTGCGTCAGGTTGAGGCGCGAGGCGATGACGCCCTTGTTGGTTGGCAGGGTGACCGTAATCGATTCGCCGTCGTCGTCTGGATGATCGCGCAGCAGATAGCCGATGATCCGCCGGCGACCGGAATCGAGCGAGTACGATTCGACATCGTTCATCAACTGGTGCAGACGCATCGACAGTCCGGCAATCATCTTGCGGCCGAGCTTGGGGTCCTTGTCGAGTTCGTCGAGGATCGCTGCCTTGGCGATGTGCAGCACCAGCGAGTCGGCCAGCGCCTGCGCATAGACCATGAACGGCTTGTCGGTGAACATCACGGCTTCGGCGAAGGTTTGACCTTGCGGGACGATGTTCACCACTTTTTCGCCGCCTTGTGGCGAGGTGAATGCCAGCTTCACCTGCCCGTAGACAATCAGATAGAAGCCGGTCGGCGTGTCTCCCTTGTGGAACAGGATGTCGCCACGTGCAGCATTGATTTCCCGTGTGCCACGCGCCAGACGCGCAATTTCTTCCTTCTCGAGCTCGTTGAACAGCGGCACGTGCGCCAGCAGCGCTTCGATGTTGAGGCCGTGTTGAGCCAGGTGCATGGGCGGTTTCCGAAAATGGTTGCTCAGAAGCGGGACGCCAATATTCGCATGTGTTCCGGCATCGGGCAAGCCGGTCTCAACACCCTTGTTGCGAAGTGCTGCCTGGCTACCTGGTAATTTTCAGAGGAATGACATGCGGTTTTGCCGGCGCGGTGTCATGAGCTGTTCCGCGCGACAGGTCGTTTGGCATATTGAGTGGCCTGGCCGTATACTCACCCGATTTTTTTGCGTGAGGAAAGTGTGAATTCGCAAGCTGTGACGGTTACTTCGCCAGCGTCCGTGGCGCCGGCAATCTCTTCAGGAACGCCGGTCAGCCTGGCGCGTGCCTGGTTGTGGCTGGGCGTGATGGCGCTGATCGGTTCGGGCTTGCTCGCCGTGCTGCTGGTCTTATCGCGGACGCCCGGCATTCAGGACGTTTTTCCGCTCAAGGACATGTTCCGCGCGGCGCTGGTGGTGCACGTCGATCTGTCGGTGGCGGTGTGGTTCATGGCCTTTGCCGCTGTCATCTGGTCTGCGGTGGGTGGCGGTGGCCTGGCGTGGTTGGGCTGGAGCGGCTTCGGGTTGGCCGCGCTGGGCACCGCGCTGATGACCATCTCACCCTTCTTTCCCGGTGCCGAGCCGGTGCTCAACAACTACATCCCGGTGTTGAAGCAGCCGCTGTTCTTTGCCTCGCTGTGGATCTTCGGGGCCGGCATGAGCCTGGCGGTGATGCGTGCGCTGGTGACCACCTGGCCTGTGCGTCTGCTTGGCGAGCCGCTTCGCCTCGGTGCTTCTCTGGGCGCGCTGGCGGCCTTTCTGGCGCTGGCCGCCTTCTACTGGTCGTGGTCGCTGGTGCCCGAGGTCGAGGGAACGATCTATTACGAAGTGATGTTCTGGGGTGGTGGGCACACCCTGCAATTCCAGCACGCGTTACTGATGGTCGTCGCCTGGCTGTGGATCGCCGCCGAGCTCGGTCGTCCGTCGGCGGCGTCGCCACGGGCGGTGTCGGTGCTCTTCCTGGTTGCCGCGCTGCCGTTGCTGGCGGTGCCGGCAATCTACCTGCTGTTGCCGGTCGGCGAGCTGCCGCACGTCGAACTGTTCGCCAAGCTGATGAAGTGGGGTCATCCCTACATGGGGCCGGTGATCCTGCTCGGCGCGCTGTCCTTGTGGGGCGTGCGGACGCTGCCCGCAGCGCCGGCCAAGTCGGCCTTTGTCGCTTCGTTCACGCTGTTTGCGCTTGGCGGCGTCCTCGGCTACATGATCCAGGGGGTCAACGTCGTCATCCCGGCGCACTACCATGGCTCGACGGTCGGCGTGACGCTGGCCTTCATGGGGCTGGCCTACGTGCTGTTACCGCGCCTCGGATTCGGCTCGGCCGATGGCCGCATGGCGCTCTGGCAGCCTTACGTCTACGGCGGCGGGCAGCTGATTCACGTCCTCGGTCTGGCCTGGTCGGGCGGCTACGGCGTGCAGCGCAAGGTCGCCGGTGCCGAGCAGATGCTGACCACGCTGCCGCAGAAAATCGGCATGGGAATGATGGGCCTCGGTGGCCTGATCGCTGTCATCGGCGGCCTGATGTTCGTTGTCGTCTGCCTGAAAGCGATGGCGCGGCGGCGCGCGAAATGAAGCACGAGCGTAGGTCGTGAAGCGGGAGCGCGCGCTGCTGGTAGCGGTGCTCGCCGGCGTGCTGACCGTTGCCACGGTCGCACTGCTCGCCTACCGCGTCCTTGTCCTTGGCGGCTTGCCGCCCGGCGACACCATTCCTGCCAGCCTGCGCTCGGCACCGCAGCTGTCACCGGCAGAAGCACAGGCCGAGGTCGACGCGATCATGGCCTTGACCCTCGAAGATCTCGACGGGCGCCCGCAAGCGATGGCGCAGTGGCGCGGCAAGGTGCTGGTGGTCAATTACTGGGCCAGCTGGTGCAAACCCTGCGTCGAGGAAATGCCGGCATTCTCACGCCTGCAAAGTCGCTATGGTGCGCGGGGCGTGCAGTTTATCGGCATCGGCATCGACGAAGTCGACAACATGCGGACCTTCGTCAAATCCACACCGGTGTCGTATCCGCTGCTGGTCGGCGGCAAGGAAACCAGCCAGACGCCCGGGCTGCAGGTCAAGGCGCTGCCCTATACCGTGGTCATCGGTGGTGATGGCCGCTTCGACAGCAGTCGCCTGGGACGGCTGGACGAAGCGCGGCTGGAGCCGATCCTGGACAAACTGATCGGGCAGTGACCGCGATGAGGCGGGACGGTCGCCCGGCTGCGTGTCTTGCTCGACAAGCTCGACAAGCTCGGGAAGGCAGAAATTCTCGCCAAACCGCTGGCCGGCGGCCATGCCATTGAGGATCGCTTGTTTGCCGAGTACCTCAGGGCAGTGGAGCTGAAGCCGGTGGTGTGAACCATCACCGCATCTCCTGAACGAGCGAGCTTCAACCCGCGCAGCAATACCTGACCAAAAGGGACGAAGGCATGATCACCGGCAACATCAAGAGCCAGATCGACCAGATCTGGAACGCCTTCTGGTCGGGCGGCATCTCCAACCCGCTGGAGGTCATCGAGCAGATCACCTTCCTGCTCTTCCTGCGTCGCCTCGACGACCTGCACACGCTCGAAGAGAACAAGTCGGCGCGACTCAAGCGCCCGCTGGCGCGGCGCGTCTTCCCCGAGGGCACCGACAGCCGCGGGCGTTCGTACGAACACCTGCGCTGGTCGCACTTCAAGCACTTCGCGCCGGCCGAGATGTTCACCGTCGTCGCCGAGCACGTCTTCCCCTATCTCCGCACCCTCGGTGGCGACGGCTCGACCTACGCGCAGCACATGAAGGACGCGCGCTTCACCATTCCGACGCCGGCGCTGCTCGCCAGGGTCGTCGACCTGCTCGACGCCGTGCCGATGGAAGACCGCGATACCAAGGGCGACCTCTACGAGTACATGCTTGGCAAGATCGCCAGCGCCGGTCAGAACGGCCAGTTCCGCACGCCGCGCCACATCATCCGGCTGATGGTCGAGCTGACTGCGCCGCAGCCCCGCGACGTGATCTGCGACCCGGCCTGCGGCACCGCCGGCTTTCTCGTCACGGCCGGTGAGGTCCTGCGCGAGCGCCACCCGAACGCCTTGCACGATGCGAAGCTGCGCGAGCATTTCCATCACCACATGTTCCACGGCTTCGACTTCGACAACACCATGTTGCGCATCGGCAGCATGAACATGCTGCTGCACGGCGTCGACAACCCCGACATCCGCTACCGCGACTCGCTGGCGCAGGACCACGCCGGCGAGGAGGAGAAGTACACGCTGCTGCTGGCCAATCCGCCGTTCGCCGGCAGCCTCGACTACGAGAACACCGCCAAGGATCTGCTGCAGATCGTCAAGACCAAAAAGACCGAGCTGCTCTTTCTGGCGCTTTTCCTGCGCCTGCTCAAACCCGGCGGCCGCGCCGCGGTGATCGTCCCCGACGGTGTGCTGTTCGGTTCGAGTAAGGCGCACAAGGAACTGCGCCGGATGCTGGTCGAAGAGCAGAAACTCGACGCCGTGGTCAAGCTGCCCGGCGGCGTCTTCAAGCCCTACGCCGGCGTGTCGACGGCGATCCTGCTGTTCACCCGCACCGACTCGGGCGGCACCGACAGCGTCTGGTTCTACGAAGTCCAGGCCGACGGCTGGAGCCTCGACGACAAGCGCACGCCGCTACTGGGCGAAGAGAAGCTCGGGCCGGTGCCACGCAGCGCGCTTGCTGAAGACGAGCACGGCAGGAACAACCTGCCCGATGCGCTGGCACGCTGGGTGCAGCGCAACGGCGCCGAGCGCGAGCGCCCGCGTACCGCGCAGAGTTTTTGCGTGCCGAAGGCCGAAATCGCTGCGCAGGGTTACGATCTGTCGCTCAACCGCTACAAGGAAGTGGTGCACGAGGAGGTCGTGTACAGGGCCCCGAAGGAAATCTTGGCTGAACTGGCGACGCTCGAGGAGGAGATTCAGCGGGGGATGAAGGAGTTGGCCGGGATGCTGGGATGAGCAAGGCCCGCCTCAAAGAGGTCACCGAGTTCGTGCTCGATGGCACTCACGGCTCGCCGGTCAGAACAGAGGCTGGCGTACCAGTCCTCAGCGCTCAGAATGTGAAGGGCGGCAGACTCGACTTTGAGACTAATCGGTACACATCGGTCGCCGAGTACGACGGTTTCCGCAAGCGCCTTTCATTGGCGGTCGGAGATGTGCTGCTGACAATCGTTGGGACTATCGGTCGCGCAGCGGTTGTCGACGAAATGCGTCCGCTTGTTTTTCAACGAAGCGTGGCGGTAGTTCGCCCGAGGCACGGCTATCTTTGTCCTCGATTCCTCTATCACGTCTCCCAAAGCCGGGAGTTCCAGGACCAGTTGTCGCGCGCGTCCAATCAATCCTCACAGGCGGGGGTATACCTCGGAAAACTCAAGGCACTCGAGATCCCGCTCCCGTCATTTTCAGAGCAGCGACGGATTGCAGAGATCCTGGACAAAGCGGACGCTCTGCGGGCCAAGCGCCGCGCCGCACTCGCCCGGTTCGACACCCTCACCCAATCCATCTTCCTCGACATGTTCGGCGACCCCACTTTGAATCCAAAGGCGTGGCCGAAAGAGACCATCGGAGAGATAGCGGAACAGGTTACTGACGGAGAACACCTCACGCCACGACGAACGACGACAGGCATAAAGCTTCTCTCCGCGCGGAATGTTCGCGATGGCTATCTGGATTTTGAGAATGTTGATTACATTGGCGCCGATGAATACGAGCGCATTAGTCGAAGGTGTGATCCATCAGCGGGTGACGTGCTTATTTCCTGTTCAGGCACCATTGGCCGTGTGGCTTCTGTCGAAACGGCAGAGAAGTTTTCTTTGGTTCGTAGCGCGGCGCTGATTCGGCCGAATGCCAGCAGAGTCGGCCAGAAATTCCTTGAACACTACCTTCGCACGCCCGCGCTGAAGGCTCGCATGCTTCGTCGTGCCAACGCATCGAGTCAAGCGAATCTCTTTCAAGGGCAGATTCGGGAACTGCCGGTCTACGTTCCACCTCTTGGCCTCCAACGGGAATTCGCTTGCCAGGTTTTAGCGGTGCAAAGACTACGGTCTTGCCACCGCGCGTCCCTCAGCGAACTCGACGCGCTCTTTGCCTCCCTCCAGCACCGCGCCTTCCGCGGCGAACTGTAGCCTGCAAGTAGAAATCGCCCTGTTTTATTTTCCCGTCACATCCTAAAATAACGGCAACGCTTATTTCAGGTTCGCGCTAACGGTCATGACCGCCCCCCTCTTTCCCCGACCCTTCTCCCGCAAGGGGAGAAGGGAGATTCGTGAGTCGCGTACGCGACTTCCACAGTAATGCACCGACCGCCGCCCGGCCAGTACGTCACGCTCTCGACGGCCGACGAGCCCTATCAGGCCTTCGTCCCGGCACCGCTGCCGCCGCAGCCGCCGCTGGCGTGGACGCCGGCATTGCGGCGGCGCTTCGATGATGCGCTGGTCGCGCTCGGGCGGTTGGACGCGATCACCGCGCTGCTGCCGAATGCCGCGCTGCTGCTCTACAGCTTCGTGCGCAAGGAGGCGGTCCTGTCCTCGCAGATCGAGGGCACGCAATCCTCGCTGGCCGACCTGCTGCTGTTCGAGATCGACGAGCAGCCCGGCGTGCCGCTGGACGACGCGCACGAGGTCAGCCGCTACGTTGCGGCGCTGGAGCGCGGGCTGGCGCTGTTGCGAGGCGGCCTGCCGCTGTGCAGCCGGCTGCTCGCCGAGATGCACGCGGTGCTGCTCGACCATCCGCGCGGGCGCGGCAAGGCGCCCGGCGAGATCCGCCGCTCGGCAGTGTGGATCGGCGGTACGCGGCCGGGCAATGCCGCGTTCGTGCCGCCGCCGGTGGACGCGCTGCCCGCGTGCCTTGCCGCTTTCGAGCGCTTTCTCAACGACGACCCCGAGCCCACCTCGCCGTTACTCAAGGCGGCGCTGGCGCACGTGCAGTTCGAGACCATTCACCCCTTTCTCGACGGTAACGGTCGCATCGGGCGGCTGCTGATCGTCGTACAACTGGTCGCCGATGGCGTATTGAGCGAGCCGCTGCTCTACCCCAGCCTGTTCTTCAAGACGCACCGCGCGCTGTATTACGAGCTGCTGAACGAGGTTCGCCTGCGCGGCGACTGGGAACGCTGGCTCGATTTCTTCGCCGAGGGCGTGCAGGCCAGCGCCGCACAGGCACTGCTCACGGCGCACGCGCTGCTGGCGCTGGTGAATGAAGACCGCGATCGCATCGCGACGCTGGGCCGCGCCGCAACCTCCGCGCTGGCGGTGCACCAGGCGCTGCAGCGCCAGCCGCTGGCGACGTCGACAGCACTGGTCAAGGCCGCCGGCCTGACGGCGGCGACGGTGAACAAGTCGCTCGGCCACCTGAGCGCGCTCGGGATCGTCGCCGAACTGACGCAACGCCAGCGGGGACGCGTCTTCAGCTACCGGCGCTACGTCGAACTGCTGAACGCCGACCTGCCGCCCGCCGCGGCCTGAAACGAAAGGGCTGATACCACCGTGAGCCAGTTCTCTTTTCTCGACCGCGAATGGCCGGCGGTTTTCGACGCCGCCGCACGGGCCGAGCACGCGGTGCACACCGACCCACGCAGCACCTGCTTTTACGCCCGCCGTACGCTCGAACTGGCGGTCGCCTGGGCCTACAAGCACGACGCGACCCTGAAGCTGCCGTACCAGGACAGGATCTCGGCACTGATCCACGAGCCGAGCTTCAGGCAGACGGCGGGCGAAGCGGTATTCAGCAAGGCGCGGGTGATCGTCACACTCGGCAACCGCGCGGTCCATGGCTCGCGCACCATCCCGACGGAAGACGCGTTGGTCGCCGTGCGCGAGTTGTTTCATGTCGCTTTCTGGTTGGCACGCACCTACGGCCGTGCGGCAAGGCCGGCGCCGGGGCTGGTTTTCGATGCCGCTGCGCTGCCCAGACCCGCCGCCGCGTCGGCACCCGAATCCGTGCAAAGCGCCGAAACCCTGCAGCGCCTGGAAGCCGAACTGCACGAGCGCGACGAGAAGCTGGCCCTGCTGCTCGCCGACAGGAACGCGCTCGACGACGAGCTGACGCGGCTGCGCGCCGAAGTCGCCGCGGCGAAGCAGGCTGCGGCGGCCGAACCCGATACGCACGACTACTCGGAAGCCGAGACGCGCGACTACTTCATTGACCTGCTGCTCAAGGAGGCCGGCTGGCCACTGGATCAAGCACGGGACCGGGAGTTCGAGGTCAGCGGCATGCCCAACAGCCAGGGCAGGGGTTTTGTCGACTACGTCCTGTGGGGCGACGATGGCAAGCCGCTGGGGTTGGTTGAAGCCAAGCGCACGCGCCGCGATGCGCGCGTCGGCCAGCAACAGGCCCGGCTGTACGCCGACTGCCTGGAACGGCAATTTGGCCAGCGCCCGCTTATCTACTACTCGAATGGCTACGAGCACTGGCTCTGGGACGACAGCCACTATCCGCCGCGCGCGGTGCAGGGCTTCTGCAAGAAGCCTGAGCTGGAACTGCTGATCCAGCGGCGCAGCACCCGCCAGCCGCTGGCCTCGGCGACGATCGACGGGGCGATCGTCGAACGCTTTTACCAGAAGCGCAGCATCCGGCGCGTCGCCGAGAGCTTCGAGCGCGACCATGAGCGCAAGGCGCTGCTGGTGATGGCCACCGGCGCCGGCAAGACGCGCACGGTGATCGCGCTCTGCGACCTGCTGATGCGCAGCAACTGGGTCAAGCGCGTGCTGTTCCTCGCCGACCGCGTGGCGCTGGTCAAGCAGGCGGTGAACGCCTTCAAGCACCACCTGCCCGACGCGTCGCCGGTGAACCTGGTCAGCGACCGCTACGCCGAAGGGCGCGTTTTCGTCTCGACCTACGCGACGATGATGGGGCTGATCGACGAGCTTGCTGCGGACCGCGCCGGGCGTGGCGGGGGCGGAGGGGGCGGAGGGGGCGGAGGGGGCGGAGGGGGCGGCCAGCGCCGCTTCGGCGTCGGGCATTTCGATCTGGTGATCATTGACGAGGCGCACCGCTCGGTGTTCCAGAAGTATCGCGCGATCTTTGACTACTTCGACTCGCTGCTGGTCGGGCTGACGGCGACGCCGAAAGACGAGGTGGACCGCAATACCTACAGCCTCTTCGACCTCGAAAACGGCGTGCCGACCGATGTCTATTCGCTGGAGGAAGCGGTGCGCGACGGCTTCCTGGTGCCGCCGAAAGCGGTGTCGGTGCCACTCAGGTTCCAGCGCGACGGCATCAAGTACGCAGACCTCGCGGCGGAAGAGCAGGAGCAGTGGGACGCGCTCGAATGGGACGAAGAGGGCGTCGTTCCCAACCGGGTCGAGGCCGAGGCGGTCAACAAGTGGCTGTTCAACCGCGATACCGTCGACAAGGTCCTCGCGCACCTGATGACACGCGGCGTCAGCGTCGCCGGCGGCGACCGGCTGGGGAAGACGATCCTCTTCGCCAAGAACCAGGCGCACGCCGAATTCATTGCCGAGCGCTTCAACGCCAGTTATCCACACTTCAAGGGCGAGTTCGCGCGCGTGATCACCTTCAAGACCGAGTACGCGCAGACCCTGATCGAGCGCTTCTCGATCAAGGACAAGGCGCCGCATATCGCCATCTCGGTGGATATGCTCGACACCGGCATCGACGTCCCGGAAGTGGTGAATCTGGTCTTCTTCAAGCTGGTGCGCTCGAAGACCAAGTTCTGGCAGATGCTCGGCCGCGGTACACGCCTGTGCCCGGATCTGTTCGCCCCCGGGGAGGACAAGCAGTTCTTTTACGTCTTTGACTACTGCCAGAACCTCGAGTACTTCAGCCAGGACCCGGAGGCCACTGATGGGGCGCTCGGCGCTTCGCTGGGCAAGCGGCTGTTCACCGCGCGCCTCGAGCTGATCGGTGTGATCGACCAGCGGCTCGAAAGCAGTGAACGGGACGTCGTCAAGGAGAACCGGGCGCCCTATTGGGTACCAACAAGCGACGTCGAGGTGCGCCGGGCACTGGCCGAACTGCTGCACCGGGAAACCGCGGCGATGAATCTCGACAATTTCGTGATTCGTCCCCGCCGCCGCATCGTCGAGCAGTACGCGCGGCCGGAAGCGTGGCGGGAGCTGTCGCCGGAGGCACTCTCGCAGTTATCACACGAGGTGGCGGGCCTGCCTTCGGAGATCGACCCGGAAGGCGAGGAGGCGAAACGCTTTGACCTGCTGGTGCTCTCTCTGCAACTTGCGCTGTTGCGCGCCGAGCCGGCCTTCGCGCGGCTGCGTGATCAGATCAGAGCGATCGCCGGGCTGCTGGAGGAAAAGGCCGCGATTCCGATGGTGCGGGAGCAGATGGCGCTGATCCAGGACGTGCAGGCCGACGAGTGGTGGCAGGACGTGACGCTGCCAATGCTCGAGGGGCTGCGCCGTGGCCTGCGCGAGCTGGTCAGGTTGATCGACAAACACCGGCGCAAGCCGATCTACACCGACTTCGACGACGAGATTGGCGACGAAAAGACGGTTGTCCTGCCGGGTTTCGCCGAGGGCATGGATTACGCGAAGTTCCGTGCCAAGGCGCAGGCCTTCCTGCGCGCGCACCAAGACCATGTTGCGATCCACAAGCTGCGGATGAACAAGCCGCTGACTGCCGCCGATCTGAACGAGCTGGAACGGATGCTTGCCGAGAGCGGTGTGGGTGGGGCAGCGGAGATCGAGCGCGCCAGGAGCGAGTCACACGGGCTTGGGTTGTTCGTGCGCTCGCTGGTCGGCATGGATCGTGAAGCGGCCAAGGAGGCGCTGACTGGCTTCCTGGCCGGCAAGACGCTGGGCGCCAACCAGATCGAGTTCGTGAACCTGATCGTGAACCACTTGACCGAGCACGGCGTGATCGACGCCGCGCTGCTCTACGAGTCGCCGTTCACCGACTTCACGCCGCGCGGCCCCGAGGCGCTGTTCGATACCGGCGAGGTCGAGGAGCTGATCAGCGTGTTGAATGCCGTACGGGGCAGGGCGGCTGCCGCATGAGTTTGCGAGCAGGCCCTCGCCGGACTATTCCGTGCCCGGC
>NZ_JAVTWB010000034.1:0-18007 GCF_032229525.1 Accumulibacter sp. | reverse complement strand
TGCTTTATGAGCCCATGGGATCGATACGCCATGTCTATTTTCCCATCGACTGCCTGGTCTCCTTACTGACGGCCGTAGACCAAAACCGAACTTTGGAGGTGGGCATGGTCGGCAACGAAGGCATGGCCGGTATGCCCATGGCGCTGGGCATTTGTGTCTCGGCCGTGTTCGTTCTTGTGCAGGGACGCGGAACAGCACTACGCATGATGGCAGCGCGTGGCGTTGAAGACCCGCTGCCACGGCAAGAGGAGGGGCCTGCCATGGGGGCGCATTCCTGCAGCGTTAGGGCGATGCCCGAAAGCTGTGCGGCGGGTGCAAAGCCGGCACTCCGCTCGATTGTGCCTATGTTCGCTGGCAGACAGAGCGCAAAGGCCGTTCTGGGTAATCTCGGGCAAGTGATTCACGCCCGAACATCTGCAGTCTCTGCAGCGCGGTCCTGGCGAGAAGAACCAAGAGATCATTACCTGGATCGGGCGAAGACGTGCTTCGGCAAGTCGCGAGCCGTGGTCGACCAGGCAATGATCTCTCCGAAACAAAGTGTTCGCCATCGCACAGACAGGCCCGGCTGTATGGCCCAGGGTGTCGTTCGTGGCGTCGGGTCCGACGCCCCGGAATCGGAAGCAGGAGGAATCATGAAATTCAGGCCTGACCTTGCCGCTGCAGTGGCTCTGCCCCCGGGCGCCGGCCTTGTTCACGGGCCGGACCGGCCCACGCTGAATGGATGCGTCTGGAGGGGCGGATACGACGGGGCGTGGGTTCTGATCCTCGTGGTCGTCATCGTGGGACTGCTGGTCACCGGCTGCTTGCTGTCGCCGATGGTCACAGCATTGGCCATGAGCCTGAGTTCGGTGTCGGTGATCGGCAACGCGCTTCGACTTCACCAGGTCCGCACGGCGCCTGCCGAGCCCAGGCGGCGCAGTGGACTGTTCGCGACGAGCTCGTCACATGGCCGTTGATCCTACCGGCGACGAGACGGTACTCTGGCGCGGTCGCGAACTGCTCTTGCGGCCGATCAGGCCCGCAGACGACACCCGCCACGGCGCGTTCTTCGAACAGCTGGCGCCCGAAGATCTTCGCTTGCGCTTCTTCAGCAACCGCAGCGAAATACCGGACGCCGAAATCGAGCGGATGGTGCACCCCGACGCGACCACCGAAGTAGCTTTCATCGTTCTGGCACAGCGCGCCGACGGGACGCCGGAGGGACCTCCGGAGGAATTGGCCACGGCGCGCGCCGTGGCCGGTGCCGACAACTTGGAAGCCGACGTCGGCATCGCCGTGCGCTCCGACCTCAAGGGCCAGGGCCTGGGACAGATCCTGCTCGCCAAGCTGATCGACAGCGTGAAGCGCCGCGGCACACAGCGCATCGTCTGCGAAGTCCTGCGTGAAAACGAGCCCATGCGTGCGCTGGCCAGCCGCCTCGGATTCCGGATCGAGAAGCAAACTGCCGAGCAAGACTCGCTTCGCTATGTTCTCGAGTTGCAGCCCGCCAAGGTTCTCTCGACCGGTTGATGGACACGCACACCTCCGGGTCAGTGCGCCGCCGCACATACCTGGGCCGATGCCCGTTGTAGGCTTCTTCCGTTGGGTCTTAGCGCAAGGGAACAAACACAGGAGCCGAATACCATGCCAACCCGCAACGAACTTCCTGCCGCCAACGACCTGCTTGGCGCAATGCCCAGGCAGGCGTATCGGCGCATGCAAACAAGTCTTGAGTCGGTCGAACTCACCTATGGACAGGTGCTTTACGAGCCCATGGGATCGATACGCCATGTCTATTTTCCCAACGACTGCCTCGTCTCCTTGCTGACGGCAGTAGACCAAAACCGAACTTTGGAGGTGGGCATGGTCGGCAACGAAGGCATGGTCGGTATGCCCATGGCGCTGGGCATACGTGTTTCGGCAGTGCGTGCGCTCGTGCAGGGAAGCGGAACAGCGTTACGCATGACGGCAGCGCGCTTTCGAACTGAATTCAAGAAGAACCTGCCGCTGCAACGGGCGTTGTTCCGCTACAACCATTTGCTGATGGCGCAGATCTCGCAAACAGCGGCGTGCAATCGATTCCATGACGCCGAGCAACGCCTGGCGCGCTGGTTGCTGATGACCAGCGACCGACTACACGCCAACGAATTTCTTCTTACGCATGAATTCTTGGCGCACATGCTGGGCGTGCGCAGGGTCGGCGTCACCAAAGCCGCCGGCGCATTGCACCTTCGGAAGCTGATCGATTACAGCCGGGGAAAGATCAGGATCCGCGACCGCGAAGGTCTCGAGGAGGCAGCCTGTACCTGTTACCGAATCGTGAAGGACCTGCAAGATATCGCGCAGGCATAGCACCTGCCACGCAGGCAGCAGCACCCAGGCAGCGGCTCGATCCGATCTGTCGGGCCCAATCTAAGCGACAGCTCTTCCCGGGATCGCTGGTTTCACGGCGTTTATTTCCGGCAGCAGGCGATCGAACTCCTTCTTGACCACCACGTAGCACTCGCAGCAGCGCGCCTCCAGACCGGCCCGGTCGCGTACGGTGATGTGCCCGCGTTGATACTCGATCAAGCCGGCGCGCTGCAAGTTGCCGGCAGCCTCGGTTACGCCCTCGCGGCGTACGCCGAGCATGTTGGCGATCAGTTCCTGCGTCATCACCAGTTCGTTCGAGAGCAGGCGGTCGAGGGAAAGCAGCAGCCAGCGGCACAGCTGCTGGTCGAGCGAATGATGGCGGTTGCACACCGCCGTCTGCGCCATCTGCGTCAGCAGCGCCTGGGTGTAGCGCAGCAACAGGCGCTGCATCGGGCCGGCGCGATAAAACTCATCCTTGAGCAATTGCCCCTTCAAGCGGTAGGCATGGCCGGCGCTTTGCACCACCGCCCGGCTCGGCGTGGTTTCGCCACCCATGAACAGCGACACGCCGACGACCCCCTCGTTGCCGACGACGGCGATTTCAGCCGACGAGCCGTCCTCCATGACATAGAGCAAGGACACGATCGAGGTGGTCGGGAAATAGACATGGCGCATCTGAATGCCAGACTCGTAGAGCACCTCGGCGAGCGGCATCGGCACCAGCTCAAGGCAGGGCAAGAGGCGCGCGTATTCGTCCGCCGGCAGGGCGGCGAGCAGGTGGTTCTGGCGTGGATCATGTGTGGCAGGCATACGGGGGGGGGGGAGTGGCGGCATGGCGGTTTTCCCTTCATCAGTTGCGGCCGGGCTACCCCACCGAGGTGGCTGTAGTGGAAGCCGGCGATGTGTTCACTATACATTCCCCGCAATGCCTATGTTCGGCAGCGTACCGACGCAACCAGGCGTCCGGCGACGCCCGAAAGCTGTGCGGCGTTGGGAGGTCCGGCACCCCGCTCGATTGCGCCTATGTTCGCTGGCAGACAGACCGCGAACGCCGTTCTGGCTAATCTCGGCCAAGTGATTCACGCCCGAACATCTGCTGTCTCTGCACCGCGGCAATGGCCGCCGGTTGAAAGCAGCGCGGTCCTGGCGAGAAGAACCAAGAGATCATTGCCTGGATCGGGCGAAGACGTGCTTCGGCAAGTCGTGAGCCGTGGTCGACCAGGCATGACCTCCCCGCAACACCCTGTTCGATAAAGAGGTAAGCCCGTGAAAACGATTCAGAGATTTACGTTCAGCACACTCGCCGCAGCCGTTCTGTTCGGCTTCGGTGGTTGCTCCGGAATGTCGTCGCAGGACAAGAACACGGCCATTGGCGCCGGTGCCGGTGCCGTCGGAGGCGCCGTTCTTACGGGCGGCAGCGCGGTCGGAACCGTCGGCGGCGCGGTTGTCGGCGGCGTGATCGGTCACGAAGTCAGCAAGTGATGCGAAGCGCAATGCGTGCCGGCGGCAAAGTAGGGGAAGTCTCCTTGCCAACGGTGGGGCACAGAATTGTGCGTACTCCTTGCAGCGGCACATGCAAGGCGACTGCATATTCCTGCCGTAGCAGCGATGGCCTGATCTGCCGACGCTGATTGATGCCGACGGAAAGTGATCAATTCCGGGGGACTCCTCACCATGAGGTGAGGGTGCTCGTAAGCCAAACACGAGGAATCACCATGAGACATTCGAAACTGACAGGCGTAACCCTTATGACACTTGCGCTGAGCGCTTGCATTTCGGCTCCCGCGGGCCCGCCCGGACCGCAAGGCGCCACGGGCGGTACCGGTGCAACCGGGAGCACGGGCGCCACGGGCGGCACCGGCGCCACAGGCGGCACCGGCGCCACAGGCGGCACCGGCGCGACGGGGTATACCGGCGCGACGGGTAATACGGGAGCAACCGGCAGCACGGGCGCAACCGGCAGTGCCGGCGCGAGGGGCAGCACGGGCGCGAAAGGCAGTACAACGGGAGACACCATGGTAATCGTTCCGGCTCGCTAAAGGCGCCCGAGGCGAGCCATGAATGGGAGTTCACGGCTCGCCCCACCAGCGAACACGGAGACGCACCTGCGATGAAGTCATCCAGCCTGTTTACCGTGAAAGTCGCCTTCGCGACTCACGAATCTCCCTTCTCCCCCGCGCGGGAGAAGGGTCGGGGATGAGGGAAACGGACATGACTTTCATTATCCGGGGTGTCCGGACAGTTCATGACCGTTAGGCCCAGGCCATGAACAATGCCCCGACTCTGGTCCTGTCCGCGGCGAGCGACAAGGAAACCGCGCGCCTGGCCTTCCAGGACGGCGTCGATGAGCGTGTCGCCCCGCACTGCCTGCCACCTGCCCCGTGCGATACCATCGAGCGCGAGGTAGCCCTGAACGCGCTGCGCAACAGCGAGGCGCGCTTCCGCGCCATGAGCGACGCCTCTCCCCTGGGCATCTTCGTCTCCGACGCGCAGGGTCGTTGCGTCTATAGCAATGCCGCCTATCACAAGATAGCAGGGCGAAGCTTCGAAGAGACGCTGGGCACCAACTGGAGTTGGGCGATTCACCCGGAGGATAGCCAGCGCGCTCTTGCCGCGTGGCACGCCGCCGCGCGCGCGCAGGAGCCATTCCAGTCGGAGGTCCGCTTTCTACGGGAAGACGGGAGCGTCGTATGGACGCGCTTGAACGCGGCCCCCCTGGCTGACCGGGGGACGACCCAGGCTCACGTGTATACGGTTGAAGACATCAGCGTGCGCAAGTCGATGGAATCCGCGTTGCACGCGGCGGAAGAAGCTTTGTTCGAGGAAAAGGAGCGGGCCCAGGTCACCCTCAACTCGATTGGTGACGCGGTGCTGACCACTGACCTTCTGGGCAACGTCAGCTATCTGAATCTGGTGGCCGAGGCAATGACCGGGTGGTCTCGCCAGGAGGCAATGGGCCGACCGCTTTCCGAGGTGTTCAGGATCATCGACGGTACGACACGCCAGGCCGCTGCGAACCCGGCCCAACGCGCCATCGAGGCGGACGGGAGCGTCGGGCTGATCGCCGATTGTGTCCTGCTGCGCCGTGACGGGGCCGAGTACGCCATCGAGGATTCCACCGCGCCCATCCACAACCGCTATGGTCAGATCTCCGGCGCGGTGATCGTCTTCCACGACGTCAGCCAAGCGCGGGCCATGACGCTCAAGATGGCCCATCTGGCCCAGCACGATGTGCTCACCGGCTTGCCCAATCGCTTGCTGATGACGGAACGGCTTTCGCTGGCCATCGGTCTGGCGCAGCGGCACGGCAAGCAGGTCGCGCTGCTGTTCCTGGACATGGATCGTTTCAAACACATCAACGATTCGCTGGGGCATGGGGTTGGCGACGAATTGCTGCAGTCGGTTGCGGGCCGCCTGGTGGCCTGTGTGCGTGCCACCGACACGGTATGCCGCCACGGCGGTGACGAGTTCGTGATCCTGCTGGCGGACATCGAGCAGCCCCAGGATGCGGCCCATGTTGCGGAGAAGTTGCACGCGGCATCCGCCGCGCCGCACCTCGTCGGCGGGCACGAACTCCACGTGAGCTTGAGTATCGGCATCAGCGTCTATCCGGATGACGGCAGCGACGCGACTACGGTGATGGGCAACGCGGACACCGCGATGTATCACGCCAAGGCAAGCGGGCGTAACACCTACCGCTTCTTCACGGCTGACATGAACGCCCGGGCGGTGCGCCGGCTGTTGGTGGAAGGCAGCCTGCGCCGCGCCCTGAAGCAGGGCGAGTTCGTCCTCCATTACCAGCCGCAGATAGATCTCGTTTCAGGCGCCATGACCGGTGCCGAGGCCCTCATCCGCTGGCGGGATCCCGAACTTGGACTGGTCTACCCGGGGGAGTTCATCACTATTGCGGAAGAGTGCGGCCTCATCGTGCCGATTGGCCGCTGGGTGCTGCGCGAAGCCTGCAGGCAAGTCCAGGCGTGGCGGGATGCGGGTCTTCAGGCGGTGCCGGTGGCGGTCAACATTTCCGCCGTCGAGTTCAGACACGGGGATTTTCTTGCAGGCGTTTCCCTGATCCTGAAAGAGACCGGTTTGGCTTCCCGTTATCTCGAGCTGGAGCTGACGGAAAGCGTTCTCATGCACAACGCCGAGTCCTCGGTATCGGTGCTTGAAGCGCTCAAGACGCTCGGCGTGAGCCTGGCCATCGACGACTTCGGTACCGGCTATTCGAGTCTCAGCTATCTGAAGCGCTTCCCGATTGGAACCCTGAAGATCGACCAATCCTTCGTGCGTGACATCGCCACCGATGCCGATGACGCCACCATTGTGAGCGCCGTCATCGGCATGGGGAGAAACCTCAAGCAGCGGGTCATTGCCGAGGGTGTGGAAACCGCCGAGCAGCTCGCCTTCCTGCGGACGCATCGGTGCGACGAGGCACAAGGCTTTCAGCTGAGTTACCCCTTGTCCGCCGCGGACTTCGAGCGCTTGCTGCTTGGGGGAAATGAACTGCAGCCATGGTGTCGGCCGGCCAAGTGGAATCGAGGCTGCGTATTCCTCAGCAAGCCGGGAACGGATTCCACGCGAACCCGGACAGCGATTCCACGGCAAACCGGACTCTGACGGCAGGCGCTTCTTCGTCACCACACGGCACTCGATCGGATCGGGCCAGGCAGACCCGCGTAAGCGCCAATGTTTGCTAGCGCACAGAACGTGATCCCCGTTTGCCTTTAGGCTCTCGACATCGACACCAGGCATCGATTGTTTGATGACCGGGAGTCGCAGGGCGGGCCGAAGCCGGCTCAGCTATCAGAGGCATAAACCATTAGTCAGGAGTTCACGATGAACAAAGATCAAGTCAAGGGCGCAGCAAAAGACCTCGGCGGCAAAATTCAGCAAGAGGTCGGCAAACTGCTAGGCAGCCGGGAGCAGCAGGTAAAAGGACTGAACCACCAGGCTGAAGGCAAAGTGCAGAAACATGTCGGCGACGTCAAAGAGAACGTCGAAGACGCCAGGGACGCCTCGAAACCGTAGCCCGAATCAGCATACCTGCCCAGCGGTTTCACGCAGCAGCTGCCAATCAATGGCGGTTGCTTCGTTTCCTGTGCTCATGAGCGCGGTGCGCGGTGTCAAGGCCAGGCTGCCAGGCGAAATGCTACTGAGTCAGCGAAGACACACTCGGTGAGCTGACTCTAGCCACTTGCCGTGCAGGAACTCCCTGGTGTTGAGCACCACGACATCGCTGTGCCACGACTGGTCCGCTTTCACGCCCAACAGGTTCTTGCCCTGGCTGGCACAAGTTGAGATGAGCCCCCTCCGAACTGAACTGCGCTCAGCAACAGGCCCTGAAAGCGTTGTGTTCGGAAGCGAACAGACAGTGCAAGCGGTTGGACTTATAAGGTTAGAGTCGATCAGGCGCAGCCGGTAACAGACGCATGAATCTATTTATGCGGAGACAGGAGTTTGCCCATGAAGCCCATGCCCCTTCGCAACACACTGTACGCGGCCGGATTATTGCTAGACGGAACGATCATTACGGCAACGGCATGGGCCGACCCTCCCGCGCAGTCCGTCACACTGCCGCAGCGCATTGCCCCCGTAGAACTCAAACGCATGCTTATGGATCTCCCCGGAACGTTCGAGATTGTGGATCTGCGCCCACCGGCAGCGTATGCGGACTTTAGCCTGCCCGGCTCGATCAACGTGAGTATCGCGGACGTAATCGACAAAGCTGCTTACCTCAACGGCGTAGTTCCTTTGATAATCGTGGATCGCGACGGCTCACTGGCGATGGCCGTGGGCGGCATTCTCTCCCAGAAGACTCGGCGGTCCATCAGAGTGCTCTATGGCGGGTTGGAAGCCTACTGGAGCGACTCCGCGGCTCTCCAGCCGCCGGTGGAGGCGGCCCCGGCTCCGGCTTTGGTTCAATCCGTGAAACCCGCTGATTCTGTGCCGGCTAACGCGAGACCGGCAACCGCGGCCTCGGCGCCGGCCGGCCGTGAAGCACCTATTAAGAAGAAGAGCGCGGGGTGCTAGTCATGCCAACCGAAACCGACAATCCTCATGGCGGGCCTAAACCCTACGCGAACCCCTACCTCGTGGGTGTACTGCTCGGGCTGGTGCTCCTGGCCTCATTCGCAATTCTTGGCGCCGGGCTGGGCGCGTCGGGCGGCATTTCGCGCTTCGCTGCAGCACTCTCCATGAGTGTCGCGCCCTCTCATACGCTGAGCAGCGAGTATTTCGGCAAATGGGGTGAGAATCCGCTGCACTATTACCTCGTCTTCATGTTTGTGGGCACTTTCGTCGGCGGGCTATTCTCGGCACTCTTGGCGAACCGAGCACGTATTCAGGTCGAACGCGGCGCCGCTTCATCCGTGGGGCGCCGACTCGGTTACGCCCTTGCCGGCGGCATCATTGTCGGTTTCGCCAGCCGCTTGGCCCAGGGTTGCACCTCGGGTCAAGCACTCACAGGCGGCGCGCTGCTGCTCTCCGGCAGCCTCGTGTTTCTGGTTTGCCTCTTTGCCAGCGGCTACGCCGCGGCCTGGTTTGTAAAGAAGCAATGGCATGATTAACACCCTCTATGGCCTCGACGCACTCGGCACGCCACAGGCTTTTCTTCTGGCATTGCTGATCGGTGTCGGTTTCGGCTTTGCACTCGAGCGGGCCGGCTTCAGCAGTTCGCGCCGGTTGGCCGGGGTCTTCTACTTTACGGACATGGCCGTAGTGAAGGTGATGTTTTCCGCGCTCATCACTGCGCTGCTGGGACTCTCGTATCTGGTGGGTTTCGGTTGGATCCAGTTCGATCAGATCTTCCTCATGCCCACCCTCTACGGCGCACAAATCGTGGGGGGTCTGCTGTTCGGCGTCGGATTTGTCATGGGAGCATGGTGCCCAGGCACGGCAGCTGTGGGCGTGGCCGCAGGCCGGATCGACGCGCTCGTATTCCTGCTTGGAGTCGTGGGCGGCAGCATCCTGTTCAACGAGTCCTTCGCCTTGGTCCTTCCGCTGTACACGATCGGGGATTTTGGAACGCAGATGGCCTATACCACCGTAGGCATGTCGCGCAACGGGTTCATCCTCATGTTCACGCTGGTGGCCGTGGCTGCCTTCTGGCTGTCCGAGTGGGCCGAAAAAGTACGCACGGGCCGCGCACCGTACAGGGGTTCGCCATTTCTAAAGACCTACAGCTTCGCCCTCGTGGCGCTGGCGGGCGGCTTGTTCGTACTAAGCCCCGACACGACAGAGGCTGCTGCGAAGTCCGCGGCCGCCGTAACCCCCGTCGACGAGAAGGCTCTGATGGCGAGTGTTGAGCAGGGGCTGGACCATATCGAGCCCGAAGATATTGCCGACCGCCTAATGGCCGGCGAATCGGATCTGGTGCTCGTTGATGTGCGGCCAGCGGCAGAGTTCAACGCCTTCCACATTCGCGGTGCCGTCAACGTGCCGCTCGCCCAATTGGCGCAAACTCTTCAACCCCACAAGAACCAAGGCCTGATCGTGCTCTATTCCAACGGGATGACTCATCCCGCCCAGGCGCGCGACTCGCTCCAGCGCCAGGGCTTCGGCAACGTCTACCTGCTGACGGACGGCTTGGTGGGCTTCCGGGATCGTTGCCTCAAACCCGTCTCCTTACGGCCTGAACCGTTGGCAACGGTCGACGCCGCGCGGGTCAACGCTTGGCGCGCCTTCTTTGACGCGTCTGCCGTTTCGGCCAAGTCCGATGTTGCCACCGCGCCGGTACATGCCGCCATGCCTCGGGCAGTCGAGACCCATCAGCTTGCGTCCATGATCGGCGCACCGGGTCTCAAGATCATCGACCTGCGGCCCCAACCGGAATACAACACCGCCCACATTCCGGGCTCCATCAGCCTAAATGTCGAGAGTTTCCGTGGCAACATCGGAGGCACGCCGTCCGTACTTCTGCCACCCCCGATGCTCGCCGCCCAGTTCTCGCTCCTGGGGTTGCAGTCCTCCGACAGCATCGTCATTGTGTCCGGCGAGAAGTTGTATGACACCACTTTAGCCGGCATGGCGTTCGAGCGGATGGGGCACATGAACTACGCCGTTATGAACGGAGGGTACGCCCAGTGGGTGCAGGAAGGCCGTCCCACTGACACAACGCTGCCCGTCGTAACCAACTCGAAATACCCGATGCAAAAGAACGCCGATAACTTCACTGTCGATTTCCAAGCAGTGGTCGCTCAACTCGGCAAGCCGGGCGTCGTAATTATTGACGTCCGGCCAACGGACTACTACACGGGCAAAAAATCCGACGAAGCTCGCGCCGGCCATATCCCCGGCGCGATCAGCCGCCCGTTCACGGAAGATCTGGTGATAGGTTCAAACAAAGCCGTCTCATTCAAGTCGACCGCCGTCTTGACGGAAGCATACAGTAGGATCATTCCCTCCAAAGATTCGATGGTCATCGTGCATTGCCGTACGGGACATCAGGCCAGCCAGACTTACTTCGTACTGAAGCGCCTGCTGGGGTATACGAATGTCCGATGGTACGATGCCGGATGGACGGAATGGGCTGCCCGTCCAGAACTTCCGATCGTGAGCGAAACGCAGGACATCAAGAGCAAGCAATGAAGGATACGAAATCCGACGGCACCGACGAGCGTATGTGAGCCTTCATCAAGCAGCGTCTATCTCGCATTTGGACCCGGGAGCCCCTGAAAAGTCATCCGAATTCCGCACCGCTCAGCGCCTGTGCTCATCCCGCCCGGTCGGCCCGATCAGAGCGCTGAGGTCGCCCGCCTCCATCACAGTACTTCCTTCACCTCCTTGGCGACCTCAGCAATCCCGGCGTCCCGATTTTTCTCGATGACGTTGAAGACCCAGCGCACGATTGCCCATCCCGGCAGACCGCATCCGAAGATCAAGCCACCCAGCGCCACCAGCCCGGTCACCGAGTCGCCCCACTCCTGCAGGCGGAAATACTGGACGGCAATCGCCGCCGATCCCGGTCAGCTGATGGCTTGCTCAGTTACCGGGGCGTTGCTCCAGAAGGCGAAATACGCGATTGGTCAGCGCACGCGACACGGCGTAGGGGATACGCACAAAGATCGGGCCGACCACGAGCGCCGCGCCCGGATGCACCTGCCGGTAGATGGGTAGATGAGCAGTTGTGCCACGGCATCCAGCACAATCCCCCTTCAGCGCAAGTGATCGGCAACCGAGTTTTTCAACACAATAGACCCGTTACCGCCTGATGACCAATGAAAGCCTTGTGTCTGCTTCCTGAACCGGGATCTACCGGATGCGTGGAGCTTGCCTTGCACGGCAAAATCGAGTGAAGCGGCCACCCGGTCGGGTGAACTATTGCTCCGGCCCGCTAGCCTTGCGCAGTCCGATCCATTTGTGCGGTACTTTTGCGCGGCCGGATATCGGTGTCGACAAGGGTTATGTTGCTGCGCGCGCACTCGGTGCGATTGCACTGGCAGTCGTTAACCCCGTTTTGGTTCCTATTCCCTTGATCGACCCGGGCCCGGGAAGCGACAGCGATTGCCGGCAACTGATTCGTGATTCCAGAGCCATGCCGTGTTCGACGAGCAGAAAAAGGCACTCGGACAGTGGGACTCAAGCTCAGCGCTCAGCGGTCAAGTGACTTCAGGGGCAGAAAATTGGCGGACAGGAGAATTCTGTGCGCCAGCGAACAGAACCGCCAGCAGACAGCGCGTACTTTGAAGCTGCAGTTCCAGCTGGCCGCAACGTTTTTCACGTGATCGGCTTTCATCAAACAATCGAATGGAGTTCTCATGAAATACTCATTGGTTTTCACCGCCGCTTTAATGGCCTTAGCCGTAAGCGCGTGTGACAAAAAAGAGACTATCGTAAATCCTCCGCCAGCCGTAGTGACTGTTCCCGGCCCTGCAGGCCCGGCGGGCGCACCCGGTTCGACCGGCCCTAGTGGTTCGACTGGCTATACGGGTTCAACCGGTGCCACCGGCGCAACCGGGGAGAGCGGCGCAACGGGCAACACGGGAAATACCGGAGCGGCGGGTGAGCCTGGCAAGACTGGCGGCGATACCGTTGTTATTGTTCCGGCTCCTGTGGCCCCACCACCCCCGGCGCGCTGAGTTTCTATTTCGTGAGGGCGGGCGTGTACTGCGATGATGCACCGCCGGCTTTTGTGTAAGACCGGGCATGTTGATTCGCCAATTTGGTTTTTCTGCATTTACGGTGATGAGCCTGTTCGCCGCAAGCGCTTGCACGCCTCTGCCCGATGCCGATGCACTAATCGACAGACACGCGGGACAGGTGGCCAGGTTTGAAACAGCCAGCGGCCCGCTCTCCGTAGAAAAAACTGCAGCCATTCTCGCGGAGCTCAAGCGTAAATCCGGTGACATCGATATTCTCGACAAGCAGATTGCACTTGAACAGGCGGTTGTCGGCAGCCCGCTGATAGTGGGCAATAAAGTCACGCTGCTGCAGGACGGTGCAGCGACCTATTCGGCGATGTTTGCCGCGATCCGGCTGGCGCAGAATCATATCAACCTGGAGTCCTACATCATCGAAGACGATGAGATCGGTCGCCAATTCGCGGATTTGTTGCTGGAGAAGCAGCGTCGCGGTGTTCAGGTCAACCTGATCTACGACAGTTTTGGCAGCGTCGGTACGCCGCAGGTTTTTTTTGACCGGCTGAAGGCCGGCGGGATCGAGGTGCTTGAGTTCAATCCGGTCAATCCGCTAGCGGTAAAAAAGGGTTGGTTGCCGAATAACCGTGACCACCGCAAGCTGTTGATCGTCGATGGCCGGATCGCATTCATCGGTGGGATCAATATCAGCAGCGTTTATTCGTCCGGGTCAGTCACCCCGCGGAGCCGAACAGACACTGCCGATCCGGCGGCATGGCGCGATACCGACCTGCAGATCGAAGGCCCGGTAGTCGGCGAGTTGCAGAAGCTGTTCATCGAAACCTGGGAAAAGCAGCGTGGCATAGCGCTTGCTGCGAAAGCGTATTTCCCGGTGTTGCCGGTGCAGGGCAGGGACATCGTGCGCGCCATCGGCAGCACGCCCGACGACCCCTACAGCCTGATCTATCTGACGCTGATTTACGCGATCGGCAATGCCGAAAAACAGATACACCTGACCAATGCGTATTTCGTTCCTGACCCCCGCCTACTGCAGGCGTTGATCGATGCCGCCGGGCGTGGTGTCGATGTCAGGCTGATCCTACCGAACCATTCAGATTCCCAGCTTGTGTTTCATGCCGGCCGTTCGCACTATTCAAACCTGCTCAAGGCAGGCGTCAGGATCTACGAACGAGGTGGTGGGCTGCTGCATTCCAAGACTGCAAGCATCGACGGCGTTTGGTCGTGTGTCGGCTCGACCAACCTCGATTGGCGCAGCTTTCTCGACAACGACGAGGTCAATGCCGTTGTTCTCGGCCGTGAGTTCGGGCAGCAGATGGAAGCCATGTTTGTCAGGGATCTCGGTGCATCGGAGGCTATCGAAGCGGAGGCGTGGGCACATCGATCGCTGCTACTGCGCTTCAAGGAATGGGGCGCCAGCCTGTTGCAACGATTGCTGTAGGGTCGTCGAATAAACGGCTGCCGTTCACCAACACCTGCAGTGTTTTCCCGCAATCCATTATCTGCGCCCGACCGCAACGAGCATGAAGACGCCAATCGCAATGGCACCGGCGCTGACGATCAGCGGCACATTGATGGTTTCCTTCTCCTCGACCTTGAGTTCGATCGGGCCCAGCTTCATGCCCGTGGTCTCCTTGGTATAGCTGAAACCACCATAGACCAGTCCAAGGCAACCGAGTGCGATGAGGACGATTCCGATGAGTTTTGAGGGATTCATTGGTGTCTGTCTCCAGAAGTCAGTGCGGTAAATCGAAACAACGCCATTGATTTTTCACTTTTCAGGCGGTGTGTTGGGTGTCGTTTCGGCGCGGAATGCGGCGAGATATTTATGAAGTATCCACACTATCGTCATAACACCATTGCACTTCAGAATTGCATCGGCCATGCAATTCAACGGCTTGCTGTTAAGTTAGTCGTTGCACATACAAGTTCCGGTCTGATAACAGCAGACCAAAAATCCCCACCGTTTAAGGCAGGGATCGAAGCGTAGGCGTGAAGGCAAGGCGCCCAGAAAAGAACGGCCACGCGTACAGCGTTGCCGTTCTCGACGGTGAAACCACTGGTGGCGTCGACGGCCCGCCACAAGCATTAGGCTGAGTGTGGTCACCCGATTTGATGTTCTGATGATCACGTTCTTTGATGGTTGTTGGTGGCGTTCTTGCCACTCTCCCTTCAACATCGCGCCAAGGCTACCCTCCACTCCGGCAGCATCAAGGCCAGGCCCTTCGGGTGCGGGCTTCGCCCGCAGCCTTGACCCTGCCTGCGTTCCGGGTGTTTTGTCGCCATGCCGAATGGCTCGTTGTGTGCCGCACGCGCACCATGCAACAAGCACAACTCGTGCCGGGCGACATGCCTTATCTCACTGATTTCACGCACAGTTTTTTGGTCAAGTTTGATGATGGCAAATCACCCCTCCACATCAATGTGCGTGATCAAAAACAGGCCGTTTGCCATCGAGAATGCTGACCCTGCTCAAGGCCAATTGTGACGCCTGATGGATATCGAATTGCTTAAGAGTCCTGGTCGACGAACTACGCCTGCCCAACTTCTTCTATTTGATCTGCATGTTGCTCTCGACGGCTCTCACGCCGCCGACGCTTCGCGCCACCTGGATCGCCTTGGTTGCGTCAGCCTGGGAAGTCACTGAGCCGTTCAGTCGAACCGTACCATTTAAGGTCTCGACGATAATTCCGCTGGAGTTCAAAGCAGGCTGATCGCGTATAGCTGCGACTACCCTGCCGGTGATGCCGCTGTCGTCGTACCCGCTGGGTACCGTGGTGCCGCCAGCGTTCCCGGAGTATCCCCTTGCCCCCGATGCTCCGGTAGCTCCCGTAGCTCCCGTAGCTCCCGATGCCCCCGTAGCTCCGGTAGCCCCCGTTGCTCCGGTGTATCCAGCGCTGCCGGTAGCGCCCGGCGGACCAGCTGGACCAACACAAGCGCTCAAAACGACCATCATCACCGCGGCGACGCCCAAATTTGAATATTTCATGGCAATTCCTCCTAATTGGCTTTCGAGAACTGCCCACTTCATTGTGAGTAATCCCCAGACTTAATCGGCTTTCGGTCAATCACTGCCTCTGACACTTCGCATATAGCGCGAACCACCATAGACAAGCTCAATAATCGGAATTTGTAGGACGGTCGTCTGTGCGGTGGACAACACACAGGTCTTGGAGACATGCCACATGGACGAGCCACGCGGCCCAGGAGACGGTCAGACTTGACCGACAGTTCCTTGAACTCGGTCGTGTATGCGTGTTTCGGAATGTTCATTTCTTGCCTTCCAAAAGTGACATCAATTCTAGGTCACCTTTGGCAGACGAAATGTCGGGGGAAGCTCACCGTTGATCGTGAACGATTTTTCATACTCCGGCCCTGTAACTGCGGTCTTGCCTAACCGACCAGCACTGGGCACACTACATGCTCAGGAACCCGGCCCGAATAATGGACATCCGATGCCTCCCGCACAGGCGCAGATCAGCAAATTTTGGCGTCAACTACGAGCGCGCCCAAGGCTAATGATAGCCTGTGGTGTGGGCCTGCTCACATTCGTGGTCCTACCGCAGGAGTTCGCACTCTCGACCCGAGCCCTGGTCACTTGGGACGTTGGTGCGGGTCTATTTCTGGTACTGGCTTGGGTGATGATGGGGCGCGCATCGCTGGAGCACATGCGGTGGCGAGCTCGCATCCAAGATGACGGTGCTGCAGTCGTCCTCTTTCTGACGGTGGCCGCTGCGGTGGCCAGTCTTGCCGCGATCATCATCGAGCTTTCGGGTCTCGACACTCTCACGCCAGCTCGGCAAGGACTGCGGTTGGCTTTGGTAGCGGTGACCTTCGTGGCGTCATGGCTGCTCGTGCACACCTCCTTCGCTCTGCATTACGCTCACGCCTACTACGCTTCCCACGTCAGAGACGGGAGTGGGCCGCTCGAGTTTCCGGGGCGCGAAGCGCCGGTCTACACCGACTTCCTGTACTTCGCCATGGTCGTCGGCATGACCTCCCAAACCGCAGATGTCGCCATTGCCAGCACACGAATGCGCCGCTTGGCGATGGCGCAAGGAATAATCGCTTTCACCTTCAACACCACCCTGCTGGCCCTGACCATAAATATCGCGGCCAGCCTGCTCGGTTGAACAGGTATGTCAAAGGCAGCACGCGAAGGACGGTTGCAACGCCGGATTCGTCACTCAGTGGAAAGTCTTGGCTTTCTCCTGGTTTGCGCGGCCGTTTCGTTGGGCGGGGACCATCATTAACCCGGCCGATAAATAGACTCACTGAGCCGCGTAGGCGGCGTGAGGATGTTGAAAATAGGGTCGGATGCGTTCGGGGCCATTGAGCGATGCAATTCATGATGCGCAAGGAGGTTTTGAAGTCGTGGTTCAGGTATTCGTCGGGATTGGATTCCGGCGCACAGGGCGGCAAGTAGAAGAGTTCGATCTTGTCCTGGCGAGGTTCGGCTAATTGCTGGACGAGCTTGGCGTGATGCACGTGCAGGCTATCGACGATCAGGAATATCTTCGACGGCGCCTCGCGAATCATGCGTTCAAGAAACTCGACGAAGCGCTCGGCGTTGATGGTGCCTTCGACGACCTTCCTGCTTCTGGCAGCCCGAGAGTTCGACAAGCAACGCGCTCATGACCAAGGCTACGCTGGTGTTCGTTACGCGTTTCATCATTCCCCTCTCCTGATGAAGCGTTCAGCCCGACGTGCGAGCCACCGTGGCGGTCACCCCCAACTCCACAATCGATTATTTCTTGACTTCGTGGCCAATGACGCCGACGACGACTATGCCAGCGCGCGTACCGGCCGCGCTGCCGCCCGTTGGGACGGTGCTTCCTACGGCACCGACGCCAGCGCCAACGGCGGCATTTTGGCCCTGCGACGACATTCCGGAGCAAACACCCAGACCAAGCAGTATGGCTGCGGCGACGGCAGTGAACGCGAAGCTCTGATTCGTCTTAAGGGGTTACCTCTTCCTCAGAAAGGGTGTTTCCACCCTTTGCCCTTCAACACGAGTGAATGATCACTTGCCAAAGCTCGACTTCGCCTGCGCCAGACAATCATCCTTGGCGGCACCCGCCCTGGCGTCGCACTTTTCCTTCGCCACCGCATACTGAGCGTCGGCCTTGTCTGCCGTAGCGTCCTTGCGAGCGTCGGTGACCTCAGTGGTCGCCTTGCTATGCGCATCCGCGGTCGTCTGGTTGGCGGTGGTATTCGCGTCCGTGGTCTTCATCTGCGCCTTGGCGTCGGCTTTGGCGGTTGTTTGTGCCGCCTTGGCTTCCTTCACGCACACATCCTTGGCGTTGCCGGCCAAATCGTCGCACTTTTCCTTGGCCACGCCATAGTCGGCCTCTGCCTTGGCGACGCGCGCCTTATAGCGGGTTTTCGGGGTCGGCTTGTAGCTGGCTTCGAGCTCGGCTGATGCCACTTTCTCACCACCCTTGGCCTGAGCCACGCAAATATCCTTCGCGTTGGCGGACAACGAAGCACAAGCTGCCTTCGCCGACTTGTATTCGGCCACGATCTTGTCCTTGTCGGCTTTGTATTCGTCCTTCGACATGCCAGATGCAGCCATCGCGCCGGTA
>NZ_JAVTWB010000033.1:7536-18020 GCF_032229525.1 Accumulibacter sp. | reverse complement strand
CCAAGATCACACGGCAACTGACCACCGATTGGTTCGCCCGGCGGGTGGATGGACGCTACCACAGTTGCCTTGAGAAGAGCGGCAGCGGGAACTGACGAGGTGGTACCAGACCGTTGCCCTGCCCGCGAGCCGTCTGGCAAGCGTTTGTAGTGCCCATTGCGCGTGCTGGAATTACGCATATGCAATGGTTTACGGGATTTTCTGGCGAGCTTTTGGTTTCTACGGCAAGCCTTTGAGGATTCTTGAGCGCCAGCGGCCGCGAAGAGTTTGCCTGCGCGTCGCCGCGCTGCTGATTTGCGGAGGGATTGGCGTGCCGGTGCTCTCCCTTGCTTCCTCCGGTCGGTTATCCTCTTACCGGTGAGAATGAAGCGCGTGGCCGTCCGCTCTCGAGCCTGCGGCTATCGCGTGTCGGCGACCCACTGCGCGGCTCGCCGCGTGACCGTCGAGCCAGGGAAACCGAGAACGAGTTGGCATGCAGTAACTTGAGCGAAGACCGCGCCGAATTGGCGGCGTGGCAGCAACCCGAACACCCATTTGCAACGAGAGCGAAATGACGGGCATCCCACCGCCGGCGGTTTTTGACTGTGACGTACTGGTGATCGGCGGCGGCCCGGCCGGCTCCACGGCAGCAACGCTGCTGGCCGAAAAAGGCCACCGCGTGACGCTGCTCGAGAAGACCCGTCATCCGCGCTTCCACATCGGAGAATCGCTGCTGCCGGCGAATCTGCCGCTGTTCGAGCGCTTGGGAGTGGGCGACGAGGTGCGTGCGATCGGCATCGAGAAGCACGGGGCCGAGTTCGTTTCGCCCTGGCACGATCATCCCCAGACTTTCCACTTTGCCAACGCCTGGAACAAGACGATGCCCTCGGCCTACCAGGTGCGGCGTTCGGAGTTCGATGCCATCCTGCTCCGCAATGCGGCGCGCAAGGGTGCCGAGGTGGTCGAGGAGTGCCGGGTGCGCGATGTCGACCTGCTGCCGCAGGCGCGCGGCGCCGTCGTGCGGGCACGGATGGCAGAGGGCAGCGAGCGGGTCTGGCGGGCGCGCTTCCTGGTCGATGCGTCGGGTCGAGACACTTTCATGGCCAATCGGCTGCAGGCCAAGCAACGCAATCCGCGGCACAACAGCTCGGCCGTCTACGCTCAGTTCACCGGTGCGCGGCGTCACGCCGGGAGCGCAGAAGGCAATATCAGCATCTTCTGGTTCGAGCATGGCTGGTTCTGGTTCATCCCCCTGCGCGACGGGGCGACCAGCGTCGGTGCCGTGGTCTGGCCCCATTGCCTGAAGGCGCGCAAGGGCTCGCTCGAAGAGTTTCTGCACCGGGCCATCGCCAGCTGTCCCGCGCTGGCCGAGCGCCTGGCCGATGCGCAGCTTTCGTCGAAGGTCGAGGCCACCGGAAATTTTTCCTACGTCACCGACCATACGCACGGCGACGCTTATGTCCTGCTCGGCGACGCCTTCGCCTTCATTGATCCGGTGTTTTCCTCCGGCGTCTGGCTGGCGATGCAGAGCGCCGTGGCGGGCAGCGAGGCGATCGACACCTGCCTGCGCGAGCCGCGGCGTCGCCGGCAGGCGCTGGCGTGTTTCGATCGCGTGGTGCGGCGTGGTCCACGCGAGTTTTCGTGGTTCATCTATCGCATGACGACGCCCACCATGCGCAGTCTGTTCATGGGTCCGCGCAACTTCCTGCGCACCGAGGAGGCTCTGCTCTCGGTGCTGGCGGGCGACATCTACGGCAGTACGCCGATCTGGCGTGCCCTGCGCATCTTCAAGGTCATCTACTACCTGCATGCGCTTTGCCGTCCGCGACAGACGGTTGCCGCGTGGCGTCGCCGCCGGCAGAACATCCGCGCCGTCAATGACGTCGCCGTTTCGGTCGGGCCGTGAACGCGCAGCCTGCCTTCCCCACTACGGTGGACCTGGTGCCTGGCGCCAACACCGGCCGCATTGTCTTTGGGGCGGATACGCTGGCAGGCGACGGCGTCGCACTGGCGGTGCCGGCAGCACTGCTCGCCGGTCCGGCGGGTGGCGTTGCCGTGGCGCGGCTGTCGCCTGCGGCGGCGGTTGTGGAAAGCGACGGGTTTCGCTGCCTGGCTGATGGCGAACTGCTTTTCGGAGTAAGCAGTATCGACGAAACAGGCACTGGCGATGGGCTCGGCGTGACCACCGAGCTTGCCTACCGGCGGCTGTTCACGACGATGGCGGCACTGGGTTACCCGGTACTGGTGCGCGTGTGGAACTATCTGGCCGGGATCAACCGCCAAGAGGAGGGTGTCGAACGTTATCGGCGCTTCAATCGCGGCCGCCAGCGGGCCTTTGCCGCCGCCGGCCAGGCGCTGACGGGGCGGGTGCCCGCCGCCTGCGCGCTGGGGGTGCCCGCAGGCCCGCTGCGCATCGCCTTCCTCGCCAGTCGTCGGCCCATGCTTCCCCTTGAGAACCCGCGCCAGATCAGCGCCTACCACTATCCGGACGACTACGGAGCGTACAGCCCGACCTTTTCGCGGGCGGCCCTGCTGCAGGCGGGGGCTTGCGAAAACCTCTTCATTTCCGGCACGGCGGCGATTGTCGGCCACCGTTCATGCTATACGGGCGATGTTGTGGCACAGGCAGAGGAGACGGTGGCCAATCTGCTGGCGGTGATCGCAGGCGCCAACCTGCTGCTCGATCGGGCCGCCTTTGCCGCCAGGCAGCTCGACTACGTGGTCTACCTGCGTCACGCGGGTGACCTGCCGCCGGTGCGTGCCCTGTTGCTCGCACGCCTGGGCGTGTCGCCGGAGCGCCTGGTGTTCGTGGCGGCCGACGTCTGCCGTGCCGAATTGTTGATCGAGATCGAGGCCGGCGGCCGGGTCGAGGCAAGGGGTCGAGCGTGAATCGCTGCGTGGCGATGCTTGTCGTCAGGCGGGCACTGGCCAGGCGCTTCGGCGCGTGCCGCGTGCCGTGCAGGCCGGGCAAAGCCGCGGCCCGGCTCGCCAGCGCGTAGGGAGGGGCCCGCCAATGCTGCCGATATTGCCTGTCGCCACCCCCGCCAGCGCTCGCCTGCCGCGCTGGTATGAGTACGTCTGCCTGGTCCTCGGCTTGGGCTTTCTCGGCCTGATGTGCCTGGGCTGGACGCCGATCGCGGCGCTGCTCAACGTGGTGATGCCCGAGGATGCCGGTCGTCGTCTTGGCCGTCGCGTGATCAGCGGCGGCTTCAATGCCTACCTCCGCTGGCTCGAATGGCTTGGCGCCTGCCGCTTTGATCTCGACGAACTGGACACCCTGCGCGCTGCGGGTCCGCTGGTCCTGGCCCCGAATCACCCCTGCCTGCTCGATGCGGTGATGGTCATCTCGCGCCTGCCCGACGTCGCCTGCATCATGAAAGCGTCGTTGATGGACAACCTCTTCCTCGGCGGCGGCGCCCGCCTGGCGCGCTACATCCGCAACAAGCCGGTGCTCGGAATGGCCCATGGCGCCGTCGACGACCTCAAGCGCGGCAGCCTGCTGCTGGTCTTTCCCGAAGGCACGCGCACGGTGCGCAGCCCGATCAACCGGTGCCAGCCGACCACGGCGCTGATCGCCCGGCGCGCGAAGGTGCCGGTGCAGACCCTGCTGATCGAGACCGACTCCGCCTATCTGTCCAAGGGCTGGTCGCTGTTTCGCCGGCCCGATATGCCGATCCGCTATCGGGTACGGCTCGGTGCGCGCTTCGATCCGCCGCGCGATGGTGCCGAGTTCGCCGCTCAACTCGAACGCTACTTTGCCGACGAGCTGTCCCGCGCCGAACTGGTGCCGCCGCCTTGTCCGGCTGCTTCGACATGACCCCATCGACCACCCATTGTGTCCTCATTCCGAGCTACGACCCGGGGCCGAAAGTCTATGAAACCGTGCGCGCCGCACGCGCGCAGTGGACGCCGGTGTGGGTGGTGGTGGACGGTAGCCGGGACGGCACGGCGGAAGGCCTGAGCGCCCTGGCGGCGGAGGACGCCGGCCTGCGCGTGATCGTGCTGCGGCAAAATGGCGGCAAGGGCGCAGCCGTGTTGCACGGCCTCGATCTGGCGGCGGCCGAGGGCTTCAGCCATGCCTTGACGATGGATTCCGACGGCCAGCATCCAGCCGAACTGATTCCCCGTTTCATGGCCGAGTCGGCCGCCCACCCCGCTGCCATGGTGCTCGGCAAGCCCGTGTTCGACGCCAGCGCACCCTTGCTGCGGGTGCGCGGGCGCAAGATTTCCAATGCCTGGGCCGACCTCGAGACGCTGTGGATGGGTATCGGCGATTCGCTCTACGGTTTCCGCGTCTATCCGATCGAACCGCTGCGCCAGGTGATGCGCGGCCAACGCTGGATGCGGCGCTTCGACTTCGACCCCGAGGCGGTGGTGCGGCTGGCCTGGCGCGGCGTGCGGCCGCTGAACCTGCCGGCACCGGTACGCTATTTCAGCGCCGGCGAAGGCGGCGTCTCGCATTTCAATTACCTGCGCGACAACCTCCTGCTGACGTGGATGCACACCCGGCTGTTTCTCGGCTTCCTGGTTCGCCTGCCGCTACTCGCAGCACGTCGTTTCCGCTAAGGGTCTGCGCCGGCGCGGCGGCGTCCAGTGATCGCCTGGCCGCCGTTCGTTCTTTGCGGGGAGGCCGGTCAGGTCAGGGCGTCCTGCTGGCGCCTGCTGACCGCGAGAGACCGCCAATGCAGCGATGACGCCGCGCCGGCCAGTCCGAGAGCGAAGCCGGCCAGGACATCGACCAGCACATGTTGCTTGATGGCCAGCGTCGAATAGGCGATGGCCAGGCACCACAGCCAGTTTCCCCAGCGCACCCCCGCGCCGGCAGCGAGCTCGTGCAGGCGTCGATCGATCCACAGCGCCGAGAATGCGGCGGTGGCGACGTGCAGCGACGGGCAGGCGTTGCCGGTGGCATCGATAGCGCGCAGGAAGACGAAGCCCGGATAGCTGTCCCAATCGATCACCGTTGCCGGAACCGCCGTCGGCCAGAAGAGAAAGCAGGCGAGGCCGATCAGGCACACGGTGGTCATCGCGAGCCCGTACAGCTGCAGTTCGGCGCGCTCTTGCAGCAGCGCGGGCGGCAGGGACACGTAGAGCCACAGCGTGAGATAGATCGGCAGCGCGTTCGGCTGAAAGGCGAGCGAACGGTCGAACCAGGTGAGAGGCATTTCCGTTGCCGGGAACAGCGGCGCCTTGAGCAACTGCAGGTAGGCGACCATGAACACGCTGATGAACAGCGTCGTGCCGATCGCCTTGAGTGCGGCATGGCGCCGGAGGATGGAGGGCAGCGGCTGATACCAGGGGGTTTCGGGCATGACATCTCGGCGGGGGCTGCAGCATCCTGGCGCGCATGCACCTGGATCCTGCAGTGTATCAAGGGGAACGCCAGGCGTCGTCATTGCCACAGCATGGACAACTTGCGGCACAATGCGGCACTCCTTTCAGGTCACCCGGCATGTCCGGGCCGATAAGCTCCGATGACCACGCCCTCGTCCCCGAACGATCAGGTGGTGCATGCCCCGCACCGCCCGCTGACCGATTACTACGCCGGTGAGGAGGAGCGGCGCGGTTTCCTCCGTGGCCTTTTCGATCGCACGGCGGCCGACTATGATCGCGTCGAGCGCTTGCTGGCCTTCGGCAGCGGCCCGTGGTATCGCGGTCAGGCTTTACGTCGGGCAGGACTGGCAAAGGGGATGCGCGTGCTCGATGTCGGCACCGGCACCGGGCTGGTCGCCTGCGAGGCGGTGCGGCTGGTCGGCGATGCGACCCTGGTGACGGGTGTCGACCCCAGTTCGGGAATGCTCGCCAACGCGCGCGTGCCGACCGGGGTGACCCTGCTCGAGGGCAGTGCCGAATCGATTCCCCTGCCCAACGCCAGCATCGATTTCCTCAGCATGGGCTACGCCCTGCGCCACA
Organism: Accumulibacter sp.; assembly: GCF_032229525.1. Taxonomy (GTDB): domain Bacteria; phylum Pseudomonadota; class Gammaproteobacteria; order Burkholderiales; family Rhodocyclaceae; genus Accumulibacter. The sequence goes on along the minus strand of NZ_JAVTWB010000033.1, from coordinate 12,128 downwards.
TCGGCGACCTTTCGGCCGCATTTGAGGAGTTTTATCGGGTGCTTCGTCCGGGCGGCCGGATCTGCCTGCTCGAAATCACGGCACCCGAACGCGCGTTTGGCCGCAGCCTGCTGCGCCTCTACATGCGCGGCGTCGTGCCGGTGGTGGCGCGCCTCAGCGGCAGCGGTGCCGAGACTGCTCGCTTGTGGCGCTACTACTGGGACAGCATCGACGCCTGCGCGCCGCCGGCGCGGGTGATCGACACCCTCGCCGCGGCCGGCTTCAGCGCTGCCCGTCGTCACACCGAAGGCCACCTGCTGTCGATGTTGGCCGAGTACCAGGCGGTCAAGCCCTGAGCGTGGCCTGGCGCTTTGGCGGGTCGCCGGGTGGGACAGGCAGCGGGTGGTCTGCCGCGCTGGCCGGACGAGGTCACACCAGCGCGACGGACACGGCCGCCGGCGTCAGATCATGCCGCCGTTGATCGAGATGATCTGACCGCTGATGTAGGCGGCCTGGTCGGAAGCGAGAAAACCGACCAGCTCGGCCACTTCCTCGGCGCGGCCGGCGCGCTTCATCGGCACCAGGCGGGCGATGGCGTCGGCATCGAAGCTGCCTGCGCTCATGGCCGTGGCGATGATCCCCGGGGCGACGGCATTGACGGTGATGCCGCGGCTGGCCAGTTCCAGCGAAAGGGCGCGGGTGGCCGAATGCAAGGCACCCTTGGCGGCAGCGTAATTCACCTGGCCGCGGTTGCCGGTGACTGCGGCGACCGAGGTGATGTTGATGATGCGGCCCCAGCGGGTGCGAATCATCGGCAGCGTCAGCGGCTGCGTGACATGGAAGAAGCCGTTCAGGCTGACGTCGATAACCCCTTGCCACTGTTCGGCGCGCATGCCGGGAAAGATCGCATCGTCATGAATGCCGGCGTTGTTCACCAACACCTGCACGGCGCCGTCCTCGAGGATGGCGGCAATGGCGGCGGCGGTGGCCGCTCCGTCGGTCAGATCGAAAGCGACCGCCGAGGCGGCGAAGCCGGCCGCGCTGAGTTCCGCGGCGAGCGCTTCGGCGCTAGCGCGGCGCCGATGGGCGTGGATGATCACCTGGCAACCGTCGGCCGCCAGGCGGCGACAGATGGCGGCGCCGATCTCGCCGCTGCCGCCGGTGACCAGGGCCCGTCGGCTCATGGCTGGCGGGAAGCGGTGGCGAGGCGCTCGGCGTCGAGCACCACCGCGGCGCGTCCGCGCACCAGGCAGCGCCCGTCGGCGCTGACGTCGAAGGCATAGAGCAGCAGGTTGTCGTCGCCGGAGAGGCGTTCGGCGACGATGTCGAGCGTGTCGCCTGCCTCGTCGAGTCGCTCGGCAAGCAACTCCACGCCGCGTACGCTGGCGATGTAGCCCCGCCGCGGTGTCGCACCGGCCACCGCCAGCAGCGCGCCATGGACGGCCATCGCCTGCGCCGCGTACTCGATGCCGCAGGCACTGCCCAGTCGCCCACCGGCGCGCAAGGGGTTGTCGGCGGCACGATGGCTGAGCGCCTGGCAGTGAATGCGCTGCGTGTCCCACGCCGCGACCCGTTCGAGCAGGCTCATGGCACCGTCGTGGGGGATGTGACCAGCGATCCAGTGGCGATCGCGGCTGGCGTTCGGCGCGCTCATGGCGCGGCCTTGACGCTGACGGCGAGTCGCACGTCGTCGAGATAGTCGAGTACCACCCGGCCAGTTTCCGCATGCCTCTGCAGCCGTGCGAGGCACGCCAGCAGCGGCAGGCTGCGCGCCGCCGGGATGCCCTGGCGCAGCGCCTCGAGGGGAGCGTTCGCCAGGCTATTGACGGTTTCGTCGGTCAGGGCCAGGGTGATCTGCGCCTGCCCCGCAGCCGACGCCTGCGCCGTCAGCAGCAGGCCGACGCCGAAGGCATCGGCGATCGGACGGACGGCGCGCAGCGGTTCCGGATAGGGCGCATCGTGCGCGATCAGCAGCACCGGGCGCTGTTCGCTGATCGCTTGCACCAGCGCTTCGAGCAGGCCCGCGGCGAAGCTGCCGTCGTAGGCGCAGATGATCGACGACGGTGCCTGCGCACCGGTGGCGATGCCCCAGTAGCCGGAGGCGGCGTTGTTGACCGAATTGTGAAATCGGGTCGGCGAGATCAGCCGGTCGTCCGAGGCGAGTGTTTCGCAGATGGCGTGACAGTTGGCGCCGTCGCCGCCCGAGGAGGCGAACACGGTGGCCAGGCTGGAGGCGTCGGCGGCCGCCGCCGCGACCGTTTGCAGGCCGGTGGCGAGCGCCAGCTTGATGACGTTGCCAACGCGGCGGCGTTCGGCTGCCGGCAGCACGGCGAGGGGTGGAATCGCCGTCGGGGCGCTGGCCAGGGCGGCATGGCCGGCGAAGACTGCCTGCAGGGCGAACCAGTCGCTGATGCCGGGGCCGATGACGCCGACGCCGCGCACGTAGGCAGTCAGGGCCGGCATGCATCGCCCCGGCTGAAGACCAGGCTGGCGTTGGTGCCGCCGAAGCCGAAGGAGTTGGAGAGCACGTGGCGCAGCGCTGCGCTGCGCGGGGCGATGACGTAGTCGAGGCCGATCGCGGGATCGGCATGACGGGTACCGGGGCTGCCGGGCAGCAGGCCGTCCTGCAGCGCAATCGCGCAGATCACCGCTTCCAGCCCGCCGGCAGCACCCAGGGTGTGGCCGCTGGCGCCCTTGGTGGAACTGGCCGGCGTGCGGCTGCCAAAGAGCGCCCGTACGGCATTGCCCTCGGCGGCGTCGTTGCTCGGGGTGGCGGTGCCATGCAGGTTGATGTAACCGATCTCGGCGGGCGACAGGCCGGCGCGTTGCAGGGCGGCCGCCATGGCCAGGCGTGCGCCGTGGCCATCGGGGTGCGGCGAGGACATGTGATGCGCGTCGCTGGATTCGCCGTAGCCGGTGAGCAGGACGGCATCCGCGGGCAGGGCGCCGGCTGGTCGCTCGAGCAGCGCGAAGGCCGCGGCCTCGCCGATCGATATGCCGTCACGTTCGCTGTCGAACGGCCGGCAGGCCTCGGCAGACAGCAGTTCCAGCGAATTGAAGCCGTACAGCGTGGTGAGACAGAGCGAGTCGACGCCGCCGACCACCGCGGCGTCGATGACGCCGCTGTCGATCAGGCGCGCGGCGCTGGCGAAAACCTTGGCGCTGGAGGAGCAGGCGGAGGACACCACGGCGGCCGGACCGCCGAGCCCGAGGGCCCGGCGCACGAAGTCGGCGACGGAGAAGACGTTGTGCCCGCCACGGTAGTCGAAGGCGGCCGGCAGCGCGCCGCTGGCCGGCTCGCGCTGGCGGTAGGCGAGCTCGGTTTCGAAAATGCCGGCGGTGCTGGTGCCGAGGATGACGCCTACCCGCCGGGCGCCAAAACGAGCCGCGGCGTCACGCGCGGCCTGCTCGAAACCGTCCTGCATCAGGCCGAGGCGGGCGAGGCGGTTGTTGCGGCAGGCGTAGCGTGTGAGCGCTGCCGGCAGCGCGGTGGCGTCGACCTTCGCTACTTCGCCGGTCCAGGTGGACAGTCTGGCGTCGGCAAACTGGCAAGGGCGCAAGCCGCTGTGATTGGCACGCAAGGCTTCGCGCAGGGCATCGAGTCCGCTGCCCATGCAGCTGGCAGCGGTGAAGTGGCGAAGCAGGAGTGGGCGCACGGCAGTCCGGACGAGCGGGTCGAGCCGGGGATTCTATCAAATCGGGCTTACCTGCGCGGCGGCGACCCGGGCCCGCCGCAGTTTCCCGGCTAAAGGTCTGCCCCGGCGCCCTGGCGGGGCGACCTCGACGCCGAGGGCACGTGCGGCAGGCGCTTGCCGTTGGCGCTGTTCACTTGCGGGCGGCTGACAGCGGCACCGGACGCAGCCCGGCGGCGGCGCAGGCCGCGAGCAGGGACGGCAGGACGTCGAGAATCAGCGGCCGGCCGCTCGAGTGGCTGCGCGCGGCGTGACCGTCGTGCAGGAGCAGGATGTCGCCGGCGGCGAGGCCCTTGGCGAGCCGCGCGAGCACCTTGTGCGGATCTCTTTCGCGGGTATCGAAGCCGCGCCGGGTCCAGCTCGCCAGCTGCAGGTCGTGGCGTGCCAGTACCGGTTCGAGGAAGGGGTTGCGCAGCCCGGCAGGGCAACGAAAGAACTGCGGCCGGCGGCCGCTGAGGCGGGCCAGCGTCGCCTGTCCGGCGCTGACCTCGTGCTCGAAGCCGGCCGGACCGAGCAGCGAGAAGCTGTGCCGGTGGTGCTGACTGTGGTTCTCGACGTCGTGGCCGCGCCGGACGATCTCGGCGACCAGCCCGGGATGCCGTTCGGCGCGGCTGCCGATGCAGAAAAAAGTGGCCTGCGCATTGTGCGCGGCGAGCAGTTCGAGGACCGCCGGCGTGACTTCGGCGTCCGGCCCGTCGTCGATGGTGATGGCGATTTCCCTGCGGGCGGCGGCGGCGGCCGGCAGGCGGCTCCAGTTGGGACCGAGCAGGCGGCTGCGCGGCCACAGCCCGGCGGCGGTGAGCAGCAGGTGATTGACGCCGAGTGCGAGTAGCGGCAGCGGCCAATGCGCGGGTTGGACGATCAGGCTGGCGAGGGCCGCGACATGGACGACGGCCGACAGCAGCAGGCAGGGGGTCGGGC
>NZ_JAVTWB010000033.1:0-7436 GCF_032229525.1 Accumulibacter sp. | reverse complement strand
GACGACGGCCGACAGCAGCAGGCAGGGGGTCGGGCGCCAGCGGCGCGGCGGCCGCTGCAGCGGGGCGCTCATCGCCAGGGGCCTGCCGTCAGGAGGCGGCGCCACAGGGCCGCCCAGGTCGGCCAGTCATGCGCGCCCGGCAGCTGTGCGCTGTGCGCCGGCGGCAGGGCGGCGGCCATCATGCGCTGGGCGGGGGCAAAGCGGTCACTCTCGCCGAAGCCCAGCCAGACCGGCGGCACGGCTTGCCGAGCGAGGCGCTGCAGGGCGCGCCAGCCGCGCAGCTCGCCCTCGTCGGCGCCGAGAGGAGCGGCGGTCCACGCGGCCAGGGAGCCGGCGCTGGACACGGCCTGGGTGACCAGGCGGTTGCCGGGGTAGGGCGCGATCAGGATCAGCCCATCGACCGCGCCGGGATACTCGTCGGCGTGGATCAGCGCGGTCAAGGCGCCGATCGAGATGCCGCCGAGCAGCAGGCGCCGCTGCCCGTCGGCGCGCGCCGGCGCGATCACCGACTGGTGCAGGCGGCTGGCGAGGCTGCCGTCGGCGACCGAGCCGAGGTCGCAGTCGACCAGCAGCAGGCCCGCCTTCGGCAGCAGGCTGTGCAGCGTGGCAGCGAAGCCGTGTTCGAGAAAGTGCTCGGGTGTGTCGTAGGCGCCGGGCAACATCACCACCAGGGGCTCGAACGGGTCGCCACTCGCCGGCAACGCGGCGAGCGTGCGCAGCGGGCCGCCGCGACTCATGCGGGCCGCCGCGCCGACAACAGCGCGGCAAAGAGCAGTGCCAGCACCGCGCCGGGGCCGACGACGATACCGATCGCGTGCAGCACGGTGACGCTCGAGAAGGCCAGTACGCCGAAACCGGCGAGGGTGGTGAGGTTGGCGATCAGCAAGGAGGCGAGGGTGGCGCCTGGCAGCGTCTCGCCGTGCTCGCTGCCGGCGAAGAACAGCGCGTAGTTGGAACCCACCGCCACGACCAGCAACATGCCGACCAGATGCAGCAGCGTCAGGCGTTCGCCGGCCAGCGCGAAAGCGGCGACGAGCACCAGGATCGTCGCCAGCAGCGGCAGCAGTACCCGGCCGACGCGTCGGGCAGAGCGCAGGCTGAAGACGAGGACCGCGACAATGGCGGCCACGCCCCCCAGCGCCGCACGCCAGGCCTCGCGCAGGTAGCCCGAGTAGAGGCCGTCGGATTCCGCCTTCAGGTCGACAAATACGCTGTGCTCGGCCGCCGTGCCAGCCAGGGCGCTGCGAATCCGCTCGGCGTCCAGGGTGTGGGCGGCGGGGCCGCCAGGCGGGCTGCGCAGCGGTATCAGGGCGCGCCATTCCGCTCCCTGGCGGATCAGCATGGCATCCACCGCCATCGCCAGCGAGGTGCCGTCCATCATCGCGCGGGTCAGTGGCGGGGCCTGGCGGGCGGCTTCGACGTCGCCCACGAAGGCGCCCAGCTTGTCGGCCGAGAGCGGCAGCTCGCGGGTCGCGGCGACCAGGCGCGCAGCCAGCACATCCGCCGCCGGCAGGCTGTTGCGGCGGGCGGCCTGCTGCGCCAGGCTGGGCAGGAAGCGCACCGGGCTGTCGTAGCCGGCAATCACGCCAGCCGCCTGCAGGGCGTCGAGCGTCGGTGTCAGCCGGTCGGCCAAGGCCAGCGCGGCGTCGGCGGTGGCGGCGGTGGTGACCACCAGATAGCGCACATCGGGCGCGCCGAGGTCGGCGCGCAGGCTCGCATCCAGCGCCTGTTCTGCCTGCGAGGTGGAACCGAGTGCGGACAACTCGTGCTGCCAGAGGCGGTCGTGCCGGGCGAGCAGCACCGGCAGCGCGGCCAGGGCGAGGGCGACCGGCAGCCAGCGCAGCGGCTGGGCGCCGGCGATGATCCTTGCCAGCGCCTGCCCGAGTCCGGTCAAATCGCGGATTTTCAGGCTGTCCGGGGTAATCGCGGGCAACAGGCTGCGGGTCGTCAGGGCCGCCGCCGAGAGGCCGGCCATCGAGAACAGCCCGAGCTGGGCGAGGCCGGGAAAGCCCGACACCAGCAGGGCGCCGAAGCCGCACAGCGAGGTCGCCACGCCGAGGGCGATGGTCCGCCAGAAGAGGCGCGGAGCGCCGCCCCGGCCCTGGATGAAGAAGTAGATGGCGTAGTCCACCGCCTCGCCGATCAGGGTGACGCCGAAGCCGAGGGTGAGGCCGTGCACGCTGCCGAAAGCGAGACTGACCGCCATGATCCCGGCCAGCGCACCGGTGACCACCGGCACCAGGCCGAGCAGCAGCGCCAGCGGCGAACGGTAGACCAGCAGCAGCAGGGCGACGATCAGCGAGGCGCCGGTGAGTGCCAGCCGCATTGCCTCGTCTTTGATGGTGGCGCGGGTATTCACCGCAAACACCCCCGGCCCGGTCATGACCAGGCGCAAGGGCGCCAGACCGGGCTCCTGCGGCAGCTCGGCGAAGGCCTGCCTGACCGTGCCGATGGCGGCCTCGAGGCCATCGGTGTCGGCCCCCTGGGCGCGCGTCGTGGCCAGCAGCAGGCTGCGGGCGCCGTCACGCGAGACCCACACGCCGTTGCGTTTCGGCGGCTGGCTGCTGCCGCTCAGTGCTTCGAGCAGCAGCAGGGTCTCGCCGGTCGGATCGCGGGCCAGCAGGGGCTTGACCAGCATTCCCGCCGACGAGGCGAGGAGGTCGATGCTGGCGCCAATGGCGCGGTGCAGGCCCTCGCTGCTAAAGCGCTCGGGGGTGACGGCGGGGCTGAGTACATAACGCTGGCTGAACAGCCACTGGCGATCAGCCTCGAGATTGACCGCTTCGCCATTGCTGATCGAGACGAAGTCTTGCGCCTCGCGCAGGCGCTTGGCCAGCGCGCTCGACGCCCGCGTCCGTGCGTCGGCGTCGCCGCCTTCGATGCCGATCAGCAACAGGCGCGAGATCATGCCGTCGCGCAGCAGATCGACCAGTAGTTGCTGCTCGCGGCTGGGGGAAGTGGGCAGGAAGGCCGACAGGTCGGCGGTGAAGCGGGCCCGCGAAACGCCGACGGCGCAGGCCGCAAGCAGGGCCAGCCAGAGCAGCAGGATGGCCAGCCGTCGGCTCATCAGCGGGCGGCGCGGCCGGTCGCTGCGCTGCGTTCGATCTGCATCAGCGAGCGATCGCCGTCGGCTTGCAGGATCTCGATCGAGCGCAGTTCTCCGTCGCGCCCCTCGGCACGAATGCGCACGATCAGCGTCGCCAGCTTCGGGTCCGACGGCAGCAGGTGCAGCGTCCAGTGCTCGGGCCGACCCGAGACGCTGAGCTGCCAGCTGCGCTCGAGGGCGCGGCGGTCGCCGGCGAGGGTGGCGCGGATGCTGTCGATGAAAGCGGCGACCTCCGGATAGTCGCTCAACCTGAGTTGCTGGCTACGCCCCTCGCGGCGGATGGTCAGCACCTCGCCGTCGAGCACTACCGACTCGGCGCGCGGGGTGAGGGTGTGGCGTTCCAGCCGCGCGGGGGCGACATAGACCAGCTCGCCGCGCGAGACCAGCGGCGCGTCGAGGATGGCCAGATACTTGCGTTCGACAAAAGTCGCCCGGCCGCCGGTGTTGGCGGCGAGGGTCGCCATCAGTTGGGGCACGCCCCATTCGGCCGCGGCGCTGCAGCCGGCGCTTGCCGCGAGGACCAGTCCGAGCATGACGCGGCGAAAGCGGATCATCGTGGGTCGCCCCGCTGTTGCCAGAAATCGAAGAAATTGAACCAGTTGAACGGTGCCTCGCGGCAGCAGCCTTCAAGGCAGCTGGCGTAGGTGCGCACGGCGGCGTCGATGGCGCTTCCGCGTTGGTCGCGTTCGACGGTCGAGAAGTCGGCAATCCGCTCGAAACGGATGCGGTAGCGGTTGCCGCCGAGGTAGAGGCCGGCCATGAAGAGGACCGGCCGGCGCAGCATGGCCGCCATGCGAAATGGCCCGGTCGGAAACGACGCCTCGGTGCCCAGCAAGGGCACCGGCAAGGTGGCCTCCCGGCCGAGGGTGCGGTCGGCGAGGACGCCGACCAGGGCGCCGTTCGCCAGCGCATCCTGCACCTTGAGCATGGCATCGAGGTGGCCGAGCGCGATGATCTCCGGGCGGGCGGCCGGATTGATGGCGTCGAGTGCGGCGCTGATCTTGCGCGCGTTGTCCTCGTACATGGTGAGCACGACGCGCAGCGCCGGATGCTTGCGCCCGATGGCGCGGGTGACCTCGAAACTGCCGAGGTGTCCGCCGAACAGGAAACCGCCACGGCCGCTGGCGATCAGCTCCTCGATCAGGGCCGCGCCTTCGATCTCGATGTCGAAGAGGTCGAAGCGGTCGTTGAGCAGATAGACGCGGTCGTGGATGGTCGCCGAGAAACTGAAGAAATGGCGCGCGAGATCGCGCCATCCCGCCGGCCGGCCAAGCGCACGCTGCAGGTAGGCGCGCGCGGCGCGCCGTGCCGCCGGTGCGAAACAGAGGAAATAAGCGCTGATCAGGCACAGCACCAGGCGGCCGGCCGGACGGCCGAGGCGGAGCGAAATCCAGCTCATGATGCCCAGCATCGCCATGTTGCTGCGCTCCGGCCGCTGGACCCAGTCGGCATCCGGGGCGCGGCTGCCCGGTGCGGCGTGGGTCATGGTGACGGCTTGCCGCCGGCTGGCTGCAGCTTGCCACTGGCGATCAGGCGATCGCCGCTGTGAATGCGGAAGGCGATGGTCGCGCCGGCCGTCGGGGCGGCGAATTCGACGCCGAGTGGCTCGCCCGGGCCCGCCGGGCTGAGGAACTTGGCGGACGGGATGTTCCATCCGCCGACCGGCGCGGCGTGCTGCTCTTCCGCGGCCAGCAGCACGTGCGCCAGCAGCAGGGCGCCGGGGACGACCGGAGAGGCCGGAAAATGACCGGCGAAGGCCGGGTGATTTGCCGGGATGTCGAGGGCGACGCGAAGCGGTGTACCGTTGAGCAGCGCACGGCAGGCCGCCAGGGGCAGCTTGCCGGTGGCATTGCGTGGCAGGGCGGCCACCCTGAGCAGCGGGCGCGGCAGGAAGACCGGGTCGATGCGCTGGCGCAGCGCGGCGAGCAGCGCTTCGTTGCCGAGGGCAGGCGCTACCACCAGCGCGGCGAGGCGCCCGATGGTATCCGCTGCCTCGTCCGGCAGCAGGAAGCAGCCATCCGCCACCCCGGCAATGGCCAGCAGCTGGTGGTTGAGAAAGCCGAGCGACGAGCGCTTGCCGGCGATGTTGACCAGATCGGCGGTGCGCCCGCCCAGCGTGAAGCGTTCGCCGGACAGCGGCCGGATCTCGTCGGCGAGCGGCATCGCTTGCTCGATATGCCCGCCGGAAGCCCAGTGGCGGCCGTCGCGCTCATCGAGCACGACGCCGTCGAAAAGTTGCCACGCGTCGCCTTGCGTGCTCTGCCGGCTGGCGATCTGGCCGGTTTCGGTGCAGCCGTAGATTTCCAGCAGGTGGGCAGCGAAAGCGGCTTCAGCCTGCCTGGCGAGCGCCAGCGAAAGCGGCGCGGTGGCCGATAGCAGCCAGTCGGCGGGAGCCACGGATTGGTCGGTGGCGAGCAGGTGGCGCAGGTGGTAGGGGGTGGTGACAAGTAGCCGCGGACGCGGCAGGGCAGCCAGCACGGCCTGCACCTCGGCCGGGAAAAACGGGCGCTCGGCGGCGAAGCTGCCGCCGTTCTGGAGGGCCAGCAGGACGGTGGATTCGAGGCCGTACATGTGCTGGCTGGGGACCGTGCCGACCAGGTGAAAGCCGTCGCGCGGCAGGCCCAGTTGCGTCGCCGCGGTGCGCACGTTGCGCACCAGCTTGCCCCAGGTCTTGTGATGCGCCTCGGGGCGGCCGGTGGAGCCGGAGGTGAACACCCAGGCGACGGTGGTCTCGACGGCGATCTGTGGCACCTCGTCGTCTGCCGGCTGGAGGCTGGCCGGGGACTCCGGATAGCGGACGATCGGCAGGGCAAAGCGGGCTTCGTGGCGGTCGGTGAGCAGGAAGATATCGGCGGCGAAGACGCGCAGGCGCTCGACGACTTCGCCGGTCAGCGTGGACGGGAGCAGGCTGATGCGGCCACTGACCATCCCTGCGCACAGGCCCACGGCAAAGCGATAGCGGTCGTCGCAGGCATTGATGAAATGCCGCTCGGCGGGAAAGCGGGCGGCGAGCTGCCGTACATCGGCGAGGAACTGGCGGCGGGTGATCGGGCGCGCGGCTCGCCAGGCGACGATGGACAAACGGTCCGGATGCGTGATCAGGGGCAGCTGGGATGCCATGGCGGCTGTCGCGTGCTCAGCGGTTCGACGGCTGTTCCGGTCGCAGGACGGTGGCCGCCTTGAAAGCCACGCGTACCGACTCCAGCAGGCCGGTGCGCATCTCGGCCGGGATGCAGCGGCGGCGGAGAAGATATTCGATCAGGAAGACGGCCACGATCAGCGGCGCGGTGAGGAGATTGACGAACACTGACCAGGCGGCGATCTGGCCGCTGAAATAAAGCGCCAGCGAGCTGACGCTCATCACCACGAAGAAAACTGCCCACCCCAGCGTCACCCGGCGGGTGTAAAGAGCGACCAGCGGCGGCAGCGGGCCAGCACGTACCATCATCGCCAGGCGCGAGATCGTCGGCGTCGCGCCCGGGGCCAGCGAGCGGCCGAGCAGGATCGCCAGCACGGCGAAGGTTCCGGCATGCTGGAGCAGATAGATCCACGAGAAGCCGGCGGCGAGCGTCGTCCAGTTGGCCCAGAGAGCCGCGGCGGCGAGCAGGCAGGCAAGCAACAACGCCAGTCGATGCCGGCTGCGCCAGGAGAGCACCAGGGCGCCGAGCAGGTAGGGTGCAATGGCGAGCAGGGCGCCCGCCGTACTCGGTACGCCGCCGGCAGTGGTGGCATGGGCGAGCAGCAGGTAGGCGGCGGCCAGTGCCAGCAGGAGGATGCTGCGGGCGATTTGCCCGGGAGCCATCATTTCGTCCGGTTGGCCGCCACGTAGTCGCTGAGGCTGCCCAGGGACGCGAAAATACCGACGTTGTCGTCGTTGTCGGCACGCAGCGAGAAGCCGAATCGCTTCGAGACCACCAGGGCGACTTCGAGAATGTCGATCGAGTCCAGGCCCAGGCCTTCGCCATAGAGGGGGGCATCGGCGGCGATGTCGCCGGGTACGACCTCCAGATTCAGCGCCGACACGATCATCTCCGCCAGCTCGCGCTGCAGGTTTTCGTCGGGCTGGCTCAAGCCGGAATCGATGTGGGTCATGGCGTCTTGAAGAAAATGCAGGCTACGTCGTCGGGGTGGCCAAGGTGTCGCCGTGCGGGCGTCGTTCGATGCCCGGCCAGCTTGGTGGAGAGCGCATTCTAGCGGGCAATCGGGTCTGCGCCAAAGCTCGTCTTGCCAGCGCGGCGTCGCGAGCCGTTTTCGCTGTGCGCCGGGCGCCGCGCCGCTTGCCGTCGGCGCTCCGTTTGAGCGAAGGGTTGGACGATAGCACCTGCCAGTC
>NZ_JAVTWB010000032.1:0-3111 GCF_032229525.1 Accumulibacter sp. | reverse complement strand
CGCCGTTACCGGGGCCGGCAGCAGAAAGTGACGCATCAGGGTTCCCCACCCAGGGTCGCTCCTGATCAACTTCCCTTTGAACCGACGTTGCCGGTCACACCGCTGCCAGGGCACTGTTGTCGTTGCCATCGTCCCTTGCCGGACGGGGTGCGCCAGAATTTTCTGCAGCGTCGGATTCGCCGTCACCCACCCGACCGGAGAAGACATGGCCCTCAGCCCCGAGATTGAAGTGCAAATCCTGCGCTATTACCACGCCGAACGCTGGCGCATCGGCACCATCGCGACCGAACTGCAAGTGCATCGCGACAGCGTCGCTCGCGTGCTCGCCCAAGCCGGCTTGCCGGCACTCGAACCGGTTCGCCGCCCTTCAGCGATCGATCCCTACCTGCCGTTCATCCTCGCGACCTTGACGCAGTTTCCGCGCCTACGCGCTTCCCGCGTATACGACATGGTCAAGAGTCGCGGCTACCCGGGACGCCCGGATCACTTCCGGCACCTGATCGCCCGCCACCGACCGCGCCCGAAAGCCGAAGCCTACCTGCGTCTGCGCACCTTGCCGGGCGAACAGATGCAGGTCGACTGGGGTCACTTCGGCCACCTGGAGATCGGTCGGGCACGCCGGCCCCTGATGGCCTTCGTCGCCGTCCTCTCCTGGTCGCGGCAGATCTTCCTGCGCTTCTACCTCGGCGCCTACATGGAGAACTTCCTGCGTGGCCACGTCGGCGCGCTGACCGCCTGGGGCGGCTGCCCGCGGGTCGCCCTGTACGACAATCTCAAGAGCGCGGTCCTTGAGCGCCAGGGGTCGGTCATCCGTTTTCACCCAACGCTGCTGGCCCTGTCCAGCCACTACCACTTCGATCCGCGCCCCGTGGCGGTGGCGCGGGGAAATGAGAAAGGCCGCGTGGAGCGGGCCATTCGTTATATCCGAGACGCCTTCTTCGCCGGCCGCCGCTTCACGGATGTGGACGATCTGAATGCGCAGGCGGACGCCTGGGTCAGCGGGCCGGCCGGGGAGCGGCGCTGCCCCGAAGACGAGGCGCTGACGGTCCGTGAGGCTTTCGAGCAGGAGCGAACGCGCCTGCTGACGCTACCGGGGAACGCCTTCCCGACCGACGAGGTCAAGGCTGTCTGCGCCGGCAAGACGCCGTACGTGCGCTTCGACCTGAATGACTACTCGATCCCCCATACCTGCGTGGCGCGCACGCTGACGGTTGCTGCCAGTAGGGATGAGGTGCGCATCCTCGACGGCCAGACCGTGGTCGCGAGGCATCGGCGCAGTTATGATCGCCGGCAACAGATCGAAGTCCCCGAACACATCGCAACCCTGGTTGCGCATAAGCATCAAGCCGCCGCGCATCGCGGCACTGATCATCTGGTGCAGGCGGTACCGACGAGCCGCGAGCTGCTGACGCAAGCGGTTGAACGCGGCGAACCGCTGGGACGCACGGTGCGCGCGCTGACTGAGCTGCTGGAAGCTTACGGCGTGGCCGCCCTGACGGCGGCGATTGCCGACGCCCTGGGGCGTGGCGTGCCGCATCCCAACGCGGTTCGGCTGGCGCTGGAGCAGCGCCGGCAGGCAAAGGCGGAACCGCCGCCGCTGGCGGTGCCTTTGCCGGAGCACGTGAAGCGGCGGGATGTCCCGGTGCGCCCTCACAAGCTCGATGACTACGATCAGCTGATGGAAGGCCAGCCGGATGACGAATGACACCCGCCGCCAACGCGCGACCGCTTTGCAGTTACATGGCATTCTCGCGCATTGGGCCGAGTGTGCCGAGCAGCCTTGGCTGGAGCCTTTGCTGTCCTGGGAGGAAAGCGAACGTGCCCGCCGCTCGCTCGAACGACGGCTGCGCTGCGCCCATATCGGGCGCTTCAAGCCCTTGGCCGATTTCGACTGGGCCTGGCCGCAGCAGTGTGATCAGCGCGCGATCGCGGAACTGCTGACGCTGGACTTCGTGCAGTCGGCCACCAACGTCCTCCTGGTCGGCAGCAGCGGCCTGGGCAAGACGATGATCGCCCAGAACATTGCGCATCAGGCGATCCTGGAGGGGCATACGGTGTTGTTTGCGACGGCCGGGCAGTTGCTCGGTGATCTGGCCGGACTGGACAGTGATTCGGCACTGCGCTACCGCTTGCGTCGCTATGCGGCGCCCGATCTACTGGTCATCGATGAGGTCGGCTATCTGTCTTACTCGAACCGCCACGCGGACTTGCTCTTCGAGTTGATCAACCGGCGCCACGAGAAGAAGAGCACCTTGATCACGACCAACAAGTCGTTCTCGGAATGGTCGGAGGTCTTTCCCAACGCCAGCTGCGTGGTGGCAATGATCGACCGCCTGGTCCATCACGCCGAGATACTCGCCATCAAGGGGGAGTCCTATCGGCGCAAGGAGGCGCAGGAACAGGCCACCGCCAGATCCAGGAAACGCGCGGCGAAAGGGGCGACGTGAAGCTCTATCATCCGCCGTCCGGCCTGCATGACGGTCTCGACTTGCTCATCGATTCTCGCTGGTCGCCCGATCAGGCGTTGGCGATCATCGAGTTGCTGGATGATTTGCGTGATCGGATCTGGGCGCACTACGAGGTCGTTCTGCAGACCAAGTTCCGCGAGGATCGCGTGACACGCCGCGATGTCCTGGTCAGCGACCCGCCGTTCTAACTCGACTCAACACCTTCAAGACTCAGGGGCCCGCCGGGCCCCTGTTTCGTTCACGTCGCACCGCTCGCGTCGACGCCAGAATTGCGCGCATCGACGCAGCCGCTAACAGCGGCCCTTAGAGAGGCTGCTCCACTCCGCAAGCTGCCGGACGGCCTACGTAAGCACTTGGCTTTAACAACGTTTAGTTGCCGGGCCGTCGAGGTCCGCAACGTCCTCGATGTCTACCGATCAGGACTGGACTGCGCCGAACGGCAACCTCTTGGTTCGGCAAACGCCAGCAGTCGACCCTGACCGACCGACACCTTGGGTTCGAGCCCAGGGCCTCGGCACTCGGATAGCATAGTTTCCTTCGTCATACTCGGCAATTGAAAAATCGTTAACTTTCATGGGCTTATGACAAGAGCTTGTAAACCCCTCTGGAATCAGGTCTACTCTCGTCTTTTGGGCAACCGAAA
>NZ_JAVTWB010000031.1:0-3116 GCF_032229525.1 Accumulibacter sp. | reverse complement strand
AAGAGGTCGGGCGCAGCGTCGCCGAAATCGCCGCCAGCCGTGGTATCGACGCCACCACGTCGCTGATCGACCTGCTCGAGGAGCATGACGACGCGCTGCGCTGGGTGGCCTGCGGCGCCAACACGCGGGACGAGATCCGCCACCGCCTGATGGCGCACCCGCACATCCTTCCCGGCTTCACCGATGCCGGCGCGCATTCGCGCAACCTGGCCTTCTTCGACGGCGCGCTGGCCGTGCTGCGACAGTCGGTCGCCACCGGCTTTCTGCCGCCGGAGCGCGCCATCGCCCGGGTTACCGGCGAGGCGGCGCGCTGGTTCAATCTCGATGCCGGCGTATTGCGCGAGGGCTGCCGGGCCGACCTCGTGCTGCTCTGCCCCGAGGCACTGCGCACGCCGGTGCCGGTGCCGATCGAAGTCGACGACCCGCTGCTCGAAGGCGCCCGTCGCATGGTCAAGCGCGGTTCGGAGGCGGCGGTGGTCAGTGTGTGGATCGCCGGCATCGAGGTCGCCCGCGACGGCGCGCCTCTGCCGGTACTGGGAAGCGTGGCCAGCGGAACGCTGCTCGAACCGACGACGAAGATACGAGGAGGAGCGGCGGTACTCGCCCGCCATCGCAATCGCCTCGACGACCGGCTGATCGACCATCCCTTCGACGACTACTGGGACATCTTCGTCTTCAAGCATCAGCAGCGCGGCAACGTCCTGCTGCACTGCCTGGCCGTGCTGATGATCTACGGCAGCGGGCTGGCGCTGCTGGCGACAGGGAATTTCTGGTGGCTGCTGCTGGTGCCGATGTCGCAAGCCACCGGCCTCGCCGGCCATTGGCTGTTCGAGCGTTCGCACGTCGACACGCGCGACGTGGTCTTTTCCTGGCGCGCGTCGCAGTGCCTGAACCGGATGTTCTTCGCTGTGCTGCGCGGCCGCTACTGGCACGAGGTGGAGCGGGTGCGCGGCGAGTTCGCGGCATTTCAGCGCAGCGCCTCGTGATCGCCGTGCCGGCCATTCGCCGTTCGAACCAGCTCTCGGCAATGCTGCTCGGTTATCTCGCCTTTTCCGCCGTCTATCTGGGCAGCGGCACGCTGCAGCTGGTGGCGCCGACGACGCTGCACGGCAGCACGCTCGATGCCGCCGTGCCCTATCTCGACTGGACGGTCTGGGTCTATCTGACGCAGTTCATCCTGCTGCCGACAGCAATCGTCAGCGCGCGCGACGACAGCGATCGCAGCCAGACGCTGTACGCAATGCTGCTGGCGACGCTGCTCGCGGCGCCGATTTTTCTTGCCTGGCCCACCGTGGTGCTGCGCCCGACACCGCCGGACGGCTTCACCGGGCTGGCCTGGCGCCTGCTCTACCTGGCCGACACCCCGGCGAACTGCTTCCCGTCGCTGCACGTTGCCCTTGCTACAATTGCCGGGCGAGCGCTGTGGCGCCGCGGCGCATGCGCTCTGGCGGTGGTCTGGCCCAGCCTGATTGCCGTCTCGACGCTCACCACCCGGCAGCACGTCGCCTGGGACATTGCCGGCGGCATCTGCTGCGCGGCCATCGCCCTCTGGCTGACCAAGAGGATTTTTCGCCTTGATTGCACTCGACCCGCTCACGACGCCGCAGGTGGTTGACGTTGCCGACATCCCGGACGCCGACCGGCGGGCGATGTATGCACTCTACGAGCGCTACTACGACGGCTCCTCGTGGCCGCTTTTCGCCGCCGACCTCGCCGACAAGAATCGCGTCCTCATGCTGCGCGACGAAACCGGCGCGCTGCAGGGCTTCTCGACCATGGCCATCTACCAGCGCTGCTTCGACGGCGTGCCGGTGCGCGTGCTGTTCTCCGGCGACACCGTCGTCGACGAACGCCACTGGGGCCAGCAGGCCCTGGCGTTCACCTGGCTACGGCTGGCCGGCGCGATGAAAACCGAGCAGCCGGAGGTGCCGCTCTACTGGCTACTGATTTCCAAGGGACACCGCACCTATCGTTACCTGCCCACCTTCAGCCGTGCCTTCGACCCTTCTCCCGACGGCAACGCGGTGGGCAAGCTGGGCGCGCTCAAGGACTTTCTCGCGCGCGACCGCTTTGGTGGCGACTACGACGCCACTGCCGGCGTGGTGCGCTTTGCGCAGTCGCGCGGCCATCTGCGCAGCGCCTACGCCGAAGTGCCCGAAGCACACCGCCGCCTGAGCGAAGTCGCTTACTTCCTCGAACGCAATCCGGGTTATGCGCGCGGCGACGAACTGGTCTGCCTCTGCGAACTGGCCGCCGAGCAATTGCAGCCGATCGCCCGACGGGCGTTTCTCGCAGGCATGCGGGCCGCCTGATGAAGACCGGCATCTTCAACGATCCCGAGGTGGTGGTTGAGGGCTGGTACTGGCTGCTGCCATCGCGCAAGCTGCGCCGCGGCCGTGTGGCGCCGGTGCGCCTGCTCGGGCGCGACCTCGCCGTCTATCGTGGCGAAAATGGCCGCGCCGTCGCCCTCGATGCCTATTGCTCACACATGGGCGCGCACCTGGCCGAAGGGCGAGTCGAGGGCAATGCGCTGCGCTGCTTCTTTCATCGCTGGCGCTACGAGGCCGACGGCCGCTGCAGCGACGTCCCCTGTCTCGACGGCGAACCGCGGCCGGGCATGTGCGTGCGCAGCTGGCCGACCGCCGAACGCCACGGCATGATCTGGCTATGGACCGGCGAGACAGCCGCACACGACCTGCCCGAAGTCCCCGAACTCGCCGGACAGCCGTGTGCGGCCCTGCTCGCCAACCGTTTCCGCAAGCGCTGCCACCCGAACGTGGTGCTGATCAACGCCATCGACGAGCAGCATTTCGCCAGCGTCCATCACCTGCCCGGATCGATCCTGAGCATGGAAGCGGTGCCGCAAAACGTCGCCAACATCGAATTCCGCAATGTCGGCAGGGTCCCGACCAGCCATCGCCTCGGCCGCTTCATCGCCCGCTTCTACCGCGGCCCTCTCACCTACAAGATGAGCTACTGGTACGGCAACCTCGGCACGGTCACCTTCGGCCCGGACTTCCTGCACCTGCACCTGATGTTCGCACTGCGGCGCGGCGACGACGGTTCGACCGAAGGGCAGACCTTCGCCTTCACCAGGGAGCGCAGCGGGCTTTTCG
>NZ_JAVTWB010000030.1:0-18201 GCF_032229525.1 Accumulibacter sp. | reverse complement strand
GCCAGGACGAAACACTCCTTGTGTTTCGGACAATCCTGGCCAAGACAGTTGTCACGGGTCGAGGTCACCATTCCCCACACCGTGGCGTTCTCCGGCACATCGGCGCAGTCCGCCTTATCACCGCTGCGGGTCTGTTTGGCAAAGCGCGCGATGCGCTGCGCGTAGGCCGAATCATCGCGCGACAGAAAACGGCCGTCCGCCAGCGAACGTTCGAGGTGATAGTGACAGAGGTAGTTGGCGCGCCCCTTGAGTAGTGCCACCTTGACCGGCGCCTTGAGCGCCTGGCGGATGGTCGGAATGTCGCGCGAGAAGAGCTGATCCTGCAGATTCCTGGTGCCGGTCGAAATGATCACCTTGCCACCCGACAGCAGCGCCGGCACCAGATAGGCATAGGTCTTGCCGGTTCCGGTTCCGGCTTCGGCGACCAGGACTCGATTGCCGGCCATCGCGGCGGCGATGCGCTCGGCAAGTTCGAGCTGCTGGGTGCGCAGGCGATAGCCGGGAACACCGGTGGCCAGCGGCCCATCGGCGGAGAAGACTTCGGAAAGCAAGGTGGTCATCCGCGGGTGGTCGGGAGAGCGCGAATGCTACCAGAAGCCGGCCCGGGCAGTGCTGCCCGGGCCGACTATTGGTTCGCCTCCCGCATCAAGTCGCGCAGGAAATGGGCGGGAATGGCGAAGCTGATGCCCGAGGGTTTGCTGAGGGTCGATTCCTTGCTCTCCTTGACGAAGACCATGTTGATGATCCCGACCACCTCGCCACGGCTGACCTCGTACAGGGGACCGCCGCTGTTGCCGGGATAGGCCGTCGCATCGAGTTGGTAGATATCGAAACTGCCACTCTTCAGGCGCTGGATGACCTTGGCGTTGAGCTCACGGGCGTTCGAGCCGGGCAGGACAATTGGCGTCACCGACGAGATGATGCCACGGTGCGTCACCGGCGACAGGCCGAGGACAGTACCGATCGGGAAACCGGTGAACGCGACCGACTGGCCCTCGCGCACCAGGCCGGTATCGTGCAGGGTCAGGGTGGGCAATGCCTGGCCGTCGACCCGCAAGAGGGCAAGATCGTGCAAGGCATCGACGGCAACGGACCTGGCCTCGCGTTGCTGCATCGCGGAACCAGCCGGACGCGCCAGGACCACCAGGCGTTCTCCTGCTGCCTCGTTGACCTTGTCGGGAATTACATGCGCATTGGTGGCAACGTGACGCCCGTCGCCAACGACGAAACCGGTACCACGCATGATGAATTTCGGGCTGCGGGTCAACTGATAGGTGCCGACGACGACGACCGAAGGCTTGACCTGCGCGATCACGTCGGGCAAATCCGCGCAGGCCGGTGCGCTGCACAGCAGGCACCCGGCAGACAACGCGGCGGCACGGAGGTGCCCCACTGCGCCCGCGGTCCACGCGACGCGCAGCTGCCCCCGGTGGTGGCCAGGAAGCCCGCCCACCGGACCGGTCACGGCGTGGAAAAGCGAAGACCAGAAGCTCATTCTATTCCCTTGACGATGGTGAGCTGGCCGGCAGACGCGCGACGCGCGGCCCCCGGGAAGAAGCCGTTCCAGCGCACGCTGGTGGTGGCCTGGGTAACTGCTTGCAGGCCGCTAGGCGCCGCCGGCCAAGCGAATGCGCGGCAACTCCGGAGAGGGCGTGGTGATGCTGGCGTCGTACGGATGGTCCTCGCGCTTGAACAGGCTGATGATCCGCTTCACGTAGCCGCGCGTCTCGGCGTAGGGGGGCACACCACGGTAACGGTTAACCGCGCCTTCACCCGCGTTATAGGCAGCCGCTACCAGACTGACATTGCCTTCGAAGTAGGCCAGCAACCAGCGCAAGTAGGCGAGACCACCGCGCACGTTCTGCTCCGGGTCAAAGGGCTTGGTGACGTTGAAGCGTGCAGAGGTATCGGGAATCAGTTGCATCAGGCCCTGCGCGTTCTTGTTTGACAGTGCCTGTGGATTGAAGTTGGATTCGGCCCGGATCACCGCCAGGGCCAGGCGCGGACTGACACCATA
This sequence comes from Accumulibacter sp., assembly GCF_032229525.1. Classification (GTDB taxonomy): domain Bacteria; phylum Pseudomonadota; class Gammaproteobacteria; order Burkholderiales; family Rhodocyclaceae; genus Accumulibacter. Next base: position 16,184 of record NZ_JAVTWB010000030.1, on the reverse strand, counting down.
TTCGGGGGCCAGCTGGTGAACCAGTCCGAAAACCATCTTCTGAGCCTCGGTGCTGGGCGTCAGGATGTCACGGCCATCGTCGGCCAGGACAGCGAGAACGGCCGGACGCATGCACTCGGGCACCTCCGCTCCCGGCTCACCAACAAAGCGTTGCATCTTTTGCGATTGAGCGTGCCCCTGCTTCGCCGCCAACTTGAAAAAGTACGCCGCTCGCGAATCATCACGCTCGACGCCGCGTCCATTGGCATACATCCAGCCGAGGTTGAACTGCGCCTCCGGATCGCCGAGCCGGGCGCCGTCACAATAAAGCTTCGCTGCCCGCACCGGATCCTTGGGCACGCCTTCGCCGTGCTCATGGATCAGCGCCTCTCGGCGGATCGCCAGCAGACGTTCAGCGTCCACATCAAGGGGCTTCTCTCCACCGGCAACGGCGCCAAAGACCGGCGCCGCGAGACTCAGCAATCCGCAAAGCACCAGCGCGCCACGGCGTACGAGCAACGGACAGCGAAAGCAGGCGGCGTTCATCAGCACACCTTCTCGGCCACAGTAAATCGGGAGACATACCACGGCATGGCCGCGAGCACGCCGGCTTCGAGTCCGTAGCCGGGCAGATAGCCGAGCAAACGCCGGGCTTTGCGGATGTCGGCCTGCGAATGTCGCACGTCGCCCGGGCGAAACTCGCCGTGCACCGCTTGCATCTGGCGGACCTGAGGACGAATTTCCGACAGTGCGTCGCGCAGGATCTCGAACAGCCGGTTGAGTGACGTCCGGTCATCCACCGCGACGTTGTAGACCTGATTGATGGCGGCCGGATCAGCCGTCGTGGCGGCCAGAAGATTGGCCTGTACCGCATTGTCCACGAAACAGAAATCGCGGCTGGTTTCACCATCACCGTTGATCGTCACCAGGTCACCGAGCAACATCGCCCGCGTCCAGCGGGGAATCACCGCAGCGTAGGCGCCCTCCGGATCCTGCCGGGCACCGAAGACATTGAAATAGCGCAGGCCGATTGACGGAAAGTCGTAACAGCGGGCGAACACCTCGGCGTAGAGCTCATTGACCAGTTTGGTCACCGCATACGGCGACAGTGGTCGCCCGATACGGTCTTCGACCTTGGGCAGCGCCTGGTGATCGCCATAGGTCGAACTCGATGCGGCATAGACGAAGCGCTTGACGCCAGCATCGCGGGCCGCCACCAGCATGTTGAGAAAGCCATCCACGTTGGCGGCGTTGGTCGCTACCGGGTCGGCCAGCGAGCGCGGCACCGAACCCAGCGCCGCCTGATGCAAGACGAAATCGACATCACGGCAAGCATCGCGGCAGGCGTCGAGATCCCGAATATCGGCCTCGATGAAACGATGGCGCAGCCACTGCTCGCCGGTCACCAGCGATCGCACCTCGTCGACATTCCGACGATGCCCGGTCGACAGGTTGTCCAGGCCAATCACCTGCTGACCGAGCCCGAGCAGAGCCTCGACCAGGTGCGAGCCGATGAAGCCAGCGCTTCCGGTTACCAGCCAGCGCGCCGGCTCGGCCCGCAAGCGCTGGCCCAGTGCCGCAAACGGAGTCCCGGTATCGGACCTCAGAGTCGCCACACGGTTACCCCTTGCGCAGCCAGCTGAGCCGCATTGAACATGCTCTTGACGTCGGCAAGGACTCCCCCCTTCTGCAGCTTGCCGGCCAGATCAGCCAGCGGCCGCTCCTTGAACTGGCGGTGCGCAACGGCGGCAACGATTGCCGCTGCCGGTGGCAGCTGTTCCCACGCCGTCAGTTCGACACCGTACTCGTGGCGCGCCTCGTCGGCATCGGCAACCGGCTCATGGACCAGCACCTGCGCGCCATACGACTCGAGCTCACGAATTACGTCGATGACATGAGAGTTACGCAAGTCCGGGCAATCTTCCTTGAAGGTCAAGCCGAGCACAATGATCGGCGCACCCTTGACCTGCCAGCCATTGCGAATCATGTGCTTGACCGTCTGCTCGGCGATGAACTTGCCCATGCCGTCATTGATTCGGCGTCCGGCGTTGATCACCTGCGGGTGATACCCCAGCATCTCGGCCTTGTGCGTCAGGTAGTACGGGTCGACGCCGATGCAATGGCCACCTACCAGGCCAGGACGAAACGGCAGGAAGTTCCACTTGCTGCCGGCCGCCTCCAGCACCTCGAGCGTGTCAATACCGATGCGGTTGAAAATGATTGCCAGCTCGTTCATCAAGGCAATATTGAGATCGCGCTGGGTGTTCTCGATGACTTTCGCGGCCTCGGCCACCTTGATGCTCGACGCCGGATAGACACCGGCCGTGATTACCTCGGCATAGACCTGGCTCACCCGCTCGAGGGTTTCCGGCGTGTCACCGGAAACCACCTTGACGATCTTGGTCAGCGTCCGCTCCTTGTCGCCGGGATTGATCCGTTCGGGCGAATAGCCGACAAAAAAGTCCCGCTTCCATTTCATTCCCGAGTGTTTCTCGATGATCGGAATGCAGATCTCCTCGGTGGCACCCGGGTAGACCGTCGACTCGAATACCACCGTCGCGCCCCGCTTGAGATGCTTGCCGACCGCTTCCGAGGAACCGATCAGCGGTCCGAAATCCGGCTGGTGCGCCTGATCGACAGGCGTCGGGACGGCCACGATCAGGAAATCGGCCTCTGCCAGGGCCGCCGGGTCGGTGCCCACCTCGAGATGAACAGCGGCCTGGAGATCGGCGCTGCTCACTTCGCCCGTTGGGTCGACGTGCTGCCGATAATGCGCAATCTTGCTCGCCGACAAATCGTAACCGATGGTCCGACGCTTCTTGCCAAACTCGACAGCGAGGGGCAGGCCAACGTAACCCAAACCCACTACAGCCACAATAGTCATTTACTTTCCGTCCTCTCTATGCGATTTGGTGGTCAACCCGAGCTGCATCTACAGCCCTTTGAGCAGCGCCGCGACTTCCGCCTGCGCCGGGAACTTGTCGCCAAGCTTGGCGAGTTGATCCAGTTCGGCCCTGGCTTCGCTCTTCTGTCCCGCCTTGATCAGCGCCTTGGCATAATTGAGGCGAATCTGCGATGCCTGCGGTGTCAGGCCCAGAGCCTTCTTGAGCAGCTCCAGCCCACGTGCCGTGTTGCCCTTGTCAACCAGCATGACACCGAGCGTGTCCATCACCGCAGGCTGATCCGGTGCCAGTTTGTTCGCCTTCTCCGCATACTCGATGGCCTTTGGATCCTTGAGTTGTCCCGCAACCCACGCCAGATTGTTGAGCACCGCCGCGTTGTCCGGTTGAGCATCGATCAGAATGCGATAGTGCTTGGCCGCGGCGGCATAGTCCTTGCGCGCGGTAGCCACCTCGGCCACATAGAGGCGGAAGCGGGCATCCTTGGGGTGATCCTTGAGCCAGGTCTCGGCGAACTTGTCTGCCTCGGCCGTGCTGCCAGCCGAAACCAGAACGACATTCAGCCTGACCGCCAGTTCGCTCGTCCCGGGAACCGCCTTGAGGCCATTGCGGAAAGCAGTTGCGGCATCAGCCCACGCCTTCGTTGCCGCGTAAGCGTCGCCCTCGAAAATGTAGCCAATGCTCTCCTTCGGTCTCTGCTTCTGCACCGCCCGAGCCATGGCAACCGCCTCCTGCGGTCGACCGGCGTCCAGTTCCAGCATGATGATCCCGCGCTGCGCCTCCAGCGAGTCGGCCTTGACCTTGAGCGCCTTCTGCAGGTTCTGTAGCGCGCCTTCCTTGTTCTTCGCCGCCACCTCGATCTCGGCCATGCGCAGATACGGCAGGGGAAGGTCGGGCTTGAGGGCGGCCAGCTTGCCGTAGGTGGCCAGCGCCTGGTTCAACTCCCCGGCAACCTGCTGGGCACGCCCGGCAGCATCGAGGATGGCCGGATGATCGGGCAGCACGGCGATGGCATTCTGGGCAGCCGACAGAGCGCTCTTGGGCTCGTTCTTGCCCAGATACAACCCGATCAGCGCCAGACGTGGCGCTGGGGCGGTGGGATCTGCAGTCATCGCCGCGTTGATCAGGCTGACAACCTCTTCCGTCGTGCCGCCAGCCTTGGCACGCAACTGGGCTAGCGCCAGAAGTGCCTGCACGTTTTTCGGGTCCTTGGCCAGAACTGCCTCGAAGCGTTTCCTGGCCTGTTCCGGATTTTTGTCGACCAGGTCGAGATTGGCCAGATTGGCCGCCGCCGGGTAGTAGGCCGGATTCAAGGCGACGGCCTTCTCAAAACTCTTCCGGGCGCCGGCGACATCCCGCTTGCCGAGCAGCGCTGTACCACGCAGGTTGTGCGTCAGGGGGTTGTCCGGTTGCTTCTTCTCCATTACGGCGACCGCCTTCAGCGCCTGATCGAACTCCCGACGCTGAAGGTACGCAGCGATCAGAGCGAGGTCCGCCCGGTTACCGGTATCAGTTGCGGCAACCTCCTGCAGATCGTGAAAGGCCATATCGGTATCACCCTTGGCAAGATTCACCAACGCCAGCGACGTCCGCTTTCCGGTGTTCTTGGGGTCGAGGGCTGCCGACTTCGCGAAATAGGTACCGCCCTTCTCGATATCTCCATTCTGCAGGAAGACCTGGCCGGCCAACGCCAACATGTTTGAATCCTTGTCGATCTGGTCGAGCACCGGTTCCAGAATGCTTAGCGCCTTGCCCGGCTGACCGGTACGCAGATAACTGGCGATCAGAGCGCGTCGGGTGAGGCCAAGCGGAGGCGTCTTGGGAAGCGCCTTGAGCAGGTAGGCTTCGGCCTGCGGGTAGGCCTTCAGCTCGTACTCGATCAGTCCGGCCAGTTGCAGTCCGAGGGGGTACTCCGGTGCAACCTTGAGTACCTCGAGGCTGGCCTCCTTCGCCGCCGCGAAATCTTTCTGCTGATAGGCAAGCAAGGCACGGAAGTAATTGGTCTGCGGATGACCGGGAGCGATCTTCTTCATCGCGTCGACCTGCTTGGTTGCCTCATCGATCTTGCCCTCTGCGAGCAGGAGCCTGAGGACCGCTGCGTGGGCGGGAAGATGGGCCGGCTGTAGTTCCAGCGCCTTCCGATAGGCGAGCATCGCTCCCGCAGCATCACCTTGGGCAGACATCAGGTCACCCTTGAGCTGCCAGGCCTCGTAGAGCGTTGGCGACGTTGCCAAGGCTGAATCGAGCAACGCCACCGCCCCGGGCAGATCGTTCTGGCTTGCCTTGACCCGCGCCTGACCCATCAACGCCACGGGATAGCCGGGTACGGCCACCAAAGCCTTCGCAAAAGCCGCCTCAGCCAGATCCCGCTTGCCCTGCATCATGTAGGCCAGACCCACTGACGACTGCAGATCGGCGATCGCCGCCGGCGCGGTCAGCTCGGCTTTGGCCAGGTCGTCGGTCACTTTCTGGATCTGACCGAGCGCCAGCATGGTTTGCGCCAGCAGCGGGGTTACCTGATCGGCCGCGAAGTTCAAGCTCTGCGCCTTGCGCAGCTCGACTTCGGCGCCCGTCGCATCGCCGGCGTCCAGCAGAGCGCGACCGAGCAAAAAGCGCGCTTCGCCAAGATCGGGTTTCTGCTGTAAAACGTTCTTCAACTGGATGGTGGCTGCCTTGTGGTCGCGCTTGGCCAGGTATTCCTTGGCCGATACCAGCATGGCTTCCGGGCTCTCCCCGCCACAGCCCACCAGGAGCAGGGTGGCCAGCAAACCCGAGATGGTGGCCTTGCGCAGCCGGCGCATTGAGTTACGAGTAATCATCAGTATCCCCAAGAAGTGGCAAAAATTGTCCGAGAAAAAGCTACTTCAGTCCAAATCGATGCATCAGATCGTACAGCGTCGGGCGGCTGACGCCAATCAATTCAGCGGCTCGAACCACGTTTCCGTCGGCGCGCGCCAGGGCGGTAATGATGACGCGCCTTTCCGCGTCATCACGGGCATGACGCAGGTCCAACGGCGCGTCATCCTGTAGCCCGGCGCCGGCCAAACCGATGTCATCAGCGGTCAGTTGATTGCTATCGGCCATGATCACCGCCCGTTTGATGCAGTTCTCAAGCTCGCGCACGTTGCCAGGCCACGGGTGCATTTCGATCGCCCGGACGGCATCTTCGCGCATGGTCATCGCGCCGCGATTCTGTTCCGCCGCGAAGCGCCGGACAAACGCGTGTGCCAGCAGCGCGGAATCTCCCGAGCGCGCGCGCAGTGGAGGGATGTTGACGACAATTTCTGCCAGTCGATAGTACAAATCCTCACGGAAACGCCCCTCCGAAATCAGCGATTTGAGATTCTGGTGGGTCGCACAGACGATCCGCACGTTGACCGGGATCTCCTGTCGCCCGCCAATTCGTTCCACGACGCGTTCCTGTAGAAACCGCAGCAACTTGGCCTGCAACGCATGCGGCAAGTCGCCGATCTCGTCGAGCATGAAGGTGCCGTTGTGAGCGCTTTCGATCTTGCCCGGCGTCGTGCGTGCAGCGCCGGTAAATGCACCTTTCTCGTAACCGAAGAGCTCGCTTTCCAGCAGACTTTCCGGAATCGCCGCGCAGTTGATGGCCACAAATCGCTCATTCCTCCGTGACGACGACTCATGCACCGCACGCGCCAGAAGTTCCTTGCCGGTCCCGCTTTCACCAAGCAGCAATACCGTCGCATCGGTGACGGCAACGCGTTCGATCGTGCGGCAGACGCGCAACAACTCGGGGTCGCGAGTCAGCAGGCCAGACAGGACGTCCGGCTGCTGCATCGATTGCAGTCGCTTGTTCTCCTGTTGCAGCTCGTTGAGGCGGTAAGCGCGCTCTATGGTCAGGCCCAGCATCTCGATCTCGAACGGCTTGGCGAAAAAGTCGTAGGCGCCAAGGGCAATCGCGCGCAGCGCGTTGGCCCGATCATTCTGACCGGTGAGGACAATGATCTTGGTGTCCGGCGCCAGCGTCAGCATCTCTTCAAGCAACTTGAAACCTTCCGAGACCGAATCGGCATCGGGCGGCAAGCCGAGATCCATCGTCACCACCGGTGGCTGGTGGCGGCGGACCTGCGCCAGCGCACCCTCACGATCCTCTGCGGTCAGCGTATCGTACTGGTCGAAAGCCCAGCGGATTTGTTTCTGAAGTGCTCGATCATCCTCAACGATCAGCAGATGGGGCAACTTCTCGGAACTCATTCCGCTTCCTTTGGTAGATTTTCGGCGTCGATTCCCGAGCCTGTGTCGGACAATGGCAGCGAGAGTTCTACCTTTGTCCCGACATCGACCGCGCTATCGACGGACAGCTTGCCACCCAGCTCGTGCACGTACTGAAAGCTTTCGTAGGCGCCAATTCCCATTCCCGTCGGCTTGGTCGTCTGAAAGGGCTTGAACAATCGCTCACGGACGAATTCGGGGCTCATCCCGTGTCCGGAATCGCCAACCTCGACCAGCGCATTGTTCCCCTGCCGGGCAAGCCTGAGCCACACCCGTCCCCCCTTCTCGGTGGCCTCCAGGGCATTCTGTACGAGATGGCCGATCACCCGCTCGATCCGGTCTTCGTGCCCGCGCGCGACCACCTTCTCCTCGATCGTCAACTCCACTTCCCGGCCCTGGCCTGACTTGGCGGTCTGGATCCGCCGTACCACATCGGCCAGATCGATACCCCGCGGACCGTCAAGTGGCGTCGCTCCCTCGCGGAGTTGCAGCATCAGCTGTCGCATCCGCTCGACCGAGTTTTCGACCGTCATCAGCATGTCGGTCTGGAACTCGGGATTATCCCGATGCCGTTCGGCGTTCTTCAGCATCAGCGACAGCTGGGCAACGATGTTCTTCAGGTCATGGACGACGAAGGCCGACATGCGGTTGAAGGAATCGAACTTCCGGCTTTCGAGCAGCGCTTCACTGGCCTGCATCTGACCGAGAAAGGCTCCGGCTTGCCGGGCGGCTGTTTTCAGGAGATCGTTCACCTCCCAGTTCACATCGATCCTCGCCCGCGCGGTCGCCAGCACAACGAAGGCGATCAGGTTGTTGCCGGTCGTCAGCGGCACCACCAGCCAGGCATTCGGCACCTCGACCAGCCACGGCGGGAGAGCCAGCCCATCATAGCGCCGCGGTAGCGAGCGATACTCTTCGAGGTTAATCACCCAGCCGCTGTCCAGCAGGAAGGTGCACAGCGGGCTCCCCTGGTCTTCTGTCGCCGACGACACGGGCATATTCCAGCACGCTGCCTGGGCAAAGAAACGTCCGGAAGGATCCGTCAGCCACAGCGCACCACCCGGGCTTTCGACCATGTCCGCCAGGCCACGCACGACATGACGCCCCATCCCGGAGAAGCCATCCTGTGCGGCAAGCGTCTGCGTAAAGCGCAGCCACTCCTCGCGGTAATCGTAGCGATAACTGAAGAAATGCTTGCCAACCATCACGCGCACGCGGGCGCGCATCGAACCCGAGAAAGTCAACGCGACGAGCACCAGCATGGCGGCAAAGAGCAGCGCGAGTTGCAGGGCCCGCCCCCACTCACCGCCGAACAAGCGAACGTAATAGCCGGCAGAAGCCATGAACAGGAGATACACACCGACGATGAGCAGCGTCGCGGACTGCACGGCGGCACGCTGCGACATTACCAGCCGGCGTTTCCAGTCATGGCTGCGGATGGCCGACAAACCGACCAACGGCAAGCCCACCGCGTGCGCAAAACCGCGGATACTGAACGCGTCTGCGTCGACGCGATTGAACAGCAAGGCGTCCGAGAAGAGATACAGATCGAACAGGAAGGTCCCGCCAAGCCCCAGACACAGTGGCTTGATGCTCCAGCGAAAATCCGGCGACACGTTGCGGAACAGTTGTTCGATCAGCACCAGACCGAATACGCTCATCGCCAGAGACGCGAACAAGGCCGCACGCTGCGGAGAAACCGGAAAATCGGCACCGGAAACAACCATCCCCTGCGCGCCAAAACCAACGATAACGAGCAGCAATGCAATAGCGCTCAACCAGCCAAGACGCTCTTTCGAAAGCCCGCCTTCAGACGCTTCCGGCTTCATCAGGATGAGCAGGAAGAGGTACCAACCGCCAAAGCGCAACGCATCGGCCAGCAAACTGGCGGCGAAGAATACACCCTGGCCGGTAAGTACGAAGGCCAGCCCGAGCATGCCCCAGAGTGCGCACAGGAAAACGGCCAGGAACATCGCGCGGCTGCGACCACCGGCGCGCCAACCAGAAGCCAGATAGAGAGCCAGCAAGGCGGCCAGCACGCCGGCCAGACCGTAGCTCCAGGTAGAAACCACTATCATCTTGCTGTCCATCACGGTCTGCAGCCCTCCCGAATCCACACTTGCCCGCAGCTGGCATCTGTCGTTGACAGTCTCACTGGGCACCCTTGCCGGTCAATACAACGCCGATGGTCTGGAAAAGAATCACGATATCGAGAAACAGGCTGTGGTTCTTGACGTAGTACAAATCGTACTGAAGTTTCTGGATCGAATCGTCGACCGTTGAGCCGTAGTGATAACTCACCTGCGCCCAGCCGGTCACCCCTGGCTTGACACTGTGGCGAACGGCGTAGAACGGAATGTCGCGGGTCAAGTGATCGACAAAATACGGCCGCTCCGGACGTGGCCCGACCAGGCTCATATCGCCGGTCAGCACACTGTACAGCTGCGGCAACTCGTCAATGCGCAGCTTGCGGATGATGCGCCCGACACGTGTCACGCGATCATCGTTGACCGTCGCCCAGCGCGGCTTGCCATCGCTTTCGGCGTCCCGACGCATGCTGCGAAACTTGATGACGTTGAACAGGCGGCCGTCAAGCCCAACCCGCTCTTGCCGATAGAAGATCGAAAAACCGTCCTCCAGAGCAATCAGAATGCCCGTGAGCAGCATCACCGGCAGGGAAAGCAGCAGCAGGAACGCGGCAGCGACGATATCGAACACGCGCTTGACGCTCGCCCGCCCCCAGCTTTGTCGAAAACCGTCGCCAAAGATCAACCAGCTGACGCGCAGCGAATCAATACGGATTTGCCCGAGCGCGCGTTCGAAATAGCTGGCCAGGTCCAGCACCTTGACGCCCGACAGCTTGCAGTCCAGGAGTTCGCGCAAGGGCAGCGCGCCGCCACGACGCTCGCGGACGGCAACGATGATTTCGTTCACCTTCAGCGAATGTGCGGTATCCGAGAGCGACATGCCGCGCGACAGCACAACCTGCGCCGGAACGACGATGTCGGCATCAGTGGGGCTGGGGTAGAAACCGACGATCTGAATATGCGGATCCGAGCTGCGGAGAACGCGGCCAACGCTTTCCGCCTCCTCGCCGGCACCAAAAACCAGTACCCGGTGACCCCGCAGCGGACCGGAGCGACTGTGGGCGGAATAAACGCGATGGGCCAGGGTGGCAAAGAGAGCTGACAGGCCGGACAACAAGAGGAAACCCCGATCGACCTCGGCCACGGCAAGTAGGGAAAAAACCACATAGGCCAGTGGAATCGCCAGGTAGAGCGACAACACGGCGCGCGCACGTGTTTCCGCCTGGGTGCGATTGTGAACCCGCTGATAGATACCCAGCAAGGCGTTGAAGACGATCGTCATCAGCGCGAAGATCACCGCGTAGAAAGCAACCTTCTCGAGGACGAACTGGCCCCCGCGCCCAATCCACACCGCGACGAGAATCACACAGACCACCGGGAACATCAGGTCGATGAGCACCTGTGTAACGGTCGTGCGATAAAACCAATGATTGAAGACCTTGATCACGATGGGCCCCTTGCTGGCACAAACCTGAAAACTTCTCGTTGATAACGGAATCTCTGTGAGCGAACTTGAAAACAAGAGCGCTAAGCAGTTCCCACGAAACGCAGGCTATCAGCGCGAAGAAATGACGACCGTGACCAAATGCACAGGGAGGGGGCGATACCTTTGAGGCGAACAAGGCGGCGCGCGACAACATTCGCGGAACCGCTTGAAGAAAAGCTTGTAAGCATTTGATAAATCATTGATTTCTATTTTTTTCCGGCCTAGACATGCCGTTATTGTATTGAACGCCGCACTTGTCAGGGCACTCGAGGGGGGGGAGAAAGCGGCGCTCCTGAAGCATCTTCGTGAGGTTTCGCATCCAGGAACAGGGCTAAGCATAGCAGCAAGAAGAACAGGTAAGCAGACCGCGGCATGTCCAGCAGGCTGGAAAACACGCCAACCACCAGGCAAGCCGCCAACGACGCCAGTAGATAAGGCGCCAGTTCGTGGGCGCGCCCACGCCCGCCAAGCAGATTGGCAAACGCCATGGCCAGCAGCACGACGAGCAACAGCAAGCCGATCGCTCCCTGGTCGATCAGCATTTCGAGAAACAGATTATCGATATGCCAGGGCACGAAGTAATGACGGCCAGCAAAGAACCAATGCGCCAGTCCGTCGGAAAAGTCCCCGTTGTGCAGCAGTTCGCGCCCCTGCGCATCGACGATGCTCAAGTTGTCGACATCGATGAAATGCGCTGGTCCATCGAGCCGCAAGGCGAGAAAGGCGAGCCCGGGCAACCGCCACGAGCTGGAATACACCTCCTGGGCAGTCAGCGACAGGGAGAAACGGCGCCACTGTTGATCCCCTTGATGCACCACCACCGCCGTGTGTCCGCAAGGCACAGCATAGAGGAGATGCTGCGGGCAGACGCGGATGCCAAGCGCCGCCGGCTGCGACGCGCGCCAGTCCATGCTCACCTGATAACTCCCTTCGACAATCGACGGCAGCCGCTGCAACAGCTCGAACGCTCCGCGCAGGTGTTTCTCGCGCCGACTGCCGAAGATGCGCAGGTAATCCCCCTCGCCCTCGTCGTCGATGACGCGCAAGCTGCCCGGTAACTCGCGCCCCGGCACCGCTTGCGAGTAGTTGGCCGGGAAGCGTCCCAGCCCTCTGCCAAGCAGCCACTCCGACGGTCCGCGCAGCAGGCTCAAGCCCTCACTCCAGTGCTGTAGACGACCGCCGAGGTCCCGTTCACTGGCCGACAGCCGCCGGCCCATGAAGTCTCCCAATGCCAGCACGGCGACCACCTCGACAATCAGCGCGAGGACCAGCAGGCGGTTACCCCACACGCGCCAAGCCTCCAGTGGCCCGGGCGCGGGGAACGACGGGTCGGCTGCAGGCGACGACCGCCGTTGCCAACGCCACCGCCGCGACATCAGGTAGGCGAGGACGACCAGAGCCCCCCCCACCCCGAGGTAGACACCCCGCGAGAAGCTGGTCAGACATGCGTAGCCGGCGATTACGGCCAATGCGGCGGCGAGTAGCCAGCGCAACGGGCCCGGCGCGCGCGCCACCGCATGGACGACAAACGGAATGGTCAGAGCGAGAAAGCCGTCCAGTGCCGCACCACCCACGTGCATCTCCCAGAACAGCGCCGTCGTGCGATAGGGGGTCGACAAATCGAGCAATCCCGGATACGCGGCGCGCTCACAGACGATGGCCAGCGACACCAGCCCGAGCCCCGTCGCCAGGCCGCCGGCGAGGCGCGCAACGGCCAGCGCTGGCGCGTTCTGCAGCAAGCAACGCAACGACGGCAAGAGCAGCATGGCGAAGAGAAAGCTCTTGCCGGTACGCAGGCTGTTCAAGGGGTCTGCGTAGGCCTGGAACCAGCCGAGCTCGACGCCGCCGGCGTCAAGCAAGCCCCGCGCCAATGCCAGCGCGTAGGACAGGCTCAGCAGACCCAGTCCGATAGCGGCCAGCCGAAAGCCTCCTCTCCTCCTGAAGCCGTCGTCCCGGGTGCCCATCGCGCTCAAAGACAGCGTCAAGTGTGCCGGTTCGGGCAGCTTGCCAGGCTGCTCGGCGACGGCTACCGTTCGACCACGGCACCACGGAGACGCGAACGCCGTGCGTGCGTAGCATCCCGCCACCGCGCCGAGCACCAACAGGTCGAACTCCTCGACGCCAATCCAACCGGTCCACGGTGAAAACCCGGCGACGGGCAGCAGCGCCGGGAGCACGAACAGCCAGCTATCGGGGCGCAGGTAGACGGTGATCGACCAGGCGACGAGCGTACCGGCCAGCATCATCGGCGACAGCGGATGATGCAGCGCCAGGACGACTCCCAGCACCGCCGCGAGCGCCGCCAGCGCAGCGTGCAGCCACTTCACCGCAAGCCTCCGCCAGCGTCGCCGGCGACGAAGCGACCATCATCCCTTACCACTATCGGCGATGTTGCGTTCTCCGTGGTGGTCAGTCCTCTTCGCGGGCTATGCGCAGGGCTTCGCGCAACACACCGAGATCACCGATGTGATTGGCCAGAAGAAGAATCAGCCGCGCGTTGAGCCGTGCACTCTGCTCGTCGGAAAGCTCGCGGTGTGCATCGAGCAGCGCTTCGTAGAAGTCGTCGCCGGGGGAGAAGGCTCGCAAGTAGCGCTTGCCCGGCTCGCCAAAATTCGCTTCGGTAATCAGGGTCCCCATACGGGCGCGTCCTTTCAGTTCTTGCCGGTGGCGCGCGCCAGCGCGACACGAACCGCTTCGACGTCGACGCTGCGCCAGCGCGCGCTGACATGCTGGTCTGGCCGGAAGAGGTACACGGTACCCGGCCTGGCGTCGTAACGTTCCGCGTAGCGGCCTCGGCAATCCTCGACAACCCGCCAGCCCGCCGGCTGCTGCTCACCCTGACTCCGCACCAGCAGTACCGCCTCGACCGGAACCGGGCCATCGGCCAGCTCCCTGAGTGCGGCCAGCGTCTGCGCATCGACCGCCGCCGGATCATCGACCGAACAGAGCAGCATGAAGCGGTTGCCGACCAGATCGAGCAGCCAGCCGTCACGGCCGGCCTCTCGGACTGGCGCGTCGTCCATCGGTGAACCGGGAGACATCTCGCCGCTGAAAGCGTCGCTATCGGGCGTATTCAGCGAGGAGTCCGATAGCAAGGTCGGCACCGACAGGCGACCGGAGTTGACCAGCGTGCGGGCGAAGGGGTATTTGCGCGCCAGGGTCAGAACGGCGTTGCGAAAGTCCAACGACGCCTTGCTTTTGGGCGTGATGAAGTCGGTCGATCGCGTTGAATTCATCAAATTCTCGTCGGCCGCAAACTCGCGCTCCTCGGCGTAGCTGTCGAGCAGCGCGTCGGGCGCCTTGCCGTCGACCACCAGCTTGAGCTTCCAGACCAGGTTATCGGCGTCCTGAATCCCCGAGTTGGCCCCACGCGCGCCGAAAGGGCTGACCTGGTGCGCCGCGTCGCCGACGAACAGAACCCGCCGATGCCGGAAATCGTGCATGCGCCGGCATTGAAAGGTGTAAACACTGACCCATTCGAGTTCGAATGGCCGATCTTCGCCAAGCATCGCCCTGATCCGCGGGATGACCTTCTCCGGCTTCTTCTCCTCTTCGGGATCGGCCTGCCAGCCGAGCTGGAAGTCGATACGCCAAACGTTGTCGGCCTGGCGGTGCAACAACACCGACTGCCCAGGATGGAAAGGCGGGTCGAACCAGAACCAGCGCTCGGCGGGAAAACCGGCCTTCATCACCACATCGGTGATGAGAAAGCGGTCCATGAACACCTTGCCCTCGACCTCGAGATGCAGCATTCCGCGAATGCTGCTACGCGCGCCGTCGGCGACAATCAGCCAGTCACACTCGAGCGCGTAGACGCCATCCGGCGTTTCGACCCGCAAGCTGACGCCATCATCCTTCTGCTGCACCGCGACGACGCGGTTCTTCCAGCGCAGGTCGATGGCCGGAAGCTCCGCGACGCGTGCGACGAGGAATTCCTCAAGATAGTACTGTTGCAGGTTGATCATTCCCGGACGCTGGTGGTCGGGCTGGGACAGGAGCTGGAAGTTGTAGACCTCGGCCTCGCGCAGGAAGGTGCGGCCGACGTTCCAGCTGACGCCCTTGGCGACACAGCGATCGCCGACGCCCAGGCGGTCAAGCACTTCGAGCGTCCGTTTGGCGTAGCAGATGCCGCGCGAGCCGACCGAAACGCTGTCGTCATCGTCAAGCAAGAGCACCGGCGTCCCCTGTTGCGCCAGATCAATCGCTGTTGCCAAACCGACCGGGCCGGCACCGACAACGATCACCGGGTGCCGGTGCAGCGGGCCGCCTTGCAGCTCGGGCGGCGGCGAATAGTCGAATTTCGGGTGGGTGTACGCGCTCAGCACGACGCACGCTCCCGCTCGCGGCTCACTCGCTCTTTGCTCGGGGGGATCAGTCGGCGGCCTGCAAGCCGTGCCACATTTCCTGGTCGCGCGCCGCCGTCCAGATACGCGGATGGCGAATGCCGCTGGCCTCGTCCATCGCCCGCACGACATCGAAGGGCAGGCAGTGCTCGTAGATGAAAACCTGCGCGAACTTCGGGTCCATGGCCCGACGGGTGTGGGCCATCGCCTGCTTGAGGTTCATGCCGGCGGCTACCGCCTGCCTGGCACAGGCGAACAGGGTAGTGACGAAGTCGCTGGTGTAATCGAGACCTCTGGCCACCTCGGCCGGGCTGGTCAGCGCCGGGCCCCGCCCCGGCAACAGCTTTTCAGCAGCGAAAGCGCGGAGCGTCGCCAGCGTCGTCGGCCACTCCTCAAGTTGGGCGTCGCCGGTGTAGCACGCGGCGTCGCACTCGACCAGATCGCCGGAAAACAGCACTTTCTCGGCCGGCACCCAGACCACCGTGTCACCACGGGTATGGCCAGCTCCGGGATGCATCACCTGGACTTCCAGCCCGCCCATCCACAGCGTCATCGCCTCCTTGAACACCAGCGTCGGCCAGGTCAACCCGGGGATCGACTCGAAAGCCTGGAACAGGCGAGGAAAGCGCTCGTACTCCGACTGCATGTCCTGCGCACCACGCTCGGCGATCATCTCGTAGGTACCCTGGCTGGCGATAATCTCCTGCAGGCCCTCCGCCCGGTAGGCCGAGGCACCGAGCACGCGCACCGCGTGATAGTGCGACAGCACGACGTACTTGATCGGCTTGTCGGTCAGCCGACGAATCTCGGCGATCAGGCGGCCAGCCATCACCGGCGTCGCCAGGGTATCGACGATCAGCACGCTGTCGTCGCTTATGATCACACCGGTATTCGGATCGCCTTCGGCGGTGTAACCCCAGCAATGCTCGGAAAGCTGGACGAAAGTCGTTTTCTTCTCTTCAAGATCGGCGACCGATGCAAATTGCTTGTTCATACGCTGCTCCAAAAATGCCGAAAGTGTCAGTTTCACCTGCCGCGACCTTTCAGCCCGGCGAGGATCCCGCCGCGGCGGAGGGCTTTCC
The DNA here is from genome assembly GCF_032229525.1 of Accumulibacter sp. GTDB lineage: Bacteria > Pseudomonadota > Gammaproteobacteria > Burkholderiales > Rhodocyclaceae > Accumulibacter. Next base: position 71 of record NZ_JAVTWB010000030.1, on the reverse strand, counting down.
TCAGCGCAGTCAAATCGATTCTGTCTTTCGCGCCAGCGTCTGTCAATCGAGCGCAAAGCCCACCAACGTCA
>NZ_JAVTWB010000029.1:0-3145 GCF_032229525.1 Accumulibacter sp. | reverse complement strand
CATCAGACAGTATCCAGAGAAAGCAGCACATCGCCGGCCTCGCTATCGGCCTGCGCACGGGTAACGGTGTAGCTGGTACTGCCGACCAGTACCGGGTCTCCGTTGACAACTCCCGCCGCGTCTTGCGCTGTCAGGCGCAGCATCGGCGACACGCCGGCCACCAAATCAAATGCAAGCGCTGGAGACTGTACAAATACCCCTGTCACAACGCGCAGAGCTTGGCCGGTCGGCGTAATGCTGACCGGCCGCCCAAGGCGGCCGATGATATTCCCGGTGTGAGCGGCAAAGTCGACCATTCGCTACAGTGGATCAGGTAGCAACCGGCAGATACTGGCCAATCTTCATCAGCACGGTTGACGACGGGTTGCTTGCAGCCGACACCGCGACGCCAACAACCTGTTGGGCCGCGGTCGTCTTGTTGACAACCTTGTTCGTCGAATCCCAGAACAGCCGGTCCCCGACGGAGATGGCCAGCGCAGAGGTTTTGCCGATTTCGACAACGCCCTCAACGACGAATTCTCCGGGAGTGCTGATGGCCACGTCTTGCGTGGCGACGCCGAATAGGCCGGCACCGAACAGATAGCCGATGCCGGATGCGACGGCAGCGCCGGGGGTAAGGGTAAGGACTTCACCTTCTTGCTTGTACGTCTTCATTGTTTCTTTCCTTTCGGGTTATCCGGGCGCTTATGGGCGCCCAGAGATCAGTCTTAGTTACCCTTGACCAGGCCACGGAAGTCGATAGCCTTGGCGCCGAAGTCGAGGCGGGCCTTGAATTCAACGCCGTCGATTTCCCAGCCGTCCTTGGTTTCGAGGTAGACGCCTTGGTTGCCCTCGAGGTAGGCATACTCGATGGTGTCGATCTGTGCAGGATCGGCGGCCATATACCATGCCGTGGTGCTGGCAGTGTCGAGACGCGGCTCGGCAAGCACTTGAAGGGCACCGGCAAATGGGTTGATCGAGGACGAGGCGGAAGCGGCGTAAGCCTGGCTGGTGAATTGCTGGGCGATGGTTTCCAGAGCAGCCGGTACCAGCAGATAGCGCGGGGTGACGTTGATTTTGCGGCCGTCAAGGCCAGTCTGAACCCGCATCGCGGCGCGGCAAACACCAAGCTGTGCGACGGAGATGGCGGCGCCGGTTGGCAGATTACCGTGGCTGGCGTGGAATAGGGCGATGCTGTCGGCCAGTGCGGCGTTGGCGGTGATGATGCCCCAAACGGTGTCCGATTCCAGATCCGCAGCGGCGCGGCCGAACATTTCCGGCAAACGGGTGAATGCCGAGAGATCGTCATTGATCAGCGTCTGGCGAGTCAGTGCAACGATCTTGCCGTATGACGCGATGGCGTAGGTTTCGCGAGCTTCCGAGACGGAGCCATACTTGTATTCGCCATGCTCGTTGACCTTCTCAAGAGTCGGAGAATCGCCGAGAGCGGTGCGGGCGATGGTCTTGAAGTCAGGCGCAGTCACCATCCGGGTGAACGGCTTGAACGTCTGCGGGGCCGCTTCATACGCCTGGCGCAACGTCTTGTTGGCGACGTTGGCGAGGATGTACGGAAAATCGCCAGTCGTCAGCATGGCTCGGGTAGCGATCTGATCCCGGCTCATTCCGCGAATATCGACGCCGCGTTGAGTGAGCAGTTCGCGGCCGATTTCGATCAGCGACAGGCCAGAGAAGCGCTTTCCGTTGTCCGACAGCTTGTGTTGTGCGGGGTTGTAGCGATGAAGGAGAGCCTCTTCAACGCCGGCCCGACGGGTTTCAACCTCGTCGACAAGCGTTTCGATGTGGCCCATTGGCGGCTTGATCGTGTCATTGCTGCGCTCGGCAGCCTTGGCGATTGCCAGGCGGCGCGCTTCGTCGGCTGACGTGTCCTTGGCAATCAGCTCATCTGCGAATGATTGATCAAGACGCAGGCCGCGAACTGCCTCATTGATTTCCGTGACGCGGGCGCGCTCAGCGGCGGTTGCTTCCCGACGAATAACGTCGAGGTTGGGTTGGTCCTGCTCTTTGTTGTCCATAGTGGACTCCTTTCTTTGGGTGTCGCCGGAGTCCGGCAGTTGTACAACTTCAAAATTTTGGCTTCTGCCGATTCCAATCGTGGCGTCGGCCGGCAGGTCGACAAGGGAAATTTCCATCGGTGTCCATGAAGTTACCCGGTACTCGTCCGGCGCGTCCGAGTGTGATCTGAGCAAGGTGCGCTCGTTGATCTGATAGCCAACCGAGACATTGCGCACGATGCCGTCGGCAATGTCCTGCAGAAGCCCGGCGATTTCCGGACGGCGCGAGAGGCGGATTTCTGCGCGCCCAACGCCGTCCTCGATCCATGCCTTGTCGACGACGCCGATTGACGCCATTGGCGAAGTGGATGCGGTAGCGCCGCGATCATGATTTGCCAGCACCGGAGCACCGGAGTTCAGGCGGGATAGATCGACCTCGGACGATTTATGCCCGAGAATCTCCACCCAGGGTTCGTCAAACCAGGAGGATCTTGTGTACGGAGTTTCGGACGAGAACGAAAGCGCCAAGACGGTGTTTCCGTCTGCCCCTTCGCGCACGGTTGGGGCGTCCGATGTGCGATAAAGCATTCCCTCGATACGGGATTTGTCCATGCTGACACCTGGTTGCCAATAATGGCGCCATCATCCGGCAGCCGGCAATTGCAAATACACAGAAAATTGCAGTTTTTTACAGCAGCACGGACAACAAAAACGCCTCCTCGTCTTCGACTGGCCGGATTTGTGGGGGCTTCGCGGTGGAGAATCCTGTCCCGCTCCGATATTTGAGAGGCGGCATGATGACAGCCGTCGACGGCCATAGCCCGATACGCGCCAGCAGATCGGCACCGTAGCCGATTCCGAGCGTGGCGATGGCACGTGGATCAAGCACGCTGCACCGTTACCGTTCCGGCAGACTCGCTGACAGTCTGACTGACGGCCCCCGCGTTGATCGCCGTATCGCTGGCAGTCATCGGGTTCGCAGGATCAAGCCCGAGCCGCTGCCAGACATCGAGGAGCATGACACCAGCGGCGGGGCCGGAGTCGGTGGAGCCGGTGCGGGTGCTGGTAATCGTGCCAGATCCTGACAGGGTGATCGTCGGGCCGAATGTCAGAGTGGTTGCACCTTGCACCAGCGGATTAGCGATATCCAAGCC
>NZ_JAVTWB010000028.1:0-18450 GCF_032229525.1 Accumulibacter sp. | reverse complement strand
GTTGCCTGTGCTGGTCAGGATGCGGCCGTCCGCGGGGTAGATCGCCACCGCCAGATTAGGCATCGGCAGCGTGGGGTCGGAATGGAATTCGAGCCTTATTTCCAACTCGCTATGGCCACTGCGGGCGCTTAGATTTACCCCTTCGACACCATCGCAGCTGACTTTGATGGCACTGAATGCGGCGTGCCCGCGCACGCCGATGCCCAATGCCGCGCTGGTGGTGGTTGCTGCGCTGGCATGGATCTGGCTGTTCAACCAGGAATCATATTCGGCGATGACGGTGGAGGATGCGCCGCCGGCCTGGACTTCGCCCTGGTGTAGCCACAGAGCCTTGTCGCAGAGCGCTTCCACCTGAAACAGGGAGTGCGAGCAGAACAGGATGGTCACGCCGCGCTCGCGCAACTGCATGATGCGATCGAAGGATTTGCGGGCGAATTGCCCATCGCCGACGGCGATGGCTTCATCGATCACCAGGATGTCTGGTTCAATGCTGGCAGCGATCGCAAAGGCGAGTCGCACGTACATACCGCTGGAATAGGTGCGTACCGGTTGGTCGATGAAGTCGCCGATATCGGCAAAGGCGACAATGCTGTCGATGCGGTCGTAAATTTCGGCCCGGCCCAGGCCCAGGACCGAAGCATTGAGAAAGATGTTCTCGCGGCCGGTGAAATCCATGCTGAAGCCGGCACCGAGTTCAAGCAGCGGCGCGATGCGGCCGCTGATGTCGACCGTTCCGGTGCTCGGCGTCAGCGTTCCACAGATCAGTTGCAGAAGCGTGGACTTGCCGGCGCCGTTCGGGCCGATAATGCCCACCGATTCGCCTCGGGCGATGTCCAGATCAACGTGACGCAAGGCATGAAAAAGTTGCACCTGCGGGGGGTTGGGCCGAATCAATTGCCACAGGCGCGCGCGCGGGCTGCTGTGCAGCGGATAAGACTTACCAAGATCATGGGCGCTGATGGCTGGCGCAGGCACTTCCTCAGACGACATCTGCGAACCCCTTGCGTAGCCGCCGGAAAACCATTGCCCCACCGGTGGCAAGAAGCATACAGGCGGTCATTTCGATCAGCCATGGGCGGATGGCAGGCCACTCACCGGCGAAGATTGCCGCCCGGCTCTGTTCAATGATCAAGGCTAACGGATTGAGGTAGGCGATCGTCTGAACCTTTGCCGGCAGGGCACTGATCGGGTAGAAGATCGGGCTGAGAAACTGCAGCATGGTGACCACAATGCCGAGCACCTGGCCGAGGTCACGCAGATAGACGCCCATCGCCGACAGCAGCCAGCCCAGGCCAAGTAGAAGGGGTAGCAGCGGCAGCCAGATCAGCGGCAGCGCGATCCAGGCCGGGTTGGGAAAAATCCCCATGAGCATGCACACGAACAACAGCAGTAACAGCCCGAGCGCCGCTGGAAAAAGCGCCGAAATGAGGCTGGCCCAACTCAGGATCTCGGTTGGGAAGCGCACCTTCTTGACCAGGTGCGGCTGTTCGAAAATCAGGTTTGGCGCGCGCATGACGCATTCTGCAAACAAGCCGAAGACCACCATGCCGGCGAACAGACGCAGTCCGAAGTCGACGCTGCCGGTACTGCCCACCCAATGCATTCTGAATACGTGCCGAAAGATGAAGGTATAGACCGCCAGTTGCAGCAAGGGGTTGAGAAGGCTCCAGCCTATACCAAGCACCGACCCGCGGTAACGGGCTTCCACCTGTCTTTGAACGAACTGGCGCAGCAACCACGTCTGTCGCCACGGAAAGAGGTAGGACAGGATCGAGTCGGGAGAGGGCATCCGGGCATTGTACCAAAATGCCTCTTGAATCATTGAGAACTATCCCGCTGGGACAGGGCATTCCCCTGAATCTGATGCAAGACGGAGCCGTCGACCCTGGCAGCTAGCTGAGGTGCCGCCAATCAGGTGCCGGACCCCAATGCACAGGGGGCGCCCCGCTCAAGCTTGAGAGACTGCGGCCACGGCGTCGTTGTGCGATCGTCTGGGCCTCGAATACAACAGGGCAGGTGAGCGAAATTTTCTGCAATGGGCCGCCACTAACAGCCTACGCCGGGAGCACTTTCCCGGCCAGATCTCGGATTTGCACCTCTGTCATTGCTCCCTTGCTCGCCACCACCCACAGATCCAGCCCTCTTGCCCGACGCCTACCGGCGACGGTCGTGAAGCCGGCGGCCAGCAGGGCTGCTGTCAGGGTCCTCAGCGTAAAGCCACACTTGTGGGCCATGTAGTGATGCCCTGTCGCCAAAGCGGCGCCGTGGCCGTAGAGCATATCCAAAGGCGTGATCGGGCCGGCAGGGGATTGGTAGGCGGGGTCGGTCAGCTTGTCTTCGGCAATTAGGGAACTGACCGCTTGCAGGTCCGGGCACGTCACGACCAAAAAGGCATCTGCCCTCAACGTCCGCAGGAACTCGCGCAATACCACTGGCACTTCGTGGGCGTAAACGTGCTCAATGTTGTGGGCAGAATAGATCGCATCCATGCTCTCGCTTTCTACCGCCGTCATGTCCATCATCGACCCCAGGATATCCGGTTCGTTGGCCGGGTCGATGTCGAAGCGGATCTCTTGCCATTCCGGCGTCTGGAAGGCAGGCGGCAGCCTGGCCCCATTGCCTTTATGGCCGGGGCCGACGTGCAGAATCGTCTTGCGAGTCATGGGGCGGTTTTTCTCCCGGGTGTAAATTGCCTGGTGCAGGTCGATCAGGCACTGCTCCAGGCGGTGGGTAAACCCCGACACATCCATCAGGGGTGAAGCCCGCATTCTCTTGCGCATGCCGTTTCTCGTGGCCGCAAGGCGTTCGCGGTCGCCGGCCAGTTCCACCGCAATGCGTACATAATCGTCGCCATCGACGGCGGCCAGCTCCGGCAAGCCAATGGCCGAAAGGAAAGCAAAGCCCTGACGACTGACCACGCGGCTTTGCGGAAAAGTCACAACTGGCACCCCCATCCATAGCGCTTCACAGCTGCTCAGTCCACCGGTGAACGGGAAAGGATCAAGCGCAATGTCGATCTCCGCGTATTCTTTCAGCAGATCAGCGTGAAAAGACGGGCCGCGCAGTTCAATGCGTTCAAGGTCAATCCGGTATTCCGTAAACGCTTTGAACACCATTTTCCGCAAGCTTTCATCGTTGAAGGTGCGCCACTTGAGGATCAGGCGGGAATCCGGCACCTTGGTCAGTATCCGCGCCCAGAGCTCGAATACCTCGGCGTTGAGCTTGGCGGTATTGTTGAAACAACCGAAGGTGATATGGCCCTTGCTGAGAACTGGCAAGGGCGCCACATCAGCCGGTGCCCACGGTACCGGCTGATAGCAGAAACGCCCTTGAGGCAAACGCATGATCGGTTCGACGAACTGTGCTTCCATCCCGGCCGGCGCATGCCATTCGTCCAACAGAACGGCATCGAGATATTCAAGGCCGGTAGTGGCGAAGTAACCGAGCCAGGAAACCATCACCGGTGCCGGCCGGTGCGCAAAGACCGACAGACGCGAGCCGGCGGTGTGGCCGGAAAGATCCACCAGCACATCAATCGCATCCTGACGGATCATCCGGGCGAGTTCGCTATCCCCCGTCCTGCTGACATCACGGAAAGTTACCTGCTTGCGGATCTCCTCGGTTACCCAGTCGCTGACGCTGCCTGCGCTGTAGGCGAACAGCTCGACGCGCTCGGGATCATGGGCCTGCAGGCTATCCTTCAGGAAAAGACCGACGGTATGCTGACAAAGATCAGCAGAAACGTAAGCAATGCGTAATCGACGTTTCGCCAGAGGACGCAGCGCCGGACGCAAATGCCGGCCGCCTGCTTGCGCTATGGCCCAGTTTCCCCAATCCAGAGCGTGTTGCAGGCGCTGCTTATCGCCAACGTCCGGGTCATATTCCAGACTCACCAGCGTATTGCGCCGGATCACGGGATGGTCGGGCAGGCGCCCCAGCAGGGAGGCATATCGTTCGCGCGACCCCGGGTGATTGCCGCTTTCCCGGGCCAGATTGGCGAGATTCACCAGCGGCCGAAAATCGTCGGGAAGCAATTGACTGGCACGCTCGAAGCAATCCCGCGCATGCCCAAGAAAACCGCTATTCAGGAGTAGTGCGCCGACATCGAGCAGGGCATCGACGTTGTCACCGTGGGCTCCGATGATCTCTTGGCAGTCGGCCAGCAAGTCCTGAAATTGGCCTGATCGGGCGTGGGACTGCACGGCCGAAAGGGCGTCATGGAATGGCACGGTCGCCGCCGCCGATGGATGCGCCGAATCCCACGCCCCTGGGGGAGAGGTGCGCGTGGCGATTGCTTCTATCCCTACTGGGAACGAAAGGTGCCTGGCCTGCTCAGAGCTTTTGCTAGCTCAGCTTCAAGCTGTCCCCGCGGGCCATGGCCACGTCAAATGCCGACGGCAGCAGCGACTTGAGGGCGGGGGCATACGCATTCCTGGCCGTTTGTGCGATGGCCAGAAGCACCTGCAGGCGCTGAATCTCCTGATCGGTGGCCTGTAGCATGACCAATTGTTGCCTGGCCTCTTCCGACAGTTCGTCGACTTCGAATTCTTGTCCGTCGATGGTGACGATGGGCATTTCAAGTTCCTTTCAAAGAGAACTCCCGCAGCGTCGTGGGAGTTGGATTCGTGGGTTTGCTGGAAGCATTGAAGAAACGGGCACGGACGGCTACGGCGAAGACGAAGTGAGAAAATTCAAAACCGGAGCGGCAAGCGCCGCCAGGGATTCGCGTACTCTCTTGACACCAGCCGGATAATGGTCAATCCAATGGCTGGCCCCATTCTTTAGCGTGCCTTGTGGCCCCTCTGAAGTTGGAAGACCCCGCCTCCTTTGTGGAGAGACGGGGTCTTTGGATTTAACGCGCCCTCGGTGGTCTGAGGGCATCTCCGGGGAGATTAAGCGAAGATGAAATCGGTGGCACTGACGGTGCCACTAACGCCTGTGATATTGATCAGCATATCGGCAGTGTTGGAAACACCAGCAGTCGCGTCATTAACATACAAGTATGTGCCGGCTGCAGCACCTGCAGATACCGTAATCACGGCAGCGCTGGCATTGGTTGCCGTGGAAGCAGCGATTGCAGTGATGCCTGCGTACACAGCCGTCAGATCAGCAGCAGTTGCAATCGTTTGAGCGTTTGCAACTGTGGCGCCGGTGAAAGCAGTGCCAGTGGTGATGAAGTCGAACTTATCGACACCGGCCACAAAGTCGGTGATCTTGGCAACGGCAGTGGTTCCTGCGGATGTTGCAAAGAACGCGGCACCGGTAGCAGCTGTGAAGACAAACTTGTCTGCGCCTGCACCACCGGTCAGGGTATCGGCCTGATTAGCAGTACCAGCTACAGCGCCCTGCAGGGTATCAGCACCAGATCCACCGATCAGCACATCCGCTTTGGTCGAACCAATGACGGACAATTTTCCAGTGAATGCGGAAGCATCAACCTTGTTACCGGTAGTCGTTGCTGCCAGAGCATTGGTAATCGTCAGATCGGCAGCACCCTTTACGGTCAGGGTCGTGTTATCGCTGTTGTTCAGCGTAGTGATGGTCTGTGCCGATGTGCCGTTAGAGGTAAGGCCTATCACGGTCAGACCGGTTGTGGTGAGAGCGGTAGAAGTAAAGCCAGCGGTAGTCGTGGTACCCAGGGTAATGTCGGTTGCGACATTGCCAACAGCAGCACCCAGATTCACTGCGGTGGTAGCGGCAGTAATAGCAACGGAGCTACCGGCGCCAAGGTTGTTGATGGTTTCGGTCGAAGCAGCAACGCCAATCGCGAACGACTTCATGGCAGTCAGCAAGGAAGCATCAACCGTGGTGCCTGTAACGCCAAGGCCGAGAACTTCAAAGTTCTTGACAGTGTTCAACTTGGTGTAGACAGGTGTCGTATCCTTGATGACCAAGGTGTCTGTACCAGCACCGCCATCAAGCTGAGTGCCGGCCGTAAGGATAGCCAGGTCACCTGCGGCCAAGGTCAGCTTGTCGTTACCGGTACTACCGGTAAAGGCAAACGCAGCCGCTTTTGCACCAGCCGAGCCATCAATCGTCACGCCACCCGTGTTGGTAGATGCATTGATCTTGGTGATTGCGGACGAGGTTGCTGCATCCTGGGTCAAGGTCAAACCCTTGTCGCCAGCAACATTCAAGGTCGTGATAGCAGCGCCAGTGTTGGTAAATGAGGCGATTTTGCTAGCAGTGCCAGTGGCGGTGATGTTCAGCGTTGCAACCTTGGCCGCAGAGACATCGATGACTTGAGTGTCGGTACCGGAGTAGGTCCACTTATTCAAGGTCAAGTCGAGCACAGTAGCGGTAGCCGTTGCCGTTGCAGCAATGGTGGTCGTCATCGCAGTCGCGGTGGACGCCGTCAGAGCACTGTTTTGCAGAGTGATCTTTTGGTTACCATCAAGCGTGTAGGTCGCGTTGGTGAGGGCGACGGGTGCGTCGATGATCAGGCCGGTAGTGCCGGTTGCCGCCGAATACGCAGTAATCGCGCCACCGTTGATATACATGGTTTCGATGCTGGTGAAAGTTGGTTGACCGGTAGTGGTATCGGCAGCAGCCAGAAAGACCTTCACCGTGTCGGTGCCGCTGCCGCCGTTGATCTGGTCAGCAACGGAGAGTTGCTTGGCGGCGCCAGTGTTGTCAGCGATGAAGGTGTCGTCACCGGAGGTGCCCGTCAAGACGTCCACACCGGAAGTGAGCGTGTAGGTCTGGCCAACGCTTGCTGCCGGAGGCGGCGGCAGGGTGGACAGGGTTGCCGTCTTGGTGTTGGACGCATCCTGGCTGTAGGCAACGGAGGCCGTGACCTTGCTTTCCCAAGCGACAGCGAACGTGCCGAAGGTCGGATCGGTGGTCAGCTGAGCGAACAGGCTGAGGATCTGCACGATGGCTGCGCCACGCCCGTCGTTGGGGACGGTGTTCAGGACGCCCGTGATGAAAGCTTCGGCTTGCGTTTTGGCGCTGCCGGTCAGGCCGAGGTTCTTGACCATGATGGCCGACACCGAGGCGGTGCTCGACTGGCTGAAGTCACGGACGAAGACCGCGTTCATGAACTTATCGAGGCCGTTGGCGGTGGCAACGATCACTGTATTGGTGGTCTTGGGGTCGAGAACCAGATCGTACAGCGCACCGGCAAAGCGGGCGACGACGACGTTGTCGGTTGAAATATTAGCCATATGATGAATTTCCTTTCAAGGGTGGATGAAACTCTCTGCAGAAAGCCGAGTCCCGGGTTCCGGGCACTCGACAAAAGATTCTCCCGATGAGCATCCTTTGTCGAGCACCCCGTCTGCTGCCGCAAAATTATCGGCCAAAACAGATTGGTGGTACACGTCCGATCGGCACTTCTTGGTAATTGTTCAGTTGCCGGACGCCAGCATCGTAGCTCTCGCTGATGATGGTTTCTTGTGATTCCAGTCACAAGATTCGAGTTTCCCGTCGCTTGCCCTTGCTCCTCCCGGAGCGAAAGATGACGGTATCGCTGTTGCCGAGGTCAATAGTCTCACTTGCCTCGAAACCGGACACCGAAGTATAGCGCCTCATTTTGCATTCTGAATAGTTCAATGTTGCTTTTTTGCAACGTTTTCTCCAGATAGCCGACGAGTGACCATTGATCTGCCAGGAAATGCTCGTATGACACGCGCGCGGCCAGGCGATCGACGCTGCGCGCCTGGCCGCCAAGCAGGGGGCTGTAGCCCAGCTGGTCGGTGTCACGGCCGCGCTGAGCCCATAGCGAGAGGGTGTTCGCCCCCAGCTTGCGGCTAAGTCCGAGGGTGATGTCCGAGCGCCTCTGGTCGCCGCCCAGGCGATCCGTGTCGCGCGCCCGTTCGTCGCCGTCCTGCAGCAGGACATTGACTTCCCAGAGGTCGCTGCGACAGTAAAGCCAGGCTCTGGGACCGGCGTAGCGGCCGGCCTGAAAGGTGGCGCGAGGAAAGTCCCGGTTTTCGAAACCGTAGCCGAGATTGGTGGTGCAGCCGGTCGGCGCGAATTGCAGTGGGAGTTGGTAGATCAAGCCGAGGCCGGTGCTGGTATAAGAGGGCTCGCCACCAATCGAGAGCCGGGTCTGACCGGTCCGGACGCCGATCTGGCCGTCCAGGAGAGGGTGGAAATAGGCGGCGTTGGCACTGACGATGGACTGGTTGGTGTCTGACGCGGCAGGGCTGTTACGGGTGCTTATTTCGCCGCTGAAAAGGACCAGCCCGCTGCCCACGGCGCGGGCGGCGGAGCCGAGCAGCGTCGTCCGCACCGCGCCGCCGGCAACACGGTCGCTGTCGGCGAGGTGCACCGGGACGCTGCCGCCCGGCAGCGTCAGGGTGAGAAACTGAATACCGGGTGCGCTGTTCAGATTCGACTCTGCGCCGGCGAGAACTTCCATCGACCAGTCCACCAGCCAGTTGTTTCCCTCCCAGACGCCGAGTTGATCGGCCAGCCACTCTTGCAGCGGGAGCGGGATGTCGGGGCGCCGGGCGACCTCTCCAACCAGACTGATGGCCGAATCCCGTTCACCCATTTCGCCCAGTGCCTGAGCGTAGTCCAGTTGGGTTCCGGCAAGGTCGGGGTTGAGAAGGAGGGCTTTTTCCAGGGCCAGGGCCGCTTGCTGAGGCCGTTTCAAGCTCAGTAGCAGCAGCCCCTGGTAGGCAAAGTAGTCGGCCCGGTCCTGGCAACTTTCGCCGAGAGCGGACAGGCGATCCGCCTCGGCCCGGACTTGGGCCGGATCGGTCGGCGGCTGGACGGGAAACGACGTGGGGCAACGGGCGGCGGCGGTGGACAGCTCCGCTGCCACTGGCGCGGTGACCCAGCCCAGCAGGGCGATTCCGCACAGGGCGCCGCAGCAAGGGAACAAGCGGGACAAGGATGGCGGGCCAGTGGCGTGGATGCGGGGTCTCACAACAAATGACGTCAGGCAGAAACGTTGCCCGTGCAACGCATAAACGGTGTTTGCCCGGGAAAGCCGGGTGTTACCGGATCAGCCCGAGGCCCGCTGGTCGGCTTCTCCTTCGCAGACGAGGCGCAAATGGCCAGAGGGATATCTTACACGGATCGCATACACTGTGCGCGGCGTCGTCAGTCCGGCCAGCAGGAAATCGCCGAGGCGATGGATGCGGGCAGGCTCGGCAACGGCAGCCACCGTCGCACCGATGAGGATCGGTTGGGCCAGTTCTCCGGTAAGTGCTTGCAGTCGCGTCGCAACCGTCACGGCTTCGCCCAACACGGCATGGGTGCGCCTGACCGCCGGCCCGAACGAGCCGATCAGGACAGTGCCGGTTTCAATGCCGATACCGAGGTCGAGCGGCGGAACATGGCGTGAGGCAATTCGCGGCAGCTGTGGCACGCAGGCCTGCCATAGCGACTGCGCGGCATCGATCGCGCGGGCGCCGTGGTTGGGGCAGGGTGCCGAGCCGTTCCAGACCGCCAGCACACTATCTCCCACCATCTGCTCGACCACCCCGCCGTGCTCTTCGACGATGCGGCTGGCAGTGGTGAAGAACAGGTGCAGCACCATGGCGGTTTCCTCCGGCGGACGACCGCTGCAGTAGGCGGAGAAATTGCGCAGGTCAGCGTGCAGCACCGTCGCGTCGCGTCGGGTGGCGCACACCTGGGTGCTTGGCTCCTGGGTCGCCACTTGGCGCGCCACCGGTTCGGGCAGGTAGCTGGAGAGGTGGCGGTAGAGCCGCTCGCGTTCAAACCGGACGCGAGCGAATTCACCGGCGGTGAGCAGGGTGGCGGCGAGCACGGTGAAGGTGCTCGGAGTGATCCAGCCCAGCCACAGGTGCTGCTTGAGGAGCAACAGGGTGCTCAAGCCGAAAAGGGCCGCGACGTTTGTCGCGGCAATCGCGGGAAGGGCAATCGCCAGGCCGCGCGGCGCCAGGCGCAAGGCCGCCAGTAATAGCAGTGCGCTCAAGCCGCCTGTCAGCCACACCCACAGGCTGGCACCCAGCGGCATATACGGCGTGCGCTCGTCAAGCATGGCGGAGAGCACTTGGGCATGCACTTCTACACCGCTGACGGCGCCGGCCTGCGGCGTGGCAATCACGTCTCGGGCGCCAAAGGCTGTCGCGCCGACCAGCACCCAGGCGCCGTGAAGGAGGTCGGCAGGCGCTCGTCCCTGCAGTATGTCTACGGCGGAGACGGCCAGCAGGCCGTCGCGCGGCATCTGGTAGGAAATCCGCAGATGGCCGGCGTCGTCCAGAGGCAGGCGCAGGCCGCCAAGCTCAAGCCACCAGGGCGGATCAAGGAGCCCTGCGCCAGGGCGCAGCTGCGGTGCGGCATCCGTCGCCGCGATGACGCCGGCAATAGCCAGGGTGGCGTAGGTCTTGTCGTCGTAGCAGATCAGTGCCGGCAACTGGCGGATGGCGCCGTCCGCTGCCACCAGTGGCGTGATGTGGCCGGCGAAAGGTGAAGCGAGAAGCCCGGGGTCGCTGGCCATATAGCCGTAAGCTGGCGCGCTTGGCCGGGGGCAGCTTGCGAAAGGCAGTGCGCCGGCCAACTTGCCGCTGTGCAGCGCCGGCTCGGGCGACAAGGAGAACAGCTGCGCCATGACCGTCGGCACGGGGCTCGCCAGCGCCCGTGACAGGCGAGCATCGTCCTGACTGGGGCCTTCGAAGACGATGTCGAGCATTTTCAGGGCGACGCCGGTCTGGTCCAGTTTTTCCAGCAACTCCGCCTGCCGAGCACGCGGCCACGGCCAGGAGCCGATCGCCTGGATACTTCTTTCATCGATATCAACGACGACGACGCGGCGCTCAAGCGCATGCTGGTCGGCCATTCGCCAGGACAGGCTGGCCGAAAGCTCGTCCCAGTGCGATAGTTGCGGCCCGGCCAAGCCAGACGCCAGGAGTGTCAGTGCCGAGGCGGCGAGCAGGGCGGCGAGTCGCACCAGGGCCGGTCTCTGCAACAGGCCGGCGGTAAGTGCTGGCATGTTGATCGGCAGGTGACGGAGCTTTCGCCTGAAGTGGCCGGTCATGGACACGCAGCGATCCGTTAGCGCTGCCAGAGAGTGGCGCCCACCAGGGCGCCATTTCCCACCGGTTTGCTGAAGAAATAACCGGCTTCGCTGGTATCCAGGGACACGGCGCCGGCCACCCGCGCCGCAGCTCCGTTGCTGAGAAAGATCCCGGTCGTGCGGTCGATCGTTCCGCTAGCCGCCACCGCATGGGTGCCGACACTCTGGGCCGTCACGCTAAGCTGCGTCGAGAAGGTGTTGCGACCAAAGTCGATGCTCAGGGAGCCGCCGTCTATGCTTGCCGCCGACAGTAGGTTGGATGGCTCGCGGTAAGAGGCGGCGCCGCCTTGCAGGCGGAAGCGCGCCACGCTGCTGGCACTCGAGAGGAAGTTGGAGACGTTCTCCTTGCGGAACAGGAAGTAGTAGCCATCGCCAACGGTCACTGGGCCAGTGCGCAGCGCTTCCATGAAGGGAACGGTCAGGTTATCGCCCGGCGCGGTGGCCTGGGTGACCCAACGCCCCCAGGTCAGACTCTTCGTCCGCGGGGTTAGCGCGTCCAACAGCGCTGGCCCCGGGCTCCTGCTATCCGCCACTGCGGTTGCGGTATCGGCCTGACTGACACGCTCCTGCAACAACGCCGGGGCAATGTGCTCAGCCCCCTTCAACGTATTGACCGGCTGGAGTACCGGTTCGACGGCCGCTTGCCGATACACTAGCGCCATGCCATTCATGCTTTCCGCCAATTCCCGGGCACGCGAGGTGGTGCAGGGGCCGAAGCCGTCGGCACGGCAGACGTTATCCAGCGGGGCGAGAACGATTGCGCCCTGATTGACCAGGACCACAGCACGCTTGGCACTAGCCTGAGTGACAAAATCCGTTCCCTTGACACCAATGGCGACCAGCGGCGTGTTGAGACGAAACTTGTCATGGGCCGCTTGTGCCGCTTTCCCGGAGATGCCGCGTACGGTTCCGGTTTCAAGGTGAAACTTGATCAACGACGCCGAGGGATCGGCCGCGTCGTAGCGGTACTCGACCACGCGCAGCATTGAATCTGGCCGAACGCTGACCAGTGCGCCGTCGATGAAGCGGATGTGAACGTGGCCGCTGGCGCTGGTGTGGATGGTGTCGCCAGGGATGATGCCGTAGCCCTTGGTGACCGGCTCGCGCTTGCCTTCGCGTTCAATCTGGCTGGCGCCGATGCTAAGTGTGACCTCTCCGACGGCGACGGACGCACGCACCTGCTGCGCCAGCGCCACCAGCGCCAGCATCATCAACACCAAGCGCAGCAAGCGCGTTCGGCCTGGCAGCCCACACATCGTCGTTGTCCTCTTACAGTCAATGGCCAGCAGTGTAGGTCATTGAGCGCTTGCTGCGATGTGCGTGCAATCACAAGAACAGAAGCCCGGCTAGCCAGGTGGGAGGAGGTCTGTGAACAGCGCCCTTCGCAACTGCTGGACCGCAAACGATTATTTCAGCGGGTCCACGACGTAGGTATTCAGGCGATTGCCCTGGGACAAGAAGTATTCTTCATATAGGAGTTTGTGCTAGGATCTCCTATATGAATTCTCCGCTGCACCTTGTCCTGAATACCACGCCCGAGCAGTCGGCGCGCTTGGCGGCGTTGCAGGTGGCTTTTGCGGAAGTCTGCAACGCCTTGGCGCCCGTGGTTCAAGAGACCAGATGCTGGAATAGGGTGGCCTTGCACCACCTCAGCTACCACGACCTTCGGCAGCGTTTTCCGCAGGTGGGGTCCCAGATGGTATGCAATGCCATCTACTCTGTTTCTCGCACCTGTCGGCTTATTTTGCAGCACCCCAACAGCCCGTTCAACATTGGTAAGCATCCGGATCGCCCCTTGCCGCTGCTGCAGTTTCTGCCGAGCGCCCCGGTCTATTTTGACCGGCATACGCTCAGTCTCAAGGATGGCCTGCTCTCCATGTATACCCTTGACGGACGCATGCGTTTCCAGTTGGCGCTAAAGGGGGAGGACGAGTTGCGTTTTCACCAGGAGAAGTTGCGGGAGATCGTCCTGTCACGCCACTTTGCGCGGTACCAGCTTTCCTTCTGGCTGGCGGTGGTGGATGCGGATGCGGATGAAGAAAAGCCGACAGCCTCGGAAGGCGAGATGCCTGAATACATCGTGGTGCACGCAGCCGAGTCGGAAGAAGCTTCGGTGATCCGACAAGCGGCGGCTACCCTGCCGTGACCATGATTTTCACTCAACCATCGAAACAGCGGGCCAGGCGGTATTTCTGGGCGTTCTGCGAGAACCGTAATGAATCCAGCTGAAACCCGCTCCGAACTTCGTGACGCGATACTCGAACTGAAGCCTTTCTTCAAAAAGGCTGCCTTGTTCAGCGTCGTCTGCACCTTGCTTATCCTGGCACCAACCGGCTACATGCTGGAGGTGTACGACCGGGTCATCCAAAGCCGCAGTGCCTATACCCTGCTCATGCTGACTCTGTTGGTACTGTGGTTCTACGTCGTCATGGAGTGGCTGGAATGGGCACGCGGAGGGGTGTTGTATCAGGCCGGCTTGTCACTGGACCGGAAACTCCGGGAGCGGATTTTCAACGTGATTTTCGAAGCCAACCTGTCTCGCTTTCCCGGGGGCAGCAGTCAACCGCTGAGCGACTTGCGCACCCTCCGCGAATTCCTGGCGACGCCAGCCCTGACGGCGCTGATGGATGCGCCGGTTTCCCTGCTGTTCCTGATCCTGATCTACTTCCTGAATCCGCTTCTGGGCTGGATCGCGGTCGCCGCCGCGCTTCTTCAAATCCTGTTGACCTACCTCACCGAAAGAAACACTCAGCCTCCCCTGGTCGCCGCCCAACGCGACGCCATCATGGCCCAGAACTACGCCAACAGCACGCTACGCAACGCGCAGGTGATCGAGGCGATGGGGATGTTGCGAAGCATTCATCAGCGCTGGATGGTAAAGCAGCGCAGCTTCCTGCGTCTGCAGGCAGAGGCCTCTGACTACGCGGGCGGCAACGCCGCGCTCTCGAAAATGTTGCAGACGACCCTGGCGTCAGCGCTGCTCGGTACCGGTGCCTGGCTGGCAATGAAAGGAGAGCTGGCTGGAGGTAGTGGCATGATGATCGTTGCCTGGATCTTGGGGCCGCGGGTTCTGGCGCCATTGGTGCAGGTCGTCACGCTGTGGAAGAGTGTCGTCGGTGCGCGTGATGCTTTCAAGAGGCTCGACGGCCTTTTGCGGGCCCTGCCGGTTCGACCGGTAGGCATGCCCCTGCCAGCGCCCAAAGGAAATCTTTCCGTCGAAAATTTGATCGCCTCGGCGCCAGGAAGCCAGGTAGCGATCATTCGGGGGGTTTCCTTCAGCGTGCCCGCCGGACAATTTCTGGCTATTGTTGGCCCTTCGGCGTCCGGAAAATCAACGCTGGCGCGCCTGATGGTCGGTATCTGGCCTGCCGCAAATGGCACCGTCAGGCTCGATGGCGCCGACGTACACCCCTGGAACAAGGCGGAGTTGGGACCTCACGTGGGTTATCTGCCCCAGGGCATCGAACTTTTCGGTGGTTCCCTCGCCGAGAATATCGCCCGTTTCGGGGAAGTGGACATGGCGAAAGTGGAAGAGGCGACCCGTGCAGTTGGCTTGCACGACGCGATCCTGGCGCTGCCGGACGCTTACGAAACGCTCATCGGCGACGATGGCAGTTTTCTCTCCGGTGGGCAACGCCAGCGCGTGGGACTGGCCCGCGCTCTGTATGGCAACCCCGAACTGATCGTCTTGGATGAACCGAACTCCAGCCTGGACGAGGCCGGGGAAGCAGCTCTGGTGGATACCCTGCGGGCGCTCAAGGCACAAGGCAAGACGACGATTATCGTCATTACCCATCGCACCAGTGTCCTCGCTGCCGCCGACCTGATGCTGGTGTTGCGTGATGGGCTGGTGCAACTGGCTGGGCCTCGTGATCAGGTGCTGACGGAGTTGAACAAGGCGGCAGCCCAGGCCGCCGCCTCGCCAACGGCCGCATCCGGGAAAAGCCTGGCTGCCGCTCCCGTCGGCTGATCTTTACGGCTTACCATGAAAAAAACATCTTTCTTTCAGCGCAGCGATCTGACTGCTTCTCTGTGGTCTTTCCGGCGAGAGTTCCTGGTTGTCGGGATGTTCAGTGTCGTGATCAATCTGCTCATGCTGACGCCTACGATCTACATGCTGCAGGTCTACGACCGCTACCTGGTCAGCCAGAATGGGTCGACCCTGGTCGTCGTTTCGCTTATCGCTCTGTTTCTCTTCGCGGTGATGGCTTTCGCTGAATGGTCGCGTGCTCGACTGCTGGTTCGCCTGGGGGTGCGCATTGACGAGCGACTGAACAGTCGTGTGTTCAATGCCTGCTTCGAGTCCCATCTCAATCAGAGCCGGGACAACCCGGTCCGGGCTTTTGGCGATCTCACCAACATTCGCCAGTTTATTACTGGCAGTGGCATTTTTGCGTTCTTCGACGCGCCCTGGTCACCTATCTACCTGCTGGTACTGTTCCTGTTGCACCCATCGCTGGGCTTACTTTCCCTGGTATTTGCCGGCATTCTGATTGGGGTAGCGATCTTCGGCCATTTTTTCACCCAAACGTCAACGCAGAAAGCCGCGGAAGCCGGCGTCGAGGTGGCAATGTATCTGCACAGCAAGTTGCGCAATGCTGAAGTCATTGAATCCCTCGGCATGTTGGGAAACCTGCGCCGCCGTTGGCTGAGCCGCCACCAGAGACAGCTGGCGCTGCATTCCGTGGTCGAGGAAAAGCAGCGGCGGGTTCAGGCGCTGACCAAGTTCGTGCGCTACAGCCAGCAATCCTTGATGCTCGGGGCCGGCGCGTTGCTGGTGATAGAAGGGGAACTGTCCGTCGGCGGCATGATTGCCGCCAATGTGCTGATGGGTCGCTGCCTGCAACCGATCGACTCAATTGTCGGCAGCTGGGCGGCTTGGCAATCGGCGCGCAAGGCTTTTGAATCTCTCGAGTCTCTCTTGCGTGATCATCCCGACCGTCCGACTGGCCTGGTACACGAAGCGCTGCAGGGGGCGGTCCGCATCGAGGGCCTCGTGGCGACGGCGTCAAATCGCAGCCAACCCATCCTCGCGGGACTTTCCGCCGACTTTCCGGCAGGCGAAGTGATTGCCATCGTCGGTCCGTCCGGTTCGGGAAAATCCACCCTGGCGCGTTGCCTGGTGGGTATTTGGCCGGAAGTTCAGGGCAGGGTCCTCCTTGACGAAATACCCATCGACAGTCTCGATCGCGGAGAACTGGGCTCATCCATCGGTTACCTGCCGCAGGACGTTGAGCTGTTCGAAGGCAGCGTCGCGGAAAACATCGCCCGCTTCGGTGACCTTGAGCCCCACAAGGTCATCGAAGCCGCACAGCGGACCGGCATCCATGACATGATCCTCCGCTTCCCCGGCGGCTACGATACGGCCATGGGTGAGGCCGGGAGTCTTCTGTCCGGTGGGCAGCGTCAGCGCATCGGTTTGGCTCGAGCCATCTATGACAATCCCCGGCTCATTGTCCTGGACGAGCCAAATGCCAACCTGGACGATGCCGGCGAGACCGCCCTGGCCCGAGCTGTCCTGGACTTGAAGGCTCAAGGCATCACCGTCTTCCTCATTTCCCACCGCACCAACCTTCTCGGCGTCGCAGACCGGATACTGATCTTGAACAACGGCGAGATCCAGATCTATGGCACGCGCCAGCAGGTGCTGGCCGCCGTGCAACGGCCAGCGGCAACCCCGTCTGCTGGCAACAGTGGCGCTTTGAGCACTCAACCCGCTTGATTTCTGATTCAGGACCGTCGTTATGGCTATTCGCAATTTGTTGAAACGTGTTCAGGAGCCACAGGCCGGGCCCATGACCCTGGAAGGAGAGGCTGAGCTGCCGATGGACACCGGTCAGCCGGTGCGTGTCGGCCTATGGGTGCTGGGATTGGGCTTCGGAGGCTTTCTGCTGTGGGCGGCTGTGGCGCCACTCGATCAGGGGGTGCCGACCAGCGGGCAGGTGGTGGTGACCGGTAATCGCAAGACGGTACAAAACCTCGCGGTCGGGATGGTCGAAGCCATCCTGGTCAAGGACGGCGACGAGGTCAAGGAGGGCGACGTTCTGGTTCGGCTCGATCCGACGCGCGCGCGCGCGGACTATGAGGTAGGGCGTAGTCAGTGGTTCGGAGCGAAAGCCGTCAAGGCGCGCCTCCTGGCAGATGTTCAGGGACATTCGGAGATCACCTTTCCCGATGATCTGTTGCAGGAAAAGGACGACCCGCGGGCGAGCAGTGCGATGAGCGTGCAGACGCAGTTGCTGCGTTCTCGCCGCGCCGGCTTGCAGGCTGAACTCGGGGCGATGGAGAATTCACTGGCCGGCCTCCAGGCCTTCGCCAAGGGCCTGAACGCTACCCATCGCGCCAAGGTGGAGCAATCCAAACTCCTTCTCAAGGAGCTGGAAGGCCTGCGGGAACTGGCCGCAGACGGCTACTTGCCGCGCAATCGCCTGTCCGAGCAGGAGCGCTTGCTGGTGCAGCTGAATGGCGCCATATCCGAGGATTTGGGTAACCTCGGCCGCACACAGCAGAGCATTGCCGAAATCAGAATGCGCATGGTGGCCCGGGAGCAGGACTACCGCAAGGAAGTTGAGAACGGGTTGGCTGAGGTTCAGAAGGAGGTTAGCGCTCTCGACAGCCGTATGAAGGGCCTGGCCTTCGAACTGGAAAATACCGAAGTGCGTGCGCCGACAGAAGGGATCATCGTTGGCCTGACGGTACATACCGTCGGCGGCATTGTGGCTGCCGGTACACCGCTGATGGAGGTGGTGCCGAAAAACGAGCCCTTGCGGGTTGAGGTGCAGATCCCCACCACGATGATTGACAAGGTAAAGCTGGGCTTGCCGGCGCAGATCACTTTTCCGGCTTTCAATCAGAAAGTTACGCCACAGATTCCCGGCCGATTCGTGCAGGTTGCCGCCGACGCGACCTCCGATCCACAGGGCAGGGTGCCCCCGTATTATCGTGGGCAGGTAGTAGTGACCGCGGAAGGTATGAAAATGCTGGCGACGCACGAGATCAAGGCGGGAATGCCCGCTCAGGTCGTCATAAAGACCGGCGAACGAACGATGCTGAACTATATCGTCAAGCCCTTGCTGGATCGCGCCAAACCCGCACTGACTGAGGAGTGATCATGGGCAAACGGACTGCCGCGTCGATTGGCTGCGCGCTGTTGCTGCTCTCTTCGGAAGCATTGGCTGTGGGCTTGCTGGATGCCTATCTGGCGGCTCGGCAGAACGATGCAACGTTCAGGGCGGCACGCTACGAGAGGGATGCCGGCCAGTACGCCATTGACATTGGCCTCTCTGGTTTGTTACCGAACGTATCAATCAACGCAGCCTATTCGAAGAACAAGGGTGACCGCCAATCAACGATCGCCAATGCGTCGCAGGACCTTGACTATGACGACCAGCAGGCCGCCATCACCTTGCGGCAACCTTTGTTCAACTATGAGAGTCTTGTGCGCTACCAACAGGGAG
>NZ_JAVTWB010000027.1:0-18764 GCF_032229525.1 Accumulibacter sp. | reverse complement strand
GAACTCCTGCCCGCCTGCAATGCGGTGATTTTCGACGAAGCACATCAACTGCCCGAAGTCGCCAGCCTGTTCTTTGGGGAAAGCGTGTCGACCGCACAGCTGCTCGAACTGGGCCGTGATACGCAGCTCGCCGGTCTGGCGTCGGCGCGTGACTGCCTGGACCTTCCCGGCCTCTGCGACGCCCTCGAGAAAGCGGTGCGCGATCTGCGGTTGACCCTGCCGGTCGAGCCGGCCCGCTTCGCGCTGCTGCAACTCGAAGGACGCGCGGGTTTCGCCGAGCGCGTTGCCGACGTGGTCAGCGAACTCGCAGCCCTTGCCACGCTGCTGGCGACGCAGGCGCAGCGTTCCGAGGGGCTGGAGAGCTGCTGGCGGCGCGCCGGCGAGCTTCTCACCCGGCTGCAAAGCTGGCAGAGCGGAGCCAATGCCGACTTCGTGCGCTGGGGCGAGAGTTATACGCACACGCTGCAGCTCAATGCGACGCCGCTGATGATCGCCGAGATCATGCAGAAGCAGATGAGCGGTCATCCGCGGGCCTGGATTTTCACGTCGGCAACCCTCGCCGTGCAGGACGATTTCACGCACTACTGCGCCGAGATGGGGCTGGTCGGCGCCGACTCGGCGCGCTGGGAAAGCCCCTTCGACTACCCGCGACAGGCCTTGCTCTACGTGCCGCCGAACTTGCCGGACCCCAACAGCCAGGGCTATTCCGAGGCCGTCGTCAAGGCCGCTTTTCCGCTGCTCAAGGCGAGTGGCGGGCGGGCGTTCTTCCTGTGCACCTCGTTGCGCGCGATGCGTCGGACACACGAGTTGCTCGCCGAACAGCTCGAGCACGCCGGACTCGATCTGCCTTTGTTGCTGCAGGGCGAACGGAGCAAGAACGAGTTGCTCGAGCGCTTTCGCCGGCTCGGCAACGCCATCCTGATTGGTAGCCAGAGCTTCTGGGAGGGGGTCGACGTGCGCGGCGAAGCGCTGTCGCTGGTGGTGATCGACAAGCTGCCCTTCGCCCCGCCCGACGATCCGGTGTTGTCGGCACGGATCGAGAAACTGCGCAGGGAGGGTCGCAATGCCTTCATGGAGTACCAGTTGCCGCGCACGGTGATCAATGTCAAACAGGGTGCCGGTCGCCTGATTCGCGACGAAAGCGACCGCGGCGTGTTGATGATCTGCGACCCGCGTCTGATCGGCAAGCCCTACGGCAAGCGTATCTGGCGCAGCCTGCCACCGATGAAAAGAACGCGCCAACTCGAGGAAGCGCTGGCCTTTTTCGCACCACGAACGGCCGCTGAAAGCTGATGGACGACCTTTGCCCCCAAGCCCTTGCCGAGCTGGTGGCGGGTGATTGCGGCGCCACTGCCGAATGGTTGAATCGTGGCTGCGCCTGTGTCTCGGTCGACCACCAGTCCTTGCGACAGGCCCTTGAGGAAGGCGACGGGACCGTGTCTCACGCCGATCTGCTGGCCACCCGGCCGCATCTTTTTTCCGATAGCGTCGTCTTTGTCAGCGAAGAGCACCTGTTGCGCATGGCGCGCACGATCGCGGCGCTTGAAGAGGTGGTGGTGCTGCCGGCGTATCGTCAGCGGGTCCTCTCCTATGCCCCATCGATCGCCCGCCATTCCCCGGCCGCCGCCGGGGTCTTCCTCGGTTACGATTTTCACCTCGGCCCTGACGGCCCGCAGCTGATCGAGATCAACTCGAATGCCGGTGGCGCCTTGCTCAATGCCTGCCTGTTGCGCGCCCAGCGCGCTTGCTGCGCGCCGGTGGCGCGCTTGCTGCCTGCCCCGATGCCGCTCGAAGCGACTTTCGTCGCAATGTTCCGCGAGGAATGGCGCCTGGCGCGTGGTGAAGCGCCTGCCCGCCCGCTGGCGCGCATTGCCATTGTCGATGCGTCGCCGACCGAGCAGTATCTGGCGCCCGAGTTCGAGCTCTTCCGGCAGTCGTTCGAGGCACATGGCATTGCCGCAATGGTCGCCGACCCGACCGAGCTCTCCTTCGACGGTGTGCGGCTGGCGTGCCGCGGCGAGGTGGTCGACCTGGTCTACAACCGGCTGACCGATTTCGCCCTCGAGGCGCCGCAGCACGCGGTCCTGCGCGCGGCGTATCTGGCCGATGCCGTGGTCCTCACCCCGCATCCGCAGATGCATGCGCTGTTTGCCGACAAACGCAATCTCACGGCCCTTGGCGACGCGCAATGGCTGGCACAGATCGGTGTCGGGAAAGACCAGCGGCAGTTGCTGGCAAGCAGCATTCCTCGTACGGTGGAAGTCGTCCCGGCCCAGGCACAGGCTTTCTGGGCCAGTCGCAAGCAGTGGTTCTTCAAGCCGGCGGCAGGTTTTGGCAGCAAGGCAGCCTATCGTGGCGACAAGCTGACCCGGCGGGTCTTCGAGGAGATCTCGCGTGGGGGCTACATCGCCCAGGCGGTGGTCGCTCCATCGGAGCGGCGCCTGCGGGTCGACGGTGTCGAGCAGGATTTCAAGCTGGATCTGCGCAACTACGTTTATCGCGGCGCCGTACAGCTGGTTTCGGCGCGCCTGTATCGCGGCCAGACGACCAACTTCCGGACCCCGGGCGGTGGTTTCGCAGCGGTGCTGCCGGTCTCTTGTCAGGATCAACGGGGAAGCTGTAAATGAAGGTTTTCGGTATCGCCGGCTACTCCGGTTCCGGCAAGACGACGCTGCTCGAAAAACTGCTGCCACGCCTTGCGGCGCGTGGCCTGCGCGTCGCGGTGATCAAGCACACCCATCACCATTTCGATATCGATCGGCCAGGCAAGGACTCCTTTCGTCATCGCCAGGCCGGTGCGAGCGAGGTGCTGCTGGCCAGCACTTCGCGCTGGGTTCTGATGAACGAGTTGCGCGGTGCCCCGGAGCCGTCGCTGGCCGAGTACATCGCGCATTTCTCGCCCTGTGACCTGGTGTTGGTTGAGGGCTTCAAGGGCGAGGCAATCCCGACACTGGAAGTCTATCGGCCGGCCAATGGCAAGCCGCCGCTGTGGCCAGACCATCCCCAGATCGTCGCCGTAGCCAGCGACCAGGCCCTGCCGACGGCGCTCGCTGCAGCTCTCGCGTCACTGGATTTAAATGATCCGGAGGCGATCACCCGTTTCGTTCTCGACACCGTCCAACTTGGGGGAACCAGGCATGCAGACCTTTGAAGAGGCGCTGGCGGGCCTGCTGGCTGGCGCCAAGGCGCTTACCGAGGTGTGCTCGTTGCCGACGCTGGTGACCGCCGGGCGGGTGCTGGCCCGGGCGCAGTTGGCGCCACTCGACTCGCCGCCGCTCGACAACTCGGCGATGGACGGCTACGCCGTCGCGGTTGCCGATGTCCGCCGCCTGGCGACGCCCCTTCCGGTAGCGCAGCGCATCGCGGCGGGTAGCGTCGGCGTCCGCTTGCAGCCGGGGACGGCGGCGCGAATCTTCACCGGTGCGCCGATTCCCGCCGGTGCCGACGCCGTGGTGATGCAGGAACTCTGCCAGCACACCGCCGGCGAGGTACTGATCAATCACCTGCCACAGGCGGGCGAGCACATTCGCCGGGCCGGAAGTGACATTGCTACGGGCAGCGAGATTCTCGCCGCCGGGCAACTTCTGCGGCCGCAGGATACGGCGCTGGCCGCTTCGGTGGGGATCGCCTGCCTGCCTGTCTTTCGTCGCCTGCGGGTAGCCGTTTTCTTTACCGGCGACGAACTGCGGATGCCGGGCGAGCCGCTGCAGGCAGGGACGATCTACAACGCCAACCGTTTCCTGCTGACCGCTCTGCTCGAGCGCCTGGGTTGCGAAGTGCGTGACCATGGCCAGGTCGCCGACGATCTGGCAGCGACGCGTCAGGCGCTGCGCGATGCGGCTCGGGATAACGATCTGATTCTCACCTCGGGCGGCGTTTCCGTCGGCGAAGAGGATCACGTCCGGGCGGCGGTCGAGGCCGAAGGTCGGCTCGAAACCTGGAAGATCGCCATCAAGCCGGGCAAGCCGCTGGCTTTCGGCCGGGTCGCGACTGCCGGGCGCGACGTGGCGTTCATCGGCCTGCCCGGGAACCCGGTGTCGAGCTTCGTCACCTTCCTGATGCTGGTGCGTCCCTTCCTGCTGAAGATGCAGGGTGTCCGTCGAACGGCGCCGCAAAGTTACCTGCTGCGCGCCGATTTCGACTGGTTGCGGCCGGACGCGCGGCGCGAGTTTTTGCGTGCCAGGAACAATGCCGAGGGCGGCGTCGATCTTTTTCCCAACCAGGGTTCGGCTGTCCTGACGTCGGCAGTGTGGGGCGATGGCCTGATCGACAACCCGCCGCAACAGGCGATCCGACGTGGCGACATGGTTCGCTTTGTGCCATTCTCGGAGTTGCTTGCTTGAGCGAGGCGAAGATGCTGAAGATTCTCTATTTTGCCGGTTTGCGCGAAACGCTGGGGCAGGGCAGTGAGCAACTGGAACTGCCGGGCGGGGTGGTGGATGTCGCCGGTCTGATCGCGTTTCTTGCCGCTCGCGGTGGCCAATGGGCAAGACTGACGACGCTCAGGAACCTGCGCTACGCAGTCAATCAGGAGATGGCGAGGCCCGATTCGACGCTGCGTGCAGGGGACGAAGTAGCCTTCTTTCCCCCGGTGACGGGAGGCTGAGATGGCGGTTCGCGTGCAGGAGGCGGATTTCGACGTCGGTGCCGAACTGGCCGCGCTGCGCCAGGGTAATCGACAGATCGGTGCTCTGGCATCCTTTGTCGGCCTGGTGCGGGATGTGAACGACGGGGTCGGCGTCTCCGAAATGACGCTCGAACACTATCCGGGGATGACCGAAAAAGCGCTGGCAACGATTGTCAGCGAAGCGGGCCAGCGCTGGCCAATCCTCGATGCGCTGGTGATCCACCGCGTCGGTCGCCTGTTGCCGACCGACCAGATCGTCCTGGTGGCGGTTGCCGGGTCGCATCGCGGCGACGTATTTGCTGCCTGCCAGTTCATCATGGACTATCTCAAAACCCGCGCTCCGTTCTGGAAGCGTGAAATGACGTCGGCGGGTGCGCGCTGGGTTGATGCCCGCGCCGCCGACGATCAGGCTGCCGAACGCTGGCAGGGCTGATTCCCCATCACCCGGCCGCCTGCGCAGGCCCGGGATTCAAACGCGCAGCGCGGATTTCAGTCACGGATAGCCAGGCCGACCAGCCGCGATAGAAAAGAGCGTTGAATTGTGAGCGCTCGCCCCCACTTACAGCGCACGGACATACTTCTTCTGAGGGGTGCAGCATGCGTCTTGAAAAACTGACGACCAAATTCCAGCAAGCTCTGGCCGATGCACAAAGCCTGGCAGTTGGCCACGACAACCAGATGATCGAACCCCAGCACCTGCTGCTGGCCTTGTTGCAGCAGGATGACGGTGCGACTTCGCCCTTGCTGGCACGGGCGGGAGTCAATGTGGCGGCGCTCAAGGCGGCGCTCGCCCAGGCGATTGCTCGCCTGCCGAAGATCGAGGGGCACGGTGGCGAGGTGCAGGTCGGCCGTGACCTGGCCAACCTGCTCAATCTCGCCGACAAGGAAGCGCAGAAGCGCGGTGACCAGTTCATCGCCTCCGAGATGTTCCTGCTCGGTTTGTGCGACGACAAAGGCGAATGCGGTCGTTTGGCCAAGCAGCACGGTCTGGTCAAGAAGTCTCTGGAGCAGGCGGTGACTTCGGTACGCGGCGGACAGGGTGTCGACACTCAGGACGTCGAGGGGCAGCGCCAGTCTCTGGCGAAGTATTGCATCGACCTGACCGACCGCGCCCGCCAAGGCAAGCTCGACCCGGTGATCGGCCGCGACGACGAGATTCGTCGCGCGATCCAGATTCTGCAGCGACGCACCAAGAACAACCCAGTGCTGATTGGCGAGCCCGGCGTCGGCAAGACGGCGATCGTCGAAGGCCTGGCGCAGCGCATCGTCAATGACGAGGTGCCGGAGACGCTCAAGGGCAAGAAAGTCCTCAGTCTGGACATGGCCGCGCTGCTGGCGGGGGCCAAGTACCGTGGCGAGTTCGAAGAGCGCCTGAAGGCGGTATTGAAGGAGATCGCCCAGGAAGAGGGCAAGATCATCGTCTTCATCGACGAATTGCACACCATGGTGGGTGCCGGCAAGGCCGAGGGGGCGATCGACGCCGGCAACATGCTGAAACCCGCACTGGCGCGCGGCGAACTGCACTGTGTCGGCGCGACGACGCTCGACGAGTATCGCAAGTACGTCGAAAAGGATGCCGCCCTCGAACGCCGCTTCCAGAAAGTGCTGGTCGATGAACCGACGGTTGAATCGACGATCGCCATCCTGCGTGGCCTGCGCGAGAAATACGAGCTTCACCACGGCGTGCCGATTACCGATCCGGCGATCATCGCCGCTGCCGAGTTGTCGCATCGCTATATCACCGATCGTTTCCTGCCGGATAAGGCCATCGATCTGATCGACGAGGCTGCGGCGCGGGTCAAGATGGAGATCGACTCCAAGCCGGAAGTGATGGATCGGCTCGACCGGCGCATGATCCAGCTCAAGATCGAGCGCGAAGCGGTGCGCAAGGAGAAGGATGAGGCGTCGAAGAAGCGTATGCAGCTGATCGAGGATGAACTCCTCAAGCTGGGCCGCGAGTACAACGACCTCGAGGAAATCTGGAAGGCCGAAAAGGCTCAGGTGCAAGGCAGCGCACAGATCAAGGAAGAGATCGAAAAGGTCAAGGCCGAACTCACTCGCCTGCAACGCGAGGGCAAGCTCGACAAGGCGGCCGAGCTGCAATACGGCAAGTTGCCACCGCTTGAGGCACAGTTGAAGGCGGCGGAAAAATCAAACCAGGGCGCGCAGGAGAACAAACTGCTGCGCACCCAGGTCGGCGTTGAGGAAATTGCCGAAGTGGTGGCGCGCGCCACCGGTATCCCGGTCGCCAAAATGATGCAGGGCGAACGCGAGAAACTGCTGCTCATGGAAGAGCGCCTGCATCAGCGGGTGGTGGGTCAGGAAGAGGCCGTACGTCTCGTCTCCGACGCCATTCGTCGCTCGCGCGCCGGCTTGGCCGATCCCAACCGGCCGTATGGTTCCTTCCTGTTTCTCGGCCCGACCGGTGTCGGCAAGACCGAACTGTGCAAGGCGCTGGCCGGATTCCTCTTCGACTCCGAGGATCACCTGATTCGCATCGACATGAGCGAGTTCATGGAAAAACATTCGGTGTCGCGCCTGATTGGCGCGCCGCCGGGCTACGTGGGCTATGAGGAGGGCGGCCACCTGACCGAAGCCGTGCGGCGCAAGCCGTACAGCGTGATCCTGCTCGATGAAATCGAGAAAGCGCATCCCGATGTCTTCAACGTGCTGCTGCAGGTGCTCGACGATGGCCGCATGACCGACGGTCACGGGCGTACCGTGGATTTCAAGAACACGGTGATCGTCATGACGTCGAACCTCGGTTCGCAGATGATCCAGCAGATGTCCGGCGATGATTATCAGGTGATCAAGCTGGCGGTAATGGGTGAAGTGAAGGGCTATTTCCGGCCGGAATTCATCAACCGCATCGACGAAGTGGTGGTCTTCCATGCGCTCGACGAAAAGCACATCAAGTCGATCGCCGCCATCCAGCTGGCTTACCTCGAGAAGCGCCTGGCACAGATGGAGTTCAAGCTGGAAGTGGCCGACAGCGCGCTTTCGGAGCTTGCGGAAGCGGGCTTCGACCCGGTATACGGTGCGCGTCCGCTGAAACGCGCGATTCAGTCGCAGCTCGAAAACCCGTTGGCGAAGGGGATTCTCGAAGGGCGTTTCGTCGCCGGAGACACTATCCGGGTGGCTTGTGAAAACGGCATCATGCGTTTCGACAAGGCGTAGGTGGTTGCGATGCCATTACGCAGGTCACCCAACAGCGGTTGCGCTGCGGCCGATGATTCGGGCGCCGTCGTGCCGGCTTTGCCCGTGGCGGAAAAGGAGTGTTGCTCATGAACCTGGTCTACGACAGTGCCAACTACGCGATCCTCGCGTACCCCGTGGAAGAGGGGTTTGAACTGGTGGACAAGCTCGCCAGCCGCAGTCTGTTTGTCCAGGGCTCGGTGGCCAGGGACTTGCGCAGAACGCTGGAC
Source organism: Accumulibacter sp. (assembly GCF_032229525.1). GTDB lineage: Bacteria > Pseudomonadota > Gammaproteobacteria > Burkholderiales > Rhodocyclaceae > Accumulibacter. The sequence continues at coordinate 10,712 of NZ_JAVTWB010000027.1, read as the reverse complement.
GAGATCCCGGCCAGCGAGCGTGACGAAGAGTCTATCGATGCCCTGCTCGATACCTATTGTGCGGGCGCCGCGCGTCCGATCGTTCTCCACTGAGCTCGCGAACCAGTTTCCCCATGCCGCGGCATGCTGTCCGGCGCCGGCAGGGCGCATGCCGCCATTCCGTGAGCGTATAATCAGGCTTTCCTCGCCGGCTATGCCGGCGACAACGTCTTTATCTTTTGGGGGTAGGCCAGATGGCCTTGTACGAATCGGATCACACCAAATTCATGCGCGAAATGCTGGCCAAACACCCCGAGTGGCTTGAGGATCAGCGCCGCGGCCGGGCCATCTTCTGGGACCGGAAGGTCGACCTGAGCGAACAGAAATCCTACCGGGAAGCCAGCGAAACACATCGTTCGTATCCCTACGACGTGAATTTCGAGCAGCAGTAAACCCGCAGGGGTTTGCTCGGCAGGAGAATCAGTGAGCGGGCTGGGTTCCGCCGACTCATGCTTCTCCCGGGCTGCGCCGAGGCGGCAAGCTCGCTTGCCGGTGAGCGCCCTGCCCGTGTCACCCGCTCGCGGTCCTAGCTGCTCAAAGGTTTGATCACGCGCTTGACGGCCGGGTCGTCGGGGTGCGGGTGGATGGTGAAACCAAGTTTGGTCATCAGCGTGAACATCTTGGTATTCATCGACAATACATCACCGACGACGGTCCGATAACCCTTGGCGCGGGCGCAGGCAATCAGCGCGCCCATCAGTTTGCGGCCGACGCCGTGCTTCTGCCATTCATCGGCAATGGCCAGGGCAAACTCGACCGATTCGCCATCGGGGTTGGTGACGTAGCGGGCGACACCAATCTGAACTTCCTTGCCCTCGGCGTCGAGCAGGGTCGCCACCAGCGCCATTTCGCGGTCGTAGTCGATCTGGGTGAAGCGCACCAGCATCGCCTGCGTCAGTTCGCGGATGCTGTCCATGAAGCGGTAGTACTTGCTTTCGTCGGATAGCGCGATGACGAACTGCTGCTCGCGTTCGGCATCTTCCGGGCGGATCGGGCGAATGGTTACTGCTCGGCCATCGGGAAGTTCCCAGTCCTGGATCAGATGAACCGGGTAGGGGTGGATCGCCATGTGCGAGTAGCGATCTCCCGACGGCGCGGCATAGTCGATGACGATGCGGGCGTCAGCGGCGATGGCGCCGTTCTCGTCGACGATCAGCGGATTCAAATCCAGTTCCTGCAGCGAGGGCAGCTCGCAGATCATTTGCGACACGTGCAGCAATACGTCTTCCAGGGCCTCGAGGTTGACCGGTGGCATGTTGCGGAACTCACCGAGCAATTTGGAGGCGCGCGTCGAGGCGATCAGATCTCGCGCCAGGAAGCGGTTGAGCGGCGGCAGGGCAACCGCCCGGTCGCTGAAAACTTCCACTTCCGCACCGCCGGCACCGAAGGTGATGATCGGGCCGAAGATCGGGTCGCGCGATATGCCGATCATCAGCTCGCGACCGTTCGGGCGGGCCAGGTACGGCTCGATCGACACGCCATGGATGCGCGCCGTCGGATGTCGCTTCTTCACCGTCTCGATTATGTCGTGATAGGCATTGCGAACTGCCGGTGCGTTGGTGATGTTCAGCCGTACGCCGCCGACCTCGCTCTTGTGGAGGATGTCAGGCGAATCGATCTTCATGGCGATCGGAAAGCCGATCTGTTCGGCCAGCAGCAGCGATTCGGTGGGCGTGTGGGCGACCATGGTTTGTGCGACCGGAATGCGGAAGGCACGCAGGATGGCCTTCGATTCCATTTCCGAGAGCAGCTTGCGGCGCTCATGCAGCACTGCCTCGATCAACATCTTGGAACCTTCGGTCTCCGGGCGGGCATCTTTCGACAACGGGGCCGGTGTCTGCAGCAGGAGCTTCTGGTTCCAGTAGTAGGTGGAGATGTGGTAGTAGAGTTCGATCGCGGTTTCCGGCATGCGGAAGGAAGGGATGCCGGCGTCTTCCAGCATGCCGCGTGCCTCGCGCACCTGTTCCTCGCCCATCCAGCAGGTGAGAATCGGCTTGGCGGTAAGCAGGTCGACGTCGATCACCGCTTTGGCGACTTCCATCGGCTGGGTCATTGCTTGTGGCGAAAGCATTACCAGCACCCCGTCAACCTGATCGTCCTCGGCGACGGCAAGGATCGCGTCGTGATAACGCTGCGGGGTTGCATCGCCCTCGATGTCGACCGGATTCCTTTGCGACCAGGTCTGCGGCATGGCCGCGTTGAGCGCCTGCATGGTGCTGGGTGACAGCTCGGCGAGCGGAATCTCGAGATCGCCGGCACGGTCGGCCGCCATGGCGCCGGGTCCGCCACCGTTGGTAATGATCGCCAGGCGTTTTCCCTGCGGGCGGAATTTCGAGGCCAGCGCCTTGGCAGCGTAGAACAATTGCCCGATGTTCTTCACGCGTACCACGCCGGCACGGCGGACCGCGGCGTCGAAAACGACGTCCGAACCACCAGCCATGCCCGAGTGGGTCTCGATTGCCGCCAGCCCGCCGGCGTGGCGACCGGCCTTGAGCAGGATAATTGGCTTGATGCGTGCCGCCGAGCGCAGCGCGCTCATGAAGCGGCGGGCGTCGCGAATCCCTTCGACGTAAAGCAGGATGTAATGAGTGTGATTGTCGTAGATCAGGTAGTCGAGGATTTCGCCGAAATCGACATCGGCAGTCCCGCCCAGCGAAATGACGCTGGAAAAGCCGATGTTGTTGCTGCTTGCCCAGTCGAGGACGGCCGAGCAGATGGCGCCCGATTGGGCGACCAGCGCCAGGTTGCCGAGGTGCGCGTGGACGCGGGCGAAGGTGGCGTTGAGGCCGAGATTGGGGCGAATGATACCCAGACAGTTCGGGCCAAGGAGGCGGACCCCGTAACTGCGGGCGATCTCCATCATCTTGCGCTCAAGCGCGGCACCCGAATGACCGGCTTCGGCGAAACCCGAGGTGATCACGATCGCGTTCTTGACGCCGCTGCGCCCGCATTGCTCGATGATCTTCGGGACCGTCTGTGGTCTGGTGACGATGATGGCCAGTTCGACGCGAGCGCTGATCTCTTCGATCGACTTCAGCGCCGGCACCCCCTGCACCGTTTCGTGCGCCTTGTTGACCGGGTAGAGACGTCCTTTGTACCCGGAATTCAGGATGTTCTTGAACAGAACGTTACCGACCGAATTCTCCCGATCGGAGGCGCCGATGACTGCAACGGACTTGGGTTCAAACAGGGTGGTGAGGTAGTGATGTTCTAGCATGAAAAGATTCACCTCTTGTTCGAGATGCCCCGCACAGGTTATTGTTGCACTGCATCAATTTACCACAAACGGCCCGTCAAGTCTCTAGATTGAGGCCTTCCGGTGAGACCGCTGTGTGACATTTGGCACGCCGTGCGAGTCCCTGTGCGTGCTCCGGAGCGCCGCTCGATGCGTGGCGTGAAGTGGCGCGGTCGAGGGCATCGCCTAGGTGGCCGTTGCGACTTCGCGGCAGTCGGTGAGCATGCTGTCAATGCGGGTGTCGGATTGCAGGGTACGGTGCATTGGGCATTTGTTGGCGATGGCCAGTAAGCTGTTGCGCTGCTCGGTCGTCAGCTCGCCTTCGAGGGTGATGGTCCTCGCAATGCGATCAAGCTTGCCACCGCCTTCGACGACGACCTGGTCGTGCGTCAGCGCGACGCTGACCCCGGCCAGCGGCCATTGTTTGCGTTCGGCATACATGCGCAGGGTTATCGAGGTGCAGGCGCCAAGTCCGGCAAGCAGCAAGTCGAAGGGTTCGGGGCCGGCGTCTTCGCCGCCCATCGAAACCGGTTCATCGGCAATCAGGGTGTGCTTGCCGAGGCGAACGGTTTGTTGATAGGGTCCCAGGCCGTTCTCACTGACGACCACCGATTGCTGTGCTTGTGCCATGCTTTGATCTCCGAAAGTTTCGCGCAATGATAAAGGAAGGAAAGCCCGGTATGACGATTTCTCCCGCTGATTCTCCTGCGTCACCGTGGGTGCAGCGCTTTGCCCGCCTGCTTCCCGAGCAGTCCGAGGTGCTTGATCTGGCCTGTGGAGAAGGTCGGCATTCCCGCCTGCTTGCCAGCCTCGGCCACCAGGTGGAAGCGGTGGATCGGAATCCGCAGGCCTTGGCATCCGTGCAGGGTCTTCGTCGGGTGTCGGTGCTCCAGGCTGATCTCGAAGCTGGCGTCTGGCCCTACTGCGGTCGCGCGTTCGCCGGCATCGTCGTCACCAACTATCTCTTTCGTCCGCGGATCGAGCAGTTGCTGGATTCGCTCGCCGACCCCGGCGTGCTGATCTACGAAACCTTTATGGTCGGCAATGAGCGTTACGGCAAACCGTCGAATCCTGAATTTCTCTTGCACTCGCAGGAGATGCTTGGCTGGGTGCAACAGCGGGCCTGGCGGGTGATCGCCTTCGAGGAGGGGCAGATCGACATCCCGCGACCGGCGATGGTGCAGCGCCTGTGTGCCGCGCGGGGTGCCGTTGCCGCCTGCCTTTGACTATCGGCCTATCTGCGGCAGACGGCGAGCGCCAGTGTGTCGACGCCGGCGGGCGTCAGATCATCGCTGACGAAGTTTGCCGGGGCCGAGAAGCCGCTGTAGTTGCGAGTCTGCGAGCGCTTGTACAGCGGGTCATAGTGCAGTGCCAGTAGTTCACTCACCAAGTCCCGCCACTGGCCATCGCGCGCGTAGTCCTGCCAGCGCTGGATCGTTTCCGTGCTCTGCAGATTGCGCAGCGGATGAAGGCAGGCATTCAAGCGTTCGGGCGCGGCCAGGAAGTAGTCGTAGTCGCGCAGGAGGAAATCGACACGCGCGTCGAACGACGCTTCGATATTGAGGCAGTCGCTGGCACGCATCGTTTCGATCAGCGCTGCCGGCACCTGCAGCGAACCGATCTTGCGGCTTTCAGCCTCGACATAGACCGGCCGATGCGGGTCCAGCGACTGCAGCGCGGTCAGCAGGCGCGACTCGAACATCTTCTGTGATGGCTGTGGCGAGTCCGGCAGCACGCCAAGCACCGAGCCCTTGTGACAGGCGAGTTCCTCGAGGTCGAGCACCTGTTCGCCGATTCGCCCGATGGCCTGCAGGATGCGGCTCTTGGCGCTGCCGGTGGCACCACAGATGACGGTGAACCGAAGTTGGCGCGGCAATTCGGCCAGCTTGTCGACCACCAGTCGGCGATAGGTCTTGTAGCCGCCTTCAAGCTGCTGCGCATCCCAGCCGATGCGCCGGAAGACGTAGGTCATCGAGCCGCTGCGCTGACCACCACGCCAGCAGACGATCAGCGGCCGCCAGCTCCGCGGACGCTCGACAAAATGCGCGCGAAGATGTCTGGCGATGTTCTCGGACACGTACGCCGCGCCAAGTTTCTTGGCCGCGAACGGGGAGACCTGCTTGTACAGGGTGCCGATTTCGATCCGCTGCTGGTTGTCGAGTACCGGGCAGTTGATCGATCCCGGGATGTGGTCCTCAGCGAATTCGGCGGGCGAGCGAACGTCGATGATCTCGTCAAACGAGTGCAACTCGCTGATCCGCTCGACGGTCGCGATGTCATTTTTCATGCGGCGGCAACCCGATCGATGGCAACCCGCTATTCTAGCAGCGGGGCCAGTCCACGCCAGACATTGTCGAGCAGCAGCGGCTGCGCTTCGGCCGTTGGATGCAGATTGTCGGCCTGAAACAGCTTCGGCTGCGTGGCCACCCCGTCGAGCAGGAAGTCCACCAGGGCGGCCTTCCGGGCCCTGGCCACGGCGCCGAAAACGTCGTGAAAGCCGATCGCGTAAGCACCGTAGTTGGGTGGCACGCGCTGCCCGACCAGCAGTACGCGCGCCTTCCTGCTCTGGGCACTGGCGACGATGGCGGTGAGATTGTCGCGCAGCTGTGCCAGCGGCAGGCCGCGCAAGCCGTCGTTGGCGCCGAGAGCAAGGACGACGACCTGCGGCGAGTACCTGCTCAGGGCCGCATCGATGCGTGCGCGGCCACCGCTGGTGGTTTCTCCCGAGATGCTGGCATTGACGACGTTATAATCGAGACTCTTCTCGTGCAGGCGCTTGGCCAGCAAGGCTGGCCAGGCCGCATCCTGGCGAATTCCATAGCCCGCCGACAGCGAGTCACCGAAAATCAGTATGGTGCGCGCCGCCTGTACCGTTGGGGCGAGCAGCAGCAGTCCGGCGAGCAGCAGACAACGGCAGTTCAGGAAGCGGAGCATGGTTCAAGACGCATCAATGGTGATAGAGGTTCGCGAGCTGGACAAACGTGTTGATAACGGTGGCGAGCCGTTGACCATTCTGCACCAGATTTCGTTCGTCGTCGCGGCCGGGGAGACGGTGGCGATCGTCGGCGCGTCGGGCTCGGGCAAGTCGACGCTGCTTGGCCTGATGGCCGGCCTCGACCAGCCGAGCGGCGGTGCGGTTATACTGGCTGGCGAGCATCTGGGTCGACTCGACGAGGACCAGCGCGCCGTATTGCGCGGCCGCCTGTTGGGTTTCGTCTTCCAGACGTTTCAGTTGCTGCCGTCGCTGAATGCTATCGAAAACGTGATGCTGCCGCTCGAACTTGCCGGCACCGCCAATGCTCGCGCCGAGGCCGAGCACTGGCTGCAGCGCGTGGGCCTGGCGCATCGTCTGCGGCACTATCCGAAGCATCTCTCGGGCGGTGAGCAGCAACGCGTTGCGCTGGCGCGTGCCTTCGCGCCCGGACCACGGCTGGTACTTGCCGACGAGCCGACCGGCAATCTCGACGCGGTGACCGGGCATCAGGTGATCGACCTGATGTTCGCCATCAATGCCGAAAGCGGCACCACGCTGATTCTGGTCACCCATGACGAGGAGATTGCCGCGCGTTGCACTCGTCGCTTGCGGATGGAGGCCGGACAGTTGCAGGAGGTTGGTAGGCAAGGGCCTGCAGCGGCGAAACAGTCGTAGCGAGCAGGCCACGATGCAAGGCGCCAAGGAAGGGAATACGTGATTTCATTCCGCGCCGGCAGTAACCCAAAGTAGCTCAAACTCGATAGGAAAGGTTCTCATGCCGCTCATGGTTGAACGTGTAGCAAACCTCAAAACCCCGGAAGAATGCGCCATGTTCGAGAAGAACGTGCTGGAACGCGGGCGCCCCGATCTGGCCATTGCGGCTCGCAAGCGAGCGCTCGAACTGCGCGCGCAGAAATACGGCGCCAGCACGGAACCCGAACGGCAGTGCCTGGAGGCGGTTTATGCCTACGAAAGTGTCCTCTCGGCCAGGAACGGCAAGGCGACACGCGATCTGCGCACCTGGCAGTTGATCAAGCGCCATGGAATCATCGGTGCCATCGAGCGAACAGTGGCTCGGCCGGCCGAGGCCACCGGCCACGAAGCCTTGCTGGCACTGGGCCTCGAGGATTATGCGTTCGAGGTGGTCATTGTCCGTCACCGTGATCTCTTTTCAGCGAGTGCCGTCGAATGCGCGCAGGCGCGTATCGATGAATGGACGAACGCCGCGTGACGTCGTCAGTCTGCGATCAGCCTCTGAGCAGGATCTCGCGAGCGGCGGTGAGGCCACTACGTACGGCCGCTTCCAGCGTGGCCGGATAGTCGGCGCAAACGTAGTCACCCGCCAGCCACAAGCCAGCCCGCGCGGTTCTGGCGCTGGGGCGGAGCAGATTGGGGCGGCAGGAGAAGGTCGCGCGCCGTTCGCGGATCACCCGATGCCAGAGCATGGCCGGCAACCTGGTGTTCAGCGCGGCAGCGAGTTCGTCATCCAGCGCCGTCAGCAGTGACCGGTCGTCGAACGCCTCCCAGGCGCCGTGGCCGCTGAGGACGAAAGCCATTACCCCAGGCGTACCGCATAGCGCGCCACGGTCGAACACCCACTGGCCGATCTGCCCGCTGCCATGGGCACTCAGCCCGAGCATCGGAAAAGGCAGGCGCAGGTGTGGCGGGTAGCCACAGTAGACGGTGCCGATGGGCTCGAAGCGGTAATCTGCGAGCAACCGGGCGACGGCAGTGGTTTCTTGTTGCTGGGCGAGCAGTGTCGCCGCGTGCTGGGGGCCGACGGCGAGGATGATGCGGTCGAATGGCTCGCCGGCGACAGTGAAGCTGGCGTCGATCGAGTGGACACGTGTCGACAGGCGGACTTCACCGCCGCGCGCGGCGATGAAGTCCGCAGCGGCTGCCGGGAACAGGCGATCGAGGTCGGCGGCGGGCAGCAGCAGGTCGGTTGCTGCACGACCCCCCCCGAGGCTGTCGCGCAAGGTGTTGACGAATATTCGCGCCGAGGCCTCTTGCGGCGCCGTATTGAGTGCCGCCAGGCAGAGGGGTTCCCACAGGTGACGGCGCAAGCTTCCCTGTTGGCCATGGCGATCGAGCAAGCTGGCGACCGTGCAGTCCGCAGCGAGGCAATAGCCAGTGCCCTGCAGGAAACGCATGAAGCGCGCGGCACTGATCTTCTCCGCCAGGCTGGCGCCCTGCGCCATGAGCAAGCCTGTCGCCAGGTGCCAGGGTGCCGGCAGGCGTGGCAGGCGTAGCCGGAAAGGGTGTGGCCGGCTGGCCGGGAAACTGAGTTGGAGCGGCAGGCGCCGGAGGTGCCGATCAGGATCGGCGCCGACTTCCTGCATCAGGCGCAGCGTCTCGCTGTAGGCACCGATCAGGATGTGCTGGCCGTTGTCCAGCCGCTGGCCCTGGATTTCGACGCTGCGGGCTCGTCCGCCGAGCTGCCTGGCCGCTTCGAAGAGCGTTACCCGCGTTCCGGCTTTCGCCAGTTCGACGGCGGCTGACAAACCTGCCCAGCCGCCGCCGATGACCGCCACCCTCATCCACGCACCCAGGTTCGCCAGGCGATCCACAACTTGCGTATCGGCGTCAGCGAGGTGCGCTGGGCGAGTACCCGGCAGCCGTCGCGTTTGATTTCGCCCAGCAGCGTGCGGTAGATCGCCGCCATCACCAGGCCGGGACGTTGCGCTCTGCGGTCGCTGGCCGGCAGTTCGTCGATTGCCTGCGTGTAATAGCTCTCGGCGCGTTCGATCTCGAACGCCATCAAGCGCTGGAAGTTGTCGGTCTGGCGGGCGTTGAGGATGTCGGCGGCGGTCACCTCGAACCGCTGCAGATCCTCCATCGGCAGGTAGATCCGCCCCATGCGCGCATCTTCGCCGACGTCGCGAATGATGTTGGTGAGCTGGAAAGCGAGGCCGAGATCGTGCGCGTACTTCTGCGTTCGGCGGTCCTGATAGCCGAAGATTTCAGCCGCGAGCAGGCCGACGACGCTGGCGACGCGGTAGCAATAGAGCGACAGCGCCTTGAAATCCAGGTAACGCGACTGCTGCAGGTCCATCTCCATGCCGTCGATGATTTCCTGCAGCTGCTCCTCGGGCAGGTTGAACTCGGTGCTGGCCGCCTGCAACGCCTGCGTCACGGGATGCTGCGGCGTGCCGCTGTAGACGCTGCTCAGCTCCTGGCGCCACCAGGCCAGCTTGGTGGCGGCGATTTGTGGATCCTGGCATTCATCAACGACGTCATCGACTTCCCGGCAGAAGGCATAAAGCGCGGTGATCGCCCGCCGCTGATTCTGCGGCAGGAAGAGGAAACTGTAGTAGAAACTGGAGCCGCTGGCGGCGGCTTTTTGTTGGCAGTATTCGTCGGGTGTCATTCGCGATCTCGGGATGTGTGTGTGGCCCAGGCAGTAATTCTCACATGACTTGCCTGGCTTGCCGGTCCTACATGAACAGCGCGCGGCTGCCGATGCGCAACCAGTCGCCCGGCCCAAGCTTTGGCCGCTGCTGGAAGACATCGCCACGCGCGCGGCGAATCCTCTCCAGGATGCGCAGGCCGCCCTGCACCGTCAGCCGTATTTCCCAGCCCATCCGGCCTGGCAGTTGATGGACCAGCGCTGCGCCGTCCAGCATCAAGGCCTGTGTCCGCTCGGTCTGGAAGGCGAGCAGCGCCGTCCATTCCGTATTGCAGCGCCCCGCCGCAATCTGTGCTTCGGAAATCGCGAAGCGGGCGAGGTCGTCCTGCGGCAGATAAACGCGGTCTTTTTGCCAGTCGATGGCGACGTCCTGCCAGAAATTCACCAGCTGCAGCGCGGTACAGATGCAGTCCGAACGGTGCAGGTTCTCTTCGTTGGCGCAGCCGGCCAGATGCACCAGCAGGCGGCCCACCGGATTGGCTGATCGTCGGCAGTAGTCGAGCAACTCCGGGTAATCGGCGTAGCGCTTCTTGACCACATCCTGCGCAAAAGCGTCGAGCAGGTCGCGGAAAAGCTGCAGCGGTAGCTGCCACTCGGCGATGACCAGGGCCAATTCGCTGAAGGCTGGCGTGGCAGGGCGCTCGCCGCGCTCGATGCGGTCGAGTTCGTCGCGGTAATCGGCGAGGCCCTGCAGGCGCTCGGCGTCGCTGGCATCGCCTTCGTCGGCGATATCGTCGGCGCCGCGGGCAAATCGATAGATGGTTTCGATCGGCCGGCGCAGGCGTCGGGGGAGCAGCAGCGATGCAACGGGGAAGTTTTCGTAGTGATCGACAGGCATTCTGGAGCGGGAGCATGAAGCCAACGGCGCAGAAGTGCTCTTGGCAGCTGACAGTATAGGGTTGTCGCGGTTAAAATGCCGCTCTGGCATGGAGCAGCGGCATCGGTGAGCCTATCGACTAGCCGCTTGCGCCTTGCCTGTGACCAGCCTTTCGGCTGGCAATGCCCAGGTGGCGAAATTGGTAGACGCAGCAGGTTTAGGTCCTGCCGCCGCAAGG
>NZ_JAVTWB010000026.1:0-18805 GCF_032229525.1 Accumulibacter sp. | reverse complement strand
AAGGTCAGCAAGCACTACGGTGCGTTCCAGGTGCTTGCTGAGTGCACCACACAGGTCAAGAAAGGCGAAGTGATCGTGGTCTGCGGCCCCTCGGGTTCCGGCAAGTCGACCCTGATCAAGTGCGTCAATGGTCTGGAGCCTTTTCAGAGTGGTGAAATCATCGTTAATGGCGTCTCCGTCGGCGATGCGAAGACCAATCTTTCGCAGCTGCGTTCGACGGTCGGCATGGTCTTCCAGAACTTTGAACTGTTCCCGCACATGAGTATCATCGACAACTTGAGCATTGCCCAGATCAAGGTGCTCGGGCGCAGCCAGGATGAAGCTCGGGCCAAGGCCGCCAAACTTCTGGAGCGGGTCGGTCTGAGCGAACAGGCCAAGAAGTACCCGGGGCAACTTTCCGGCGGGCAGCAGCAGCGCGTGGCGATCGCCAGAGCCTTGGCCATGGACCCGATCTGCATGCTCTTCGACGAGCCGACTTCGGCGCTTGACCCGGAGATGGTCAACGAAGTGCTCGACGTGATGACCGAACTGGCGAAGGAAGGGATGACCATGATGTGCGTCACGCACGAAATGGGTTTTGCGAAACGCGTCGCGACGCGGGTGATCTTCATGGATCAGGGCCGCATCGTCGAGGATGACAGCAAGGACGCCTTCTTCGAAGCGGCTCGTTCGGAGCGGGCACAACAGTTCCTGGCCAAGATACTGCACCATTGACGAACGGCCAGGCAATCGTGGCGGCTAGGCTGCCGTTTGCGCTACGCGCCGGCGAACCAAAGAAAGCGCCGAATAGATACTGGATACCAGGAGAGAGGCACTGCAATGCTTAAAGAATCCACCCTCAATCTGCGCCGCAACCTGCGCGAGATCGCTGACCAACAGAATCTTCCCGCGCGGGTCGACGAGTATCTCGAATCTTATTTCGGTGATGTCGAACTGAACGACGCCATCGACGCCATCCCCGAAGAGCTCCTCGGCGCGGCCGTTCAGCACTTCCGGCTTGGCGAGATGCGCGCGCCGGGACAAGCCGTCGTCGCGCTCTACACCCCGGATTTTGACCGTCACGGTTGGCATTCTGCGCATACCGTGATCGACGTCGTGACCGACGACACGCCCTTCCTGGTCGACTCGCTGTCGATGGTTGTTTCGCGCCATGGTCTGGTCATCCATCGCATGATGCACCCTCTGCTGAGTGCCGAACGCAGCGCCGAAGGCGCGCTGCAACGCACCCTGTCGCGTGGCGCCGCCGGTAGCCAGCCTGAGTCCTGGATTCACCTCGAGATCGACCGCGTCGGCGATGTCGCGCTGCTCGAGCAATTGCGTCAGGAGATCGCCGGTGTTCTCGCCGATGTGCGTGCGGCCGTCGAAGACGTGGCGGCAATGCAGCAGAACATGCGCGAGGCGTACGAGGAAATGGTCGCCGTGAACACCGCCGACAGCGAGGAGGTGGCGGCCTATCTGAGCTGGATTGGCGTCAACAATTTCGTCTTTCTCGGTTACGCCGATTACCGGGTGACGCCTGGCGAGAATCTGCTGGCGCGGGTAGCCGACAGCGGCCTCGGAATCCTCCGGCATACCGACCACCCAGGCTTTGGCCATTGTCTGGCAGGAATTCCGGGTGCCGTCGCCGAGCTGGCCAGCGACCCACTGCCGGTGATCCTGGTCAAGACGGACGCCCGGTCGACTGTCCATCGCTCGGCTTACCTTGATTTCATTGGTGTCAAGCGTTACAACGCTGCGGGCCAGGTCGTCGGCCTGCGTGCCCTGGTCGGTTTGTACACAGCGCACGTCTACCATGTGGCGGCGACCGATATTCCGCTCCTGCGCCGCAAGATTGCCGCAGTCAGGGCCGCGATCGGCTTCGTGCCGCGCAGCCACCGCGACAAGACGCTGGTCAACGTGCTCGAGACCTATCCGCGCGATGAATTGATCGAAATCGCTGAAGAAGACCTGATGTCGAACGCCCGCGGCATCGTTTCGCTGCACGAACGTGAGCAGGTGCGCGTTTTCATGCGCAACGACGCCTGGGGGCGCTACGTCTCGGTGATGGTCTATATGCCGCGCGACCGTTTCGACACCAGGCTGCGCAAGCGGATATCGGCACTGCTGCTCGAAACGCTTGCCGCCGACCACGTCGACTTCTTCATCATGCTCGGCGAGTCGCGGCTGGCACGCATCCACTTCATCGTTCACACGCCCGTCGGCACTACCTACCACTACGACGCAGAGGCGATAGAAGGACAGGTGGCACGCCTCGTTCGTGGTTGGGCCGACGAGCTGAAACACAATCTAATCGGACATTACGGCGAGGAACGCGGCAACGCGCTGTTTCGCCGCTACGCCCCCGAGTTGCCGTTGTTCTATCAGGAACGGGTGACGCCGGCTTCGGCGGTGTCTGATCTCGAACGCCTGGAAGCCGCCGAGCGCAGCGGTCGTGTCGAAGTCAAGCTGAGCGCCGCGCAAGGTGATGACGGGGCTCACCAGCACCTGAAACTGTTCCGCCGTGGGCGCCCGCGGCCCCTGTCGGCGATCCTCCCGATTCTTGAAAACCTTGGCCTGACGGTGCTGTCCGAGCAGCCATTCAACCTGCCCCAGAGTGATCTCCATGTCGCCGACTTCGCCGTGCAGTTGCCGGACCCGGCGGCCCTGGACGACGACACCACCCGGCAGGCGTTCATCGAACTGCTCGAAAGTCTGCTGCGTGACGAAGCCGAGAACGACGGCTTCAATCGCCTCGTTCTGCTTGCGGGTCTCAATGGCTGGCAGATTGGCATCCTGCGTGCCTACCGGCGTTACCTGCGTCAGGCTGGGATGCCTTTCAGCCAGGCCTATTTCGAGCAATGCCTGGCGACGCATTCCCGGATTACCCGCGGGCTGGTCGACCTCTTCGAAGCGCTGTTCTCGCCGGCAGCAGACGATGCTCGCGCGACAGCGATTTCCGAGGAACTGAGCGCGGCCTTGCTGCAGGTCAGCAACCCCAACGACGACCGCATCCTGGCTGCCCTGCAAACGGTCATTGAAGTGACGCAGCGGACCAACGCCTATCAATCGGCCAGTGATGGCAAGGCGCGGGATTACCTGTCGTTCAAGCTCTCGTCCAGAGACATCCCCTTCCTGCCCGAGCCGGTACCGCTGTACGAGATCTTCGTCCATAGCGAACGCGTCGAAGGTGTGCACCTGCGCGGGGCGAAGGTTGCGCGGGGCGGCTTGCGCTGGTCGGACCGGATGGAGGATTTCCGCACGGAGGTGCTGGGGCTGGTCAAGGCACAAATGGTGAAAAACGCGGTGATCGTTCCCTTGGGTTCGAAAGGAGGCTTCGTTTGCAAGCGCCTGCCTGCCGTTACCGAGCGGGAAGCCTTTCAGGCCGAAGGCGTGGCTTGCTACAAGACCTTCATTCGTGGCCTGCTCGATCTTACCGATAACCTCGTCGATGGCCAGATCGTTCCACCACCTGGCGTACGTCGCCGCGATGACGACGACGCCTACCTGGTGGTCGCTGCCGACAAGGGAACCGCGACTTTCTCGGATATCGCCAACGGCATCGCCATCGATTACGGTTTCTGGCTTGGCGACGCTTTTGCCTCCGGTGGTTCGGTCGGCTACGATCACAAGAAGATGGGGATTACGGCCAGAGGGGCCTGGGAGGCGGTCAAGCGGCACTTCCGGGAGCTCGGTCTGGATATCCAGACGCAGCCCTTCAGCGTCGTCGGAATCGGCGACATGTCCGGCGACGTTTTTGGCAATGGCATGTTGCTTTCGCCCGCCATCAAGCTGCGTGCCGCTTTCGATCACCGCCATCTCTTCCTCGACCCGGACCCGGACGCGGCGCGTAGCTTTGCCGAACGTCAACGTCTCTTCGAACTGCCCCGGTCGTCCTGGGCCGACTACGATCCGATACTCATTTCGAGCGGTGGTGGCGTGTGGCCGCGCACGGCCAAGGTCATTCCGCTGTCGCCAGAAGTGCGCGCATGGCTGGGGACCTCAGCCATCCAGATGCCGCCCCACGAACTGATCAAGACCATCCTGCAGGCACCGGTGGACCTGCTCTACAACGGTGGCATCGGGACTTACGTCAAGGCGACCAGCGAGAGCCATCAGGACGCCAACGACCGCGGTAACGACATCTTGCGGGTCGACGCCAGCCAGCTTCAGGCCCGGGTAATCGGCGAAGGCGGCAATCTCGGGCTGACGCAGCCGAGCCGTATCGAATTCGCTCTCAATGGCGGCAGGATATTCACTGACGCGATCGACAACTCGGCCGGGGTCGATTGCTCCGATCACGAGGTCAACATCAAGATCCTGCTGGCCGGTCTGATCGCTCGCGGTGACGTCACCGGCAAACAGCGTGATGTGCTCCTGGCCTCAATGACCGACGAGGTTGGTCGGCTGGTCCTCGCCGACAACTATCAGCAGACGCAGGCGATTTCACTTGAAGCGGCGATTGGCGCAGATCTCATCGAGGGGCATGCCCGTTTCATCCGTGGTCTCGAGGCCAAGGGGGCGCTGCGCCGCAGCATCGAGTCCCTGCCTAACGACAAGCGTCTTGCCGAGCGCGCGCAACAGTTGCGCGGTCTTACTGCGCCGGAGATCTCGGTTCTCCTGGCCTATGCCAAGATTACGCTCAAGGAGGCGATTCTGGCTTCGCCTCTGCCCGACTGCGAAGACGTCTACGAGCTGCTGGTTAACTACTTTCCGGCCACCTTGCCCGAGCAGTGTCGTGCGCTCTTGCCGGCTCATCCTCTGAAGCGGGAGATCATCACCACGCAGCTGGTGAATCGTCTGGTTAACCGCATGGGGACGATCTTTGTCATGCAGGTCAGCGACGAAAGCGGCGCGTCGCCGGCGCAGGTCGCTGGCGCCTGGTACGCGGCGAGCAGTGTGCTGGATGCCGAAGCGTTGTGGCGTGACATCGAGTGCCAGGATCTGATCGTTGACGCCGTGGCTCAGATGGAGCTGATGACCGGTCTGCGCGCGATGACCGCGGCGGCGACGCGCCTTCTCCTGGCGCGGCATGTGGGCGGCGCCACGATCGGTCAGATGGTCGCCGAATACCGGGCGGCGGTGGTCGACAGCATGGAGCGCATTCGCGCTGGTCGGAGCGGGCCGCAGACCATCTCAGAACTGATTGATGGGCGCGCCGAGATCGTCGCCGCGTTTGAATTCGTCAACCTCGCGCGTGCCTGCAACTACCCTCTGGAGGACGTTGCTCGCGCACTGAGTGGTCTGGCCGAACAGATCGACCTGGACTGGTTCGCTTCTGCCGTCGTCCGTCTACCAGCCGGCAATCGCTGGCAGGCACGCGCGCGGGCTCACCTCAGCGCCGAACTGGCCAGCCTGCGGGAACACCTCTTGCAGCAGGTGCTCGGCGGCAATCTTGCAGCCACGGACGAGGCCAGCGCCGTGCTCGATGAGCTGAAGAGCAACGTGCCACAGGATCTGGCCATGCTCTCGGCCGGTCTGGCCGAAGTCAGGCGCCTGCTGGTCGTCTGACGCGTCTGGCTGCGGGTGCGCGCCTGGCGCAGGCGCGCAAGCACCACGCTCGCGGGCGCCCGGCTGGCGGCCGAAGGTGCTGGCCGGGCGCTCATAATTATGCATTTCGCCGAAAATGCCGGGGTATTCTGGTGTACAATCGAATGCCAGCTGCGAAGCCTTGACGGGCTCGCCAATCCCCTCAGGATCCTTGATGCCGCTGCCTCCACCCACCGCCGAACGCACCCGTATGCATCTACGCAGCGTTCAGCTCGACGGTTACAAGCGCAGTGATGGCTGCTGGGACATCGAGGCGCGCCTGGTTGACGTCAAGGATCACGACTATCCCCTGTCATCGGGGCTGCGCAAGCGCGGCGAGGCGGTGCACGACATGTCGGTGCGGGTGACCATCGACGCCCAAATGAACATCCTGGATGCGGCTGCTTGCGTCGATGGGATGCCGTACCTCGGCTTTTGCGATCGAATTGCCCCGGATTACCAGCAGCTGATCGGTCTCAATCTTTTTCATGGCTTCCGAACGGACGTCAAGAACCTGTTCCGTAGTACGCGCGGCTGTTCGCATATCAGCGAGCTGGTGACCCTCCTGCCGACCGCAGCGCTGCAAACCTTCGCCAGTGACGTGCGCGACAACGACGATAGTGGACACAAGCCCTATCAGCTGGACCGTTGCCACGCGCTGGAGTCGCATTCGGACGCGGTCCAGCGCTATTACCCGCGCTGGTACCGTGGCCAGAAGCCCGGGTAGCAAAGTTTGCCCGTGGTTCCTTATGTTTCGTACGTTTCGCAACCTTAACTCAAGCAAGGAAAGCGCATGAAAATTCACGAATATCAGGGCAAGCAACTCCTGAAGAAATTCGGCGTTGTCGTTCCGCGCGGGGTGTTCTGTCAATCCGTTGATGAAGCGGTGAAGGCAGCCGAATCCCTGGGTGGCAAACTCTGGGTGGTCAAAGCCCAGATTCACGCTGGCGGTCGTGGCAAGGGCGGTGGTGTCAAGGTCGCCAAGTCGCTGGACGAAGTCCGCGAGTTTGCTGGTCAGATCCTCGGCATGCAGTTGGTCACTCACCAGACAGGCCCGGTCGGCCAGAAGGTACGTCGCTTGCTGATCGAGGAGGGAGCGGACATTCGCAAGGAATACTATGTTGCCGCGCTGACCGATCGTACGACGCAGACGGTGGCGATGATGGCTTCTTCCGAAGGTGGCATGGACATCGAGAAGGTTGCCCACGACACCCCGGAAAAGATCCTCAAGGTCTTCGTCGACCCCGAGGACGGCCTGTCGAATGCCCAGGCGGCCGAACTGGCCACCGGCATTGGCGTTCCTGCCGAGTCCGTAGACCGTGCGGTGGTTGCGCTGCAGGGCCTCTTCAAGTGCTACATGGAAACCGACGCCTCGCTGGCCGAGATCAACCCGCTGATTCTCGAAGGCGACGGCAACATCAAGGCCATCGACGCCAAATTCAACTTCGACTCCAACGCCCTCTATCGTCAGCCCGAGATCGTCGCCTTCCGCGACCTCGACGAAGAGGATCCCGACGAGCTTGAGGCGTCCAAGCACGACCTGTCGTACATTTCGCTCGACGGCAACATCGGCTGCCTGGTCAATGGCGCTGGCCTGGCGATGGCGACCATGGATACGATCAAGTATTTCGGAGCCGAGCCGGCCAACTTCCTCGACGTCGGCGGTGGGGCGACGACCGAGAAAGTGACTTCCGCGTTCCAGATCATGCTCAAGAACCCCAAGGTCAAGGGCATTCTGGTGAACATCTTTGGCGGCATCATGCGCTGCGACACGATCGCCACAGGGGTCGTTGCCGCAGCCCGGGAAACGCACATTTCGGTTCCGCTGGTGGTCCGCATGAAGGGGACCAACGAAGATATCGGCAAAAAGATTCTCAGCGATTCGGGTCTGCCGATCATCACTGCCGATTCCATGGCCGATGCCGCCACCAAGATCGTTGCTGCGGTCAAGTAAGGAGCCAACATGTCGATTCTGATTAACAAAGACACCAAGATCATCACCCAGGGCATGACCGGCAAGACCGGACAGTTTCACACCGAGAAGTGCCAGGAATACGCCAACGGCAAGAACTGCTTCGTCGCCGGTGTCAACCCCAAGAAAGCGGGCGAGAGTTTGCTGGGCATTCCGATCTTTGGCTCGGTCAAGGACGCTGCTGCGGCAACCGGGGCCACCGTTTCGGTGATCTACGTACCGCCACCAGGCGCTGCCGCGGCGATCTGGGAAGCTGTCGAAGCCGACCTCGATCTGGTCGTCTGCATCACTGAAGGGATTCCGGTCCGCGACATGCTCATCGTCCGCAACCGGATGAAGAAACGCGAAGCCGCGGGCGGCAAGAAAACCCTGCTGCTTGGTCCGAACTGCCCTGGCCTGATCACTCCCGATGAAGTCAAGATCGGTATCATGCCGGGTCACATCCACCGCAAGGGGCGCATCGGCGTCGTTTCGCGTTCGGGCACGCTGACCTATGAAGCCGTTGGCCAGTTGACCGAAATCGGTCTCGGCCAGTCGACCGCCGTCGGTACTGGCGGTGACCCGATCAACGGGCTGAAGCACATCGATATCATGCGTTTGTTCAACGACGACCCGGATACCGACGCGGTGGTCATGATCGGTGAAATCGGTGGACCTGACGAAGCGGACGCCGCCATGTGGTGCAAGGCCAACATGAAGAAACCGATCGTTGGTTTCATCGCTGGCGTTACCGCGCCGGCAGGCAAGCGCATGGGCCACGCCGGCGCGTTGATCTCCGGTGGCGCAGATACCGCCGATGCCAAGCTCGCCATCATGGAGGAGTGTGGCTTCACGGTGACCCGCGATCCGTCGGAAATGGGCAAGCTGATCAAGAAGCTGATCTAGGCACCACAGGGTCGGCTTAACTGAGGGTAACCAGAGGGCAGACTGCGGTCTGCCCTTTTTCGTTCGTCACTGCCGCACGACGATTGGCGGGGGTCATTTACCGGTAGAATCGTCGATGCAGATCTGTCGCGGGCTTCACTTGGTTAAGCTGGACAATC
This sequence comes from Accumulibacter sp., assembly GCF_032229525.1. Lineage (GTDB taxonomy): Bacteria > Pseudomonadota > Gammaproteobacteria > Burkholderiales > Rhodocyclaceae > Accumulibacter. Next base: position 10,285 of record NZ_JAVTWB010000026.1, on the reverse strand, counting down.
ATGTTGATCGTTTGACTACGGGTGCGAGCAACAAATGGCGCTTTTCCTGACTGAAAAAGACGTTGAACAACTGCTGACGATGCCGCTGGCGCTGGCCGCGGTCGAGGACGCTCACGGTCAGCTCTCGTCGTCGGATGCCTGCGACGTGCCAAGGCAACGGACACGCTTGCCGCAGACGACGCTACATATCCTGCAGGGTGCCTTGCCGCAACTTGACGTCATCGGCTACAAGGCCTACACGAGTAACCGTTCGGGGGTGCGTTTTTTGCTGCACCTGTTTCAGGCGTCGACTGGCCGCCTGCGGGCGGTGATTGAGGCGGATCGCCTCGGCATGATGCGTACCGGCGCGGCATCGGGCGTTGCCACGCGCTGGTTGGCCAGAGCCGATGCGCAGGTAGCCGGGGTGTTCGGGGCCGGCTGGCAGGCCGAGGGACACCTTGAAGCACTGGTCGCCGTACGACCAGTGCGACGGGTTAAGGTGCATGCGCGCAATGTCGAACGCCTCACCGCCTTTTGTGCGCGGATGTCCGAACGCCTGCGTATCGACGTGGTACCGTGCGCGTCGCCCGAAGAAGTGGTGCGTGGCAGTGACATCGTCAGCACAGTCACCACTTCGTCTACGCCGCTGTTCAGCGCTGACTGGCTGTCGCCTGGTACCCATGTCAATGCGGCTGGCTCGAATTCGCTGATTCGTCGTGAACTTGGCGAAGATGTGCTGAAACGCTGTTCTCCAATCGTCGTTGACAGTCTCGAAACAGCGCTTCGCGAGGCTGGCGATCTGCTGCCTTTGCTCGAAAAGGGGCGCTTGCAGGCGCGCGGCCTGGTCGAACTTGGCGATGTGATCTGCGGCCGCCGGCGGGGGCGGTCGACGGCCGACGAGATCACTCTCTTCGAGTCACAAGGCCTGGCCGTTCAGGACCTGGCGGTCGCCGTCCGCGTCGAGGCGTTGGCACGCGAGCGTGGGTTGGGCGTGGAATTGCCTTATGGTGGATAGTATTGGCACAATGCCCATGTTTGGCAGGGGTTAAAGGCGCCGGTCACTGGTAAGGCCACCGCTCTGGAGAACTTGCCACGGGCGAATTACGCGCAGCCGCTATCGTCAGCGCAAGGGAGTGGGTTAGGTGAAGCGGTTCGAGTTGCTGATCGGCAATCTGGAGAATACGTGACAAACAGTCTCTTGGGAGCGCTGGAAATCGTCATGCGCACTGACCGTGGGCAGGTGCGTGGACAGAACGAGGACTCGGTATTTGCCGACGCCGATTGTGGCTTGGCGATTCTGGCTGATGGGATGGGCGGGTACAACGCCGGAGAAGTTGCCAGCAGCATGGCGACATCGCTCTTGTCCGAGCGACTGGAAGCGGCTTTCAAGACCTGTGCAGCGCACGAAACTGACAGCCGAACCGGACGGTCGTTTGCACAGCGCTCCCTGGTCGAGCACATTGCTGCGGTGAACTCGGCGATCTATTTCGCTTCCGAGGGGCAGTCACAGCTCGGGGGGATGGGAACCACTCTTGTTGCCGTCGTCTTTTGCGACGACAAGCTGACCGTCGGGCATGTCGGCGACTCGCGTCTGTATCGGCTACGGGGCGAGAAGTTCTCGCCCTTGACGCACGATCACTCGCTCTTGCAGGAGCAGATAGATCGTGGTGAGATTTCCGCCGAAGAAGCGCGCTACTCGATCAACAGGAATCTGGTAACACGCGCAGTTGGTATCGATCCGGAGGTTGAGGCCGAGGTCAACGTATACCCGGTGCGGCCCGGCGATGTCTATCTGTTGTGCTCGGATGGTCTCTACGACATGGTCGATGAAGGGGACGTTCAACACGCATTGGAGATGTTCGGCGCCAATCTTGAAGAGGCCGCCACGCAGCTGATAAAGATGGCCAATGACAATGGTGGGGACGACAACATCTCGGTGGTGGTGGTCAAGATCTTGCACGAGTTTCCCGCAGCCCAAGGGCGCTGGTCGAAACTCCGGTCATGGTTTAGATAAGGACGAAGAAAGCGATGGCAAAGCTCGTACTCAGCATGGATGGTCTGGTTCTCAAGGAAATCCCGCTGCTCAAGGAGCGCATAAGTATCGGCCGCAAGGCGCACAATGATATCCAGATCGACAATATGGCCATCAGCGGTGAACATGCGGCGGTGGTGACCATTCTCAACGACTCTTTCCTTGAGGATCTGAACAGTACCAACGGCACTCTGGTCAATGGTCAGTCGGTAAAAAAGCACTTCCTCAAGGATGGCGATGCCATCGAATTGGGCAAGTACAAAATGAAATACCTGACCGTGGCGGTAACCCCCGGGGAGGCCGCGAGCTACGACAAAAGCATTCTGTTTCAATCCAACCCGCTGCCAGTTGTTGCCAATCTCGGTGACCCGCTGGCGCCCGCCGGGGCGCCGGCCGCCGCCTCTGCACCACTGCCGCCCGCCGCTGCCATTCAGTTGCTCACCGGCTCAAACGCCGGCCGCGAACTGCAACTGACGAAAACACTGACGACACTCGGCAAGCCCGGCGTACAGGTGGCGGTGATTGCCAGACGTCAGCACGGTTACTTCCTGACGCACGTTGAGGGCGCCCACTTTCCGGCAGTGAACGGCAAGACCCTTGAGTCCCAGTCGCATTGCCTGGCGGATCATGACGTTATCGAGATTGCTGGCGTCAAGATGGAGTTTTTTGTGAAAGGCTGATGGACGCTCATGTTTCGATTGCATCGGGTCGGCTGCAGCACCATCGCCTGTGCGACGGTCAGCGGTTCCCGGCCGCAAAGGACTTGGCGGAGAGACCATGATAGTCAGGGTTCTGGGCTGTAGCGGCGGCATTGGCGGGTGCCTTTTGCGAACCACGTCGATGCTGGTCGACGATGACATTCTCGTTGATGCGGGGACAGGGGCTGCGGACCTGTCGCGTGAGGAACTGGCGAACATCGACCACGTCTTTCTGACTCACTCCCATCTTGATCACGTCGCTTCGCTACCCTTGCTGATCGATTCTATCAGCGACATGCGTGCGAAACCGGTGATCGTCTATGCGACGGCAGCGACGCTGGAGATCATCCGGGAGCACATCTTCAACTGGGTTATCTGGCCGGACTTCAGCGTCATTCCGAGTCGCGAAAAGGCGGTGATGCAATACCAACCGATCCGCCTCGGGGAGTCTGTCGAGCTAGGACAGAGAAGGATTACTGCGCTACCTGCTGAGCATACGGTGCCAGCCGTCGGCTATCAACTTGATTCGGGGGTGGCCAGCCTGGTCTTTACTGGCGATACGACGGTCAATGATTCCTTCTGGCCGGCGGTCAACCGTATCGCCAATCTGCGTTATCTGCTGATCGAAACCGCCTTCGCAAACCGTGAACGATCGCTTGCCGAAATATCCAAGCACCTGTGCCCAAGCATGCTTGCCGAAGAACTGAAGAAGCTGACTATCGATGCAGAGATATTTATCAGCCATCTGAAGCCTGGTCAGGCCGAGTTGACAATGGCTGAAATCCAGGCCTGCGCTGGTGAATTCAAGCCACGGATGCTGCAGAACAACCAGGTTTTCGAGTTCTGACCAGCGAGACTGAGGGCGATCCCGGCGGCGCTGCGCAAGCCCTCTCGTTTTCAGATGACCGGATCGGGGCGGTAGGGCGCGATCTCAAGTGTAGCCTTCCGCCGTTTGTAGCGGCGTGCCTACGCGGTCCTTGGCGGATAGTGCCGGCTCCCCATCCAGCGGCCAGCAGATGCCGATCTCCGGGTCGTTCCACAAGAGGCAACGCTCGTGCTCTGGCGCATAGTATTCGGTGGTCTTGTAGAGAAAATCAGCCGTTTCCGAGAGGACCAGGAAACCGTGCGCAAAGCCCGGTGGAATCCAGAACATGCGCTGATTCTCGGCGGACAGTTCAATGCCCTCCCAGCGTCCGAAGTGTGGTGACGAGCGGCGCAGATCGACGGCCACATCGAACACCGCGCCATGGGTCACGCGTACGAGTTTTCCCTGCGGTTGGTGCAGTTGATAGTGCAGCCCTCGCAAGACACCCTTGCGCGAGCGGGAATGGTTGTCCTGAACGAAATCGAGCTCGAGACCAAGACTGGCAAAGGTCTTACGGTTCCAGCTCTCGAGGAAGAAGCCGCGCGGGTCGCCGAAGACTATCGGTTCGACAATCAACACCTCGGGAAGCGCGGTCGCTATGAGTTTCATCTTGTATCGCCAGAAAGTTGGAGAAGTGGAGAAGTGGAGAAGGCCCCGGCTGGGCAGTCAGAGCACCTATTCGTTCAGCAACGCCAAGAGGTACTGTCCGTAAGCGTTCTTCTTCATCGGTTGTGCCAAGGCCTCCAGTTGCTTCGCCGTGATATGGCCCAGGTGGAAGGCAATCTCCTCCGGGCAAGCGATCTTCAAGCCCTGGCGCTTCTCGATCGTCTCGATGAACATACTCGCTTCCAGCAGTGACTCGTGCGTGCCCGTATCCAGCCAGGCATGGCCGCGGCCCATCATCGACACGCCGAGCTCGTTCCATTCCAGGTACTGGCGATTCACGTCCGTGATTTCCAGCTCTCCGCGGGCCGAAGGCTTGAGCTTGCGGGCCACTTCGACCACCCGTTCGTCGTAGAAATACAGTCCGGTCACGGCGTAGTGGGACTTCGGCACCGCTGGCTTTTCTTCGAGGCTGATGGCGCGCCCGCTGTGGTCAAATTCGACCACACCGTAGCGTTCCGGATCATGGACGCGATAGGCGAACACCGTGGCACCCTGTCGCTGCGCATTGGCTGCCTGCAGATCGTTGGCGATCTCATGCCCGTAGAAGATGTTGTCGCCCAGCACCAGCACTGAAGGCCCGTTATCGAGAAAATCCGCACCGATGATGAACGCCTGCGCCAGCCCGCCCGGGTTGGGCTGCACCGCGTACTGGATATCCAGGCCCCATTGTCGGCCATTGCCGAGCAGTTGCTCGAAGCGCGGTGTGTCCAGCGGGGTGGAAATGATCAGAAAATCCCGAATGCCCGCCAACATCAGTGTCGTCAGGGGGTAATAGATCATTGGTTTGTCGTAGATCGGCAGCAGTTGCTTGGATACTGCCAGCGTCGCCGGGTAGAGTCGCGTCCCGGAGCCGCCGGCGAGAATGATGCCCTTTCGGGTGAGTGCTTGCGTTCCGCTAGGAGGTGACTGCGGGGCGAGAGAAATGGTCATTTCGTGATCCTGTTGCAACGATCAGGGGCTAGCCCCGATATCCGGTCGAGAGTGGGAGGATGGGGCCGATTGCGTTGCCGAACCACGTTTCCCGGTAACGACGCGTCGGCTTCATCGCTCGCCTAATGTAGTGTTGTACGCAGCGCGGAACATATGAATTTTGCCAGCACATGGGTTTCACGCCGGTTTTACCTCGGCTGAAAGTCTCTTCAAGAATGCAGCACTACCCTGGCAGTTTGTCCGACTTGAACTTGGCCAGCGGATCGATTTCACGATCCGGGGCGAGTCGGTGTCAACTTCTCCCAAACATGTTTCAGCCCGCGCGGCAAAAACTGGCGGAAGCGCACTACCGCCTTGATGATGCAGAATACATTGTAACACTCCTCAAAACCGCCACCCGCAAGCTTCATGATCCGAGCAGGGCACTCGTATGAATGCCAACGTCAAGGACGCAAGGGCTCCAGTTATGTCGACGGGTCAAAGTTCGGGCCAACTTGAGAGGGCTGGGGCCGGCCCTGCGGCGAAGCCGTCTTTCCGCAGGGCGCGGTCGTCGTGCCGTGCTGCTCAGTAAGGGCGCGCTTCGCCCGGCGGGCGGGTCTTGAACCGGCGATGGACCCAGTAGTACTGCTCCGGCATGGTGCGCACGGCGGCCTCGATCCAGGCATTCATCCGTCGAGTATCGGCTTCGACGTCGTCGGTCGGAAAATCGGCCCACGGCTCGCCGACCTCGACCGCATAGCCCTGGCCACCTGGCAGGATGCGCGTTACGCAGGGGACGACGGTCGCGCCAGCGAGCCGTGCCAGTCGCGACAGGCCGGTGATGGTTGCCGTTTGGACGCCAAAAAAAGGGACGAAGATCGAATCCTTGCTCCGGAAATCCATATCCGGCAAGTAGTAAAGCGGCCGGCCAGCCTTCATCGCTCTGACGCTGGCACGCACGCTTTCCTGCCGCGACAGCAATAATTGATCGCCAAAGCGTTGGCGACCGCGGTGCAGCAGGCGGTCGAAAACGGGGTCGGACTGTACGGAGTAGATGCTGGCGCTATCGAAGCGCATGGCAATCCCGGCGCCACCGGCGTCTAGCCCGAGAAAATGCGGCGTCAGCATCAGTACCGGACGGCCAGCTTCGAGCAGTTTGCGCATCCGCTCTTCACCGTCGACCTGCAGCAGCCGCGACAATCTCTCCGTACTGGCCCACCACAGCAGCGAGCGCTCCAGCATGCTGCGGCCCAGCAGCTTGAAATGCTCCTTTGCCATCTCGCGCCGCTGGGTTTCGTCGACTTCCGGAAAACACAAGCGGAGATTCACCAGCACGATATGCCGGCGCCTGCCGGCGACGGTGAACAGGGCCAGCCCCAACGCCCGGCCCAGAAAGGCCAGGCCCGACAACGGCAGGAAATGCAGCAGCCACAGCCCGGCGACGAGCAATCGACTCAGCATCGGCGGACGCCTCGCAAGTCCGAGGCGCGGCACGGGTGGCCCTGGTAGCAGTTGGTCATGACATGGGCGGTGACACGGCGGGTCGCCGGCCAGATGGGCGGGGGCAAGGAGGCACGGCGCCGTATTGTACTTTCATTCCGTTGTCGCCCAGGCGGTCTTCTCGCCTTACGCCGGGCAAGCGCATGAATCCTATGCGAAACCCGGGCGTGGCGGGCGGCCGAGGTGGCGGCGTTCCTGACGCATCTGGCGGAGGACGGGCACGTCGCAGCCGCAACGCAAAATCAGGCCTTGTCGGCCCCTGCTGTTCCTCCATCGCGAGGTTCTGGGCGTCGAGTTGCCGTGGCTGGACGACGTGGCAAGAAAAGAAAAGGAGCCAGGCTCGAACACCAATGGTCCGCGCCGAATAAATAGCCGTCCCGGTTGTGGCCCCATCGTACTATGTGCAACGCCGTGTCCGGAAGACGGATGCATATCTTGAATCTCATCCGCCTGGCCCCAGTCCACCGCAAGGGCGGTCTCACGCTTCAGCGCCTGATCGCCGCCACCTCCGATGCCTTCCATGCTGAACTGCTGGGTCTTGTATAAGATCCATGCGATTGCTGTTCCGGCGTGCTTTGGCCATCACCGGAGTCTAGCAGGCGATGTTCGGATGTTGGCACTGACCCCGCCAACGCTCTGCTGACCCCGCCAACGCTCTGACCCCGCCAACGCTCTGACCCCGCCAACGCTGTGTTAGAACTGATGCCCCGTTGATGCGTTCAGCCTGCCACCACGCGGTTGCGGCCCTGTGCCTTGGCATCGTAGAGCAAGCGGTCGGCACGCTCCAGTGTTTGGGTCGCACATTCACCCGAACGGTATGTGGTCAGCCCGGCCGAAAAACTGATCTGCAAGAAATCGTCTCCAAAAGCCAGCTCCATATTCGCCACCTGCTCGCGCAGGCGGTCCATGGTGGCCCTCGCAAGCGACATGCTAATACCCGATTGTATCAACACAAATTCTTCGCCGCCCCAGCGGGCCAGCACGTCAGAGCGGCGCAAAACTGTCTGCGCCGTATTGGAGAAGGCGCGTAGCACGGCGTCCCCGGCAGCATGGCCATGCCGGTCGTTGATGTGTTTGAAATGATCCATATCGAGCAGCGCCAGGCAAAAGCCCTCCCCAGAACGCAGACTGCGCTGCGTTTCCTGCTCCAGCAAGACCTGCATGTGACGACGATTCAACAAGCCGGTCAACTCATCGTGAGCGGCCAGGAGCTGAATCTGCTCAAGTGCCACGGTCAGTTCCTCCTTCTGCTGTCTCAAACGGCGGCGAATTCGGCTCAATCGCCCGGACAGGACAGACACCGCGGGAACAACGACGACCAGCATCATGAAATGCGCCCATTCGACGGTGGGCGGGTAGATATCGGGGCTAATCGACGCCATGACAGCCATGCTCAGGCCAAATACCAGCAAAGCATAGATACTGATGGCCAAGGCGCTGGTAGCGTGCAGGCCGAACATGCCAAACATCAAGATGATCATCAGGTTCGGGAACGCTATCGCGCGCACCGGGCCTGTCAGGGCATAGCCGGTCGCGCTGCAGGCAATCGCCAGCGCCATCTGCTGCAAGGTGAGAGACGGGTCCTTGAAATTTCGTGACCAACCGCAGCGAATGGTCATATAGACCAAGCCAATTGCGCACAGCGAACTCAGAGTCCACAAGTACAGCGGACCTCGTGGCAGGTTCAGCGTCCAGGCCGCCCATAGCACAATCGCCATGCCTGCCAGCATCAGCAGCAGGGCCAATCCGGTCTGCCCCAAACGCAAGCGCATGGCTCGATCGGTACCCAACAACAGGTCACCAAGGCGTTGGCTCGCGGATACGTGGCGACGCATTTTCGTAACGCAACCCATGTCAGTCGGTGGAGCTCTACTTCACCTTTGCGCAAGCGACGTGCCTGGCCTCGAAAATCTCGGAGATCGGCGCCTTGTGCGCTGGGAAAATGCGGCGAATTTCCCCACAAAACTGCGGTGGCCCTGATCAGTATCGAGTTCGAGTCAATGGACAAGACTACAACGATTTCACCGAATGTGTCGCCCTTGAGCACGGCGCCTTTTGGCGACAGTCGTACGGCGTGCGTGTCGATGCTTTCACCAATCTGGTTGCGCATGAGGTTGATCATGAGGTTGGCACATGCACATGCGCGGGGTCAGGTCTTCTCTTTTACCTCTGATAGAGGGCGCCCGCGACTCCGAGTCTGAATGCTCTGGTCATCGGGGGCAGAAGATGCTTGAGTGCCAGAACTGAACCCGCTGCGGCTGGTGGCGATGGCGGCTGGCTGCCTCAGCGAAACTCGAAAGCTTCCTGATGGAAGGCGCTCGGCAATAGACCACGAGCAGTCAGTCCTTCTCGCATGGCGAGGCCGAAGCCGGCCGGACCGCAGAACCAGATGCTGGCTTCGGCCCACGCCGGCACTTCGGCGATCACTCGCTCGACGTCCAGGCTGTCGCCGCGACTGCTTTCGATGAGGTGCAGGCGGACGCCGGCAGTGCTTGCGATGGCGTTAAGGCGCGCGACGATGTCGGGATCGGCCTGGCGCGTGCAGTAGAACAGGTCTACGGGTAAATGGCTGGCGCTTTCGGCGGCGAGCGCCTCGAGACGGGCGACGAAGGGTGTCAGGCCGATGCCGCCGGCGATCCAGATCTGGCGCGGCTGCTTGCAGACGAAATCGAATTGACCGTAGGGGCCTTCGACGATCACCGGGTCGCCGGACTGCAGCCGGGCGGGAAGCGCGCGTGTGTAGTCGCCGAGACTCTTGATGGCGAATCGCACATGGCCGTCACCCAGCCAGGCCGAGGCAATCGTGAACGGGTGCGCGCCCTCGCGCGTGTCGAAGGTGACCAGGGCGAACTGGCCGCTCTGGTGACCCTTCCAGTCGCGCAGCCGGGCATGCACTTCGAGCACGCCGAGGCCGATCGGGCGGACTTCGCTGATCTCGCCAAGCGCGCGGCGGCGGCCCCCTATCCATCCGGCGAGCGAGAGCATGGCGGCGACCGTGCCACCGGCCATCAGCAGCGCGGCCAGCGGCCCGGCGATGCCGGCCCAGAATGGTGCCGGCATGAACACCACCGAGTGCACCGTGACCAGCAGGAAGATGACTGGCATCAGCCGGTGGCTGCGCACGAAGTGCCGGTAGGGAATGCGTTGCAGCAGCGCCACCGTCACCAGGGCGAGCGCCAGGTAGAGGCTCCATTCGCCAAAGTCCTTGGCGATCGAGTGCCAGGAATCGAAGAGCTGCACGGAAAGGCTCTTGGCATGCTCCGGCTTGTCGAGCAGGCCGCTGCGGCGCAGGGCCTTGCTGCCCAGTTTGATCGCATAGTGGGCAGCAGCCAGGCCGATGGCGAACAGAGCTGTCTGCCGGTGCAGGCGATACAACTGGTCGAGACCGCCCGCCAGCGCTTCCAGCCGCGGTCCGCGCAGCGCCATGAGCATCGCCGCCGACATCATCGTCGCGGACAGATAGCCGCTACCGTAGAGCAGCGCCAGGTACAGCGCCCACGGGCGTTCGGGCGAAGGGCTGAGGAGAGCGGTCAGCGGCTGGCTGCTGATCCAGGCCGCGGTGAATAGCGCGAGCAGGGCGTAGACGTGTCGATGCATGAGCGAGATGGGCAGAAATCGGGGAGGAGGCCGCGGCGG
>NZ_JAVTWB010000025.1:0-3230 GCF_032229525.1 Accumulibacter sp. | reverse complement strand
CCCCGTTGGCCGGTCAAATTCCCCCACCTTTGGTCACTTCAAAATCCCCCACCCTGAAGGTTGCGTGACGGAGCAATAGGGCGCCGTTTTTGTCGCTTTCGGAGCACCCCGGGCAGGACGTTATGTTCCCCCTTCGTTTTTTGGAGGGAGTCTGGAGTGAACGTCTTGAAGCCACATCTTCAAACCACCGTCTTCACGCTGCTGGCGGCGGGAAAGAGCCAGCGCGAGATTTCGCGCATCACACAGATCGATCGCAAGACGATCCGCAGTCTGGCGCGGCATTTTGCGAGCGAAGAGGCAAATTCCCCCGGGGTGGCCACCGGTCCTCCCGGTCAAATTCCCCCACCCCGGCCACCGGCGCCGAGCCGGCAATCGACTTCCGCCTGCGAGCCGCATCGCGCCTTCATCGAGGCGCAGTTACAGCTTCGCCGCAACTTCACGGCGATCTACCAGGATCTGGTCGATCAGTTCGGCTTTACCGCCAGCTATAACAGCGTCAAGCGCTTTGCCGGGACGCTGATCGAACACGAACCAGCCCAGTTTGACCGACTGGAATTCGCCGCCGGCGAAGAGGCACAGGTCGACTATGGCGAAGGGGCGATGACGCTTTCCCCCGGCTCCGAGCGCTATCGTCGGCCGCGTTTGTTTGTCATGACCCTGCGCTATTCCCGGCGCAGCTTTCGGCGGGTGCTCTGGAAGTCCAGCCAGGAAGCCTGGGCCAGACTGCATGAGCAGGCCTGGCGCTATTTCGGCGGCAGCAGCCAATACGTGGTGCTCGACAACCTGAAGGAAGGGGTCATCAAGCCCGACCTGTACGAGCCGCAGCTCAACCCGGTCTATGCGGCCGTGCTCGCGCATTACGGCGTCGTCGCCGACCCTGCGCGGGTCCGCGATCCGAATCGCAAAGGCAGCGTCGAGAATGCCATTCAGCATACCCAGAACACGGCGCTCAAAGGCCGACGCTTCACATCGATCGAGGAGCAGAACGCCTTCCTCGAACAGTGGGAGACCCGCTGGGCGGCGCAACGCATTCACGGCAGCGCCAAACGCCAGGTCGAGGCGATGTTCCAGGAAGAACGCCCGCTGCTCAAGCCCTTGCCCTTGCAGGGGTTCGCGTATTTTACCGAGTCGCTACGCACGGTCTGCGACGACAGCTGCGTACGCGTCGACCACAGCAGCTATGCCGCCCGGCCGGCGCGTATCGGCAGCCGCGTGCTGGTCCGCCTGTTCGAGCAGCACCTCGAGATCCGCGATTTCCAGTCGCAGGCCTTGCTGCGCACCCATTCCCGGGCGGCACAGCCGGGCAGCGTGATCTTGCCCGACGACGAGCGCCCCTTCAATCCGTCGCGGGAAACGCGTCGAATCCTGACTCAGGCCAAGGCCATCGGCCCAGCCACCGAGCAGTTGTGCCAGCGCCTGTTCGATCACGATGGGCGCGTCGGTCAGCGCCGCCTGTGGGGCATCGTCAGCCTGGTCAAGCGCTACCCCCGCACGCTGGTCGAGCGTGCCTGCGCGATGGCCTTGCACGACGGTGTGCGCAGCTATCAACAGATCAAGGCGCTCACCGAGCGCCTGCTCAACGAGGCCCTGGCCGATAGCGATACGCCGGTTCAGGGCGAGTTGGCACTGACCCAGGACGACCGACTGATTCGCGCCGCCGAGGACTACGCGGACCTGTTCTCTCTGGGCGCTCGCAACAGCGCGGCTTTGTCACTTTCCCTGGAGGATTCCCAATGAGCATGACCTTGAACGAGATCGACCGCGCGCTGCGCGACCTGCGCCTGTCCGGCATTCGCGCCACCCTGGAGACCCGCGTGCTGCAAGCGCAGGCGAGCCAAACGCCTTTCCTGGAGACCTTCGCGATGATTCTGCAGGATGAACTGGACCGCCGCCGTTCGCGTTTGCTGGACCGTCGTTACCAGCAGTCTGGTCTGGACGAGCGCGCGACCTTGACAGACTTTGACTGGCGCTTCAATCCGAAGCTGCCGCGCCAGGCTTGCTTCGAGCTGCATACGCTGAAATTCATCGCTGAAGGCCAGAACGCGCTGATCATCGGCAAACCGGGCACCGGTAAAAGCCGCATCGCCAAGGCAGTGGCCTACCAGGCGACGCTGCAAGGCCTGGATGTGCGGGTGCTCGAGGCCGACAGTGTCTTTGCGAGCTACGCGCTGTGGAGCGGCGCCGATCAGCAGCGGCAGCTGCGCCCCTGGCTCGATGCCGACCTGCTGGTACTGGACGATCTCTTCCTGGCCCGGCGCATCAGCGACAGTGCGGGCGAGTTGCTGCAGACGCTGGTCCATCAGCGCTACAAGGCGCGCCGCAGCCTGGTGGTGACCTCCAACCGGGTGGTTCAGGACTGGGGCAAATACCTGGGCGATCAAACGATGGCCAGCACGATTCTCGACCGGCTGATGCATCGCTCGCATCTGCTTGAGTTCGAGGGCCGTAGCTATCGCCTCAAGGAGGCTGCGACGCGCTTCGCACAACAGCCCTCAGACAGCTGATGCGCCGCCTCGAACCCACGGCCAGCGCTTGGCTTGGCGACTTCTTACGCTCATCCGCCACGCCTTGGGGCGCTGCCCCAAACCCCGCGTTCGCCACGTGGCAGCCGCCGGGGATGATCAAACCATCCCCGGCAACCGCCAGGAGCGTTGGCTCGCTACGCGCTGTCAAGCGGCTTTCGCGGCATAAACGGGTGGCACGCCGCCCATTTATTCCACGGTCCGCTGGACAGCGCTGCGCTCCCTTCGGCCAGGATCAACGCCGTCAATGCGAACCCGTCCCCCTTGAACTCACCTCAGCGTTACGCAGTAACGACGCACAAAGCCGTTACTGCGTAACGCACTCTCTGGAGCCAAAAATGGCCAAAACAGCCGCTCAAAGACAAGCCGCTTACCGTACCCGCCGTCCTTATGCCGGCGAGGACGGTAACGGCGAACGCCGCCTCAATCTGTGGATCAGTACCCACACCGCTTTGGCCATCGAGCGATTGGCTCGCCGTTACTGCGTAACGAAACGCGAGATCATCGAACGCTTGGTCTCCACCGAAGAGGATCGCCTCATCGCCACCCTCGATCTGGATTTGCCCGAGTGGGATCAGTACTTCACTGGCGCTCCCGTTACGCAGTAACGGGCTGCCAATCCATCAACAACGGCGGGTCAAAAAACCGACCCGCCGTAACCGAGTGCATTACAATTTCTACGGTCCTGCCTGGGGGAGTTTGGCTGAC
>NZ_JAVTWB010000024.1:0-3232 GCF_032229525.1 Accumulibacter sp. | reverse complement strand
GCCGGACTACTGGCGCTGGGACTGCTGCTGGCAACCGGCGTCGGGATGGTCAGCTGGCTGTTCGCTCGCCCCTTCCTGACCACTGCACACGGCCATGTCTCGCTGCCGCTGATCGGCGAGTTCGAGCTGGCTTCGGCGATGGTTTTCGATCTCGGCGTGTACGTGGTAGTGGTCACCGTGGTGGTGACGGTTCTCTCCGGACTTGGGCAGCTGTCGGCACGCGCTCACGGCCAGATAGTGGAGGTCTGATGGAAGTCCTGCTGTCGATCGCCATCGGCGTGCTCACCGCCTGCGGCGTTTTCCTCATCCTGCGCGCGCGCACCTTCCCGGTACTGCTCGGCTTGACCCTGCTGTCGTATGCGGTAAACCTCTTTCTCTTCGCCAGCGGTCGTCTGCGCATCGACGCACCACCGCTGATTCGCGCCGGTGCCCGCTACGCCGACCCCCTGCCGCAGGCCCTGGTGCTCACCGCCATCGTCATCGGTTTCGGGATGACCGCCTATCTGGCGATCCTCGCCTTGCGCGGCTTGTCCGAATCGGGCGCCGACCACGTCGACGCCCGCCAGGAACCATGAACGCCAACGCGCCGATCCTGCCGATCCTGATTCCGTTGCTCGCGGCGCTGCTGCAAATGGTTTCCGGTCGACTGGCGTTCCAGCGCGCGGTCGGCCTGCTGGCGACGGCGCTGCTGCTGCTGGCCACCGGCTGGCTGACGCTGCTCGCCGACGACGGCGTGTTGCGGGTGTACGCGCTGGGCGACTGGCCGGCGCCCTTCGGCATCGTGCTGGTGGTCGATCGGCTGGCTGCAGGGATGACCCTGCTCACCGCCGTCCTCGGCTTTCTGGTGCTGCTCTACGCCAGCGCCGGCTTCGACGAGGAAGGTTTGCATTTTCACCCGCTGTTCCAGTTTCAACTGCTCGGCCTGGTCGGCGCATTTCTCACCGGCGACCTGTTCAACCTCTTCGTCTTCTTCGAAATCATGCTGCTCGCCTCCTACGTGCTGCTGGCGCACGGTGGCGGTCTGGCCAGAACCAGAGCGGGAATCACCTACGTGGTGCTCAACCTGGTCGGCTCGGCGCTTTTCCTGATCGCGCTGGGCCTGCTCTACGGCACACTGGGCACCCTGAACCTGGCTGATCTGGCACGCGTCCTGGCCTTGCCCGGACACGATCAAGCCCTCGCCAGGCTGGCCTTTGCGTTGCTGATCGCAGTCTTCGCGCTGAAAGCGGGGCTGCTGCCGCTGTCGTTCTGGCTGCCGCACACCTACTCCGCGGCCGGCGCGCCGGTCGCCGCGCTCTTTGCGATCATGACCAAGGTCGGCATCGTCGCCATTTTGCGCGTGCAGGCGATAGCCCTGGCACCGGTGATGCCCGATCTGCTCGACAACTGGCTGACTACCCTGGCGCTGGCCACGGTCGCCTTCGCCGCACTGGGCGCGCTCGCCGCTCCCCGTCTCAAATCCCTCGCCGCCTGGCTGGTCCTGCTCTCGGCAGGCACCCTGCTGCTGACGCCCGCGCAGGCGAGTGCCGGCGTCAGCGCCGCGGCACTCTATTATCTGGTGCAATCGACACTTGCCGGCGCGGCCTTGTTTCTGTTGACCGGCATCATCGCCGAGCAGCGTGGCAAGGCGGCCGATCAGTTCATGGCCGGGCCGCCCCTGCCATCGGTCTGGCTGAAAGTCGCCTTCCTGGTCCTGGCGACAACGCTTGCTGCCTTGCCGCCCTTCTCCGGCTTCATCGGCAAACTGATGCTGCTGACGAGCATGCGTGACGTAGCGGCAGGAACGGCGGTGTGGGTGGTCGTGCTGACGGCGGGGTTCGTCGTCATGGCCGCGCTGGCGCGCGACGGCTGCTATCTGATCTGGAAGCACAGGGCAGCCGCCCAGCCACTGGTGGTCGAGCCGATCGGCTGGCAACGGGTGACCGCCACACTGCTCCTGGTCGCTGCCGGACCACTGCTGGCCGTGCTGGCGCGCCCGCTGTCCGACTACACCATGCGCGCTGCCGAACAACTGCATGCGCCTGGCGCCTACGTGACCGGCGTGCTCCGGCCAGGCGCAGCGAACAACGGCCGCGAGGCGAAACCATGATGCGCACGCTTCTACCACGTCCCGGCTCGTCACTCACCGTTCTCCTGCTGTGGACCGTGATCACCAATGCCGCTTCACTCGGTCTGCTGCTGCTTGGCTGCCTGCTGGCCATCGCCATACCTCTGCTGACCCGCCGTTTCTGGCCGAATCCTCCTCGCCTGGTCCACCCCTGGCGGGCGTTGCGCTTCCTGGGTATCTTCGCCAGCGACATCGTCACCGCCAACTTGCGCGTTGCGCGCCAGATCATCGGGCCGCTGCACCGGCTGTCTCCCGCCTTCGTCGAGGTACCGCTCGATCTGCGCGATCCGTTCATCGCTACCCTGCTCGGCAGCATCGTCTCGCTGACCCCGGGAACGGTATCGATCGACGTCGACCAGCAGCGCTGGGTGCTGCTGGTCCATGCCCTTGATGCACCCGACCCGTCGGCACTGATAGGCGAGATCAAGGAGCGTTACGAGTTGGCACTGAAGGAGATCTTTGCATGCTGAACGCCGCCATCGAAATTGCCTTCGTCCTGATTGGCGCCGCCCTGGCGCTCAACCTTTATCGACTGCTACGCGGACCGGATACGACCGATCGTATCCTGGCTCTCGACACCATCGGTATCAACAGCATCGCCCTGTTGGTGCTTTACGGGATCAGCAATGCCAGTACGGCCTACTTCGAAGCGGCACTCCTGATCGCCCTGCTGGGCTTCGTCGGCACGGTCGCGCTATGCAAGTTTCTCTTGCGCGGAGATATCAGCGAATGAGTACGGCGACCGAATTCACTATCGCGGCGCTGATCCTCGTCGGCGCGCTGTTCGTCCTGCTCGGCTCCATCGGCCTTGCCCGACTGCCCGATTTCCTGATGCGTCTGCACGGCCCGACCAAGGCCACGACCCTGGGTGTCGGTGCGATGCTGCTCGCGTCGGCACTCTTCTTCTCGGCCGATGACAACGCAGGGGTCAGCCTGCACGAACTGGCGCCACTGTTCTTCCTGTTCATCACTGCGCCGGTCACCGCTCACCTGCTTGCCAAAGCTGCGCTGCATCGGCAGTCCACAGCGCAGCACGCCGCACCCGAAGGTCAACCGCGGGACACACCCTGAACGGCAGCCGCCAATCCCGCACAGGCGAAGACTATGGCGTAGGGCGTGCCAGCG
>NZ_JAVTWB010000023.1:0-18887 GCF_032229525.1 Accumulibacter sp. | reverse complement strand
TTAGCCGGGGTTTCCCGGGCGGGGGTTTGCAGGCTGGTTGCCAGGGGCAACCAGGAAGCGCTCGAGCAGCTGGTTGAGAAAGCGCCGGCCGCGGTCGCTTGGCGCGATACGTTGCTGGTCGCGCTCGATCAGGCCGTCGCGCTCGGCCCGTCGCAGTTCGCTGTCGATGCAGACCAGCGGCAGGGAGGTGCGCAAGGCGAACAACTGTGCATCGAAACCATCGATCAGCCGCAGCGCGTTGAGCATGAATTCGAACGGCAGGTCCGCGGCGGCGACGGCGAATTCTTCCTGTAGCGCTGTGCCGGCGGCGACCTTGGCCAGATACTGCTCGGGTTGCTTCCAGCGCATCTGGCGCAGGACGCGATCCTGCAGGGTCAGCTTGCTGTGTGCGCCGGCGCCGATACCCAGGTAATCACCAAACTGCCAGTAATTGAGGTTGTGCCGGCACTGATGGCCAGTCCGTGCAAAGGCCGAAGTTTCATAATGGCGGTAGCCAGCGACTGCCAGCCTGGCCTCGATGGCGTCCTGCATGTCTGCGCAACTGTCCGGATCGGGCAGGACGGGTGGTCGGGCGGCGAAGGCGGTGTTCGGTTCGATGGTCAGTTGATAGCAGGACAGGTGCGGTGGGGCAAAGGACAGCGCGGTGTCGATGTCGGCCAGCGCCTCCGCCACGCTTTGCCCGGGCAGCCCGTAGATCAGGTCGAGATTGAAATTCTCGAAGTATCTGGCGGCAATCGCCACCGCCTGTCGGGCTTCGTGATCGTCGTGGACGCGGCCGAGGGCCTTGAGGTGCTTCGCGTTGAAGCTCTGGATGCCGATCGACAGGCGGTTGATGCCAGCCGCGCGAAAGGCGGCGAACTTCCCTGCTTCGACGCTTGCCGGGTTGGCCTCGAGGGTGATCTCGGCGTCGGGCAGAAACGGCAGGCGGCTGCGCAAGGCAGCCAGGAATTGATCGACCCCCTCGCCGGAAAGCAGGCTGGGCGTGCCGCCGCCGAAGAAGACGCTGTCGATCCGGCGTCCCCAGATCAGCGGTAGTGCCGATTCGAGGTCGGCGATCAGGGCCGCCAGGTACTCGTCTTCGGGAATGACCGCTGGCGATTGATCGGCGTTCTTCGCTCGCGGTAAGGCGTGCGAGTTGAAATCGCAGTAGGGGCACTTGTGCACGCACCAGGGCACATGGACGTAGAGCGACAGCGGTGGTTGGTTGCGAAACAGGATCTCCCGGCGGCTTGTCGGCGCAAGGTCCCGAGCCGGGATCAGCGGAATGATCCTTCGGCTCGGTTGCTCGGGCATCAGCGACGTGCCAGCAGATGCTCGACGAGACGCGCCAGCGCCTGGCCGCGGTGTGAGCGGCGGTTTTTCTCGGCGGCGTCGAGTTCGGCGGCGCTCAGGTCGAGCTCGCTGACGTAGAACAGTGGATCGTAGCCAAAGCCACTGTCACCGCGTGCTGTCGACAGGATTTCGCCATGCCATTCGCCTTCGGCGATGATCGGCTGCGGGTCCTCCGCGTGGCGGACAAAGACGATGACCGCCACGTAGTGGGCCGCGCGTTGGCAGTTTTCGCCGAGTTCGGCGAGCAGCTTTTCGTTGTTCCGGGCGTCGGATCGAGGTTCGCCGGCGTAGCGGGCGGATTGCACGCCAGGGGCGCCGCCCAGGGCGTCGACACACAGGCCGGAGTCATCAGCCAGCGCCGGCAGGCCGGTCAGCAGCGACGCGTGGCGGGCCTTGGTCAGCGCATTCTCGACGAAGGTGCAGTGCGGCTCTTCGACTTCGGGGACATTGAGCTGGCCCTGTGGGACGAGTTCCCAGCCGAGCGGGGAGAGAATGGCGTCGAGCTCTTTCAGTTTCTTGCTGTTGTTCGAAGCGAGGACGAGTTTCATGGCGCCAGGGACGCTTTCTGCCGGGCAATCAGTTGAGCGATTCCAGCATCAGCCAGGTCGAGCAACTCGAGCATCTGAAGACGTGTAAAGGGCTCGCCTTCGGCGGTCCCCTGGACCTCGACGATGCCACCACTGCCGGTCATTACCACGTTCATGTCGGTGTCGCAGTTCGAGTCCTCGGCATAGTCGAGGTCGAGTACGGCGGCGCCGTTGTAGATCCCGACCGAGACCGCGGCGACATGATCCCGGATCGGGTTGGCGGCGATCTTGCCGTTGCCGACGAGGTGCTCGCAGGCATCGTTGAGCGCCAGCCAGGCGCCGGTGATCGCGGCGCAGCGCGTTCCGCCGTCGGCCTGCAGGACGTCGCAATCGAGCGTGATCTGGCGCTCGCCCAGCGCCTTGAGATCGATGACGGCACGCAGCGCGCGACCGATCAGGCGCTGGATCTCCTGGGTGCGGCCAGTCTGCTTGCCTTTGGTCGCTTCCCGGCCGCTGCGCGTATGTGTCGAGCGCGGCAGCATGCCGTACTCGGCGGTGACCCAGCCCTGTCCGCCGCCGCGTAGGAAAGGGGGTACCGACTCTTCGACGCTGGCCGTACACAGAACGCGCGTGTCGCCCATTTCGATCAGCACCGAACCTTCGGCGTGGCGGGTGAATTTGCGGGCAACGCGGACGTCGCGCAGCTGCGACAGTTGACGGTGGCTGGGGCGCATGCAGGTTCCTATTTGGAGTACTTCTGGATGGTCGAGCGGATCTCCTCGATGGCGAGTTCGATCTCGGCTTCGGTGAGTTCCGTCTTGTGGCCGGGTTTTCGCCCGAATTCGTCCATCTGAGTAGCAACCGTGTCGCGCGGCATCGACTTGGTCGATATCAGACTGCTGCTACCGCTGCTCCGATCGACGTAGGTGTCTTCCCAGCGTACGGCGATCATCGACAGATTGTCGGCATGCGGTCCGCTGCGGCCTTCTGCCTGGGAAAGCAGGGTGGGCACGGCAGCCGACAGATTGGTGGTCTTCAGGGCAGCCGCCAGGACGTCGTCGGGCAGTTCGTTCCAGGCGCCGTCAGTGCACAGCACCAGCACGTCGGCGGCTTCAAGCGTCATCTTGCGCGAAAACTCGATCTCCGGGTTTTGCTGGCCGCCCAGGCAGCCGTAGATCTTGTTGCGATCCGGGTGGGTGGCCGCTTCCTCGACGGTGATGGTGCCCTTGTCGAGCAGCAGCCTGACCCGCGAGTGATCCCTGGTCTGGGCGAGGACTTTCCCCTTGCGCAGCAGATAGAGGCGGGAATCGCCCGAGTGTGCCCAGTAAGCAATATTGTTCTGGATGATGCAGGCGACGCAGGTGGTGCGTGGCGAGTCCAGCAGGTGGTGCTTGCCGGCAAAGTCGAGAATGCCGCGGTGGGCGTTGAGCATTTCCTTCTGGAGGAACATGAAAGGGTCCCGAATCCGGGTCTGGAACTCGCGCTGGAAGGCCTGCGTGAGCGTCTGCACGGCGATCTGGGCGGCCACCTCGCCATAGTAGTGGCCGCCCATGCCATCGGCAATGACCATCAACAGACTGTCGCGCGAGTAGCAGTGCGCCAGTCGGTCTTCGTTGTTGGCACGCTTGCCGGTGCGGCTTTCCTGGTAAATGGTGAATTTCATTGGTTTCTGGATTTCTTCAGTTTTCCGACCATCTGGTCGAACCAGTTTTCTTTCAGCAGTGGCTGCTCGACGTCCGGTTCACTGATCATCTTCGGCGCCGCAACGACCGGTTCGGTAAGGGCTTTCTGCAGTGCGAAGACGCTTTGCGGCCGATAGCGATGGTTCAGGCACAGGCACCAGTCGATCGTCTCGAGCAACTGGTCCGAGTACAGCCCTTCCCAGCGCACCATTGCGGGGGGCAGATGATCCTTGTCCAGGCGAGCGTCGGCCGGTTGCGGCGTGCTGGCTGCGATGCAGGCATACATCGAGGCGCCGACGCTGTAGATATCGCTCCACGGGCCGAGCAGTTCCCGCTGGTTGTAGTGCTCCGGCGAGGCAAAGCCCGGCGTGTACATCGGTTTGAGCATTGGCGTGTCGCAGGCCAGCGTTTGGCGTGCCGCACCAAAGTCGATCAGCACCGGCACGTGCTTGTTGCGCATGTAGATGTTCGATGGCTTGAGGTCAAGATGAAGCAAGCGGTGCGAGTGTACCTCGCGCAGGCCGTTGAGCATTTTGGTGAAAACGTTGCGGATAAAGTTTTCGGTGACCCCGGGTCGGTTGGTCTGGATCAGCTCTTGCAGCGTACAGCCGTGTTCGTACTCCATCACCATATAGACCGTGTCGTTGGCACGAAAGAAGTTCAGCACCCGAATCACGTTCGGGTGAGAAAGCCCGGCCAATGCCCGGCCTTCTTCGAAAAAGCACTTCATGCCGTAACGGAAGGCGGGTAGATGCTCTTCCGTGATGATCGGTGAAATGCCGCCTTCGCCACGCAGGGCAAGCGTATTGGGCAGGTACTCCTTGATCGCGACCTGTGTTCCCTGACTGTCGGTCGCCACATAGACGATCGAGAAACCGCCCAGCGAAAGCTGATGCTCGATACGATACTCGTCGAGTTGGAAAGCAACAGGGAGAGCGTGGTTCGCTTGTTGCACCATCGGTGTCAAAGCTATCATTCAGAGAGTCGGCCATTGTCCGGTCTTTGGGGGTGGCCTGTAAAGCCGGCTGCAGACCCCCTCCGCCCACATGTCAGGATTTCAATGATTTACAGCATGACCGGCTATGCCGGGGCGACGCGCACCGTCAAGGGTGGCGCATTGCAGATCGAGTTGAAAAGCGTCAACTCACGCTACCTCGATTACCACTTTCGAGTCTGCGACGAACTGCGCATCGTCGAACCGGCGCTGCGCGAGTTGTTTGGCGAACGCGTCTCCCGCGGCAAGCTGGAGTGTCGTGTCAGCTTCGTTCCTGCGGCGGGTGGTGGCAAGCGAGCGAGCCTGAATGCCGACCTGCTCGAACAGCTCGAGTCCTTCGACGACGAGATCCGGAAGAAATTGCCCCTCGCCGCGCCGCTGGCGGTCAACGACGTGCTGCGCTGGCCGGGTATCTTTGGCGATGACTCGCCGGATATCGAAACCGTGCTGCCGGCTTGTCTGGCCCTGGCCAGCGAGGTGCTCGATGAGTTCGCGGCCAGTCGCGCGCGCGAGGGAGAGAAGCTGGCCAGTGTCATCCTCGAACGGCTAGCCCGCATGCGCGAGCTGGTGTGCGAAATCGAGCCGCGCGTTCCGGCGGCCCTGACAGCGTTCAACGATAAACTCAGGCAGCGTCTGCTTGACGCTCTGGGTACCGTGGATGACGAACGCCTCCGCCAGGAGGTGGCCATATTCGCCGCGCGCATCGACGTCGCCGAGGAACTGGCGCGCTTGTCGACCCATCTCGATGAGGTCGAGCGGGTACTCGAAACCGGTGGGGCAAGTGGCAAGCGCCTGGATTTCCTGATGCAGGAACTCAACCGCGAAGCCAATACTCTCGGCTCCAAGTCGCTGGTTGCGGAGTTCTCGCGCTTGGCGATCGAGTTCAAGCTGCTCATCGAGCAGATGCGCGAGCAGGTGCAGAACCTGGAGTAGTGAATCGCGCCGGATCAGGAAACGTCCTGTAGCCGCTCTCCGCGCAGAAGTAAGTGGCGTTCGCGACGGTGCCAAGCGCAGGGTCGTGATCTTGCCAGCGAGCGTTTCGGTTGGCGACTGCCGGCTGTTGTCGCGACAAGATTTCGCTTCAAACAGCGATCGTCGTGTGCTAGCGTTAGCGCTCCCATTCTGGAGGGCAGAGTCATGGCGACTAAATCGCTTTTTCGTAAGCTGAGGGGCGCAGCATCTGCCGCGTGCGTTGCCGTTCTGATCACCTGCGGCACCGCTACCGCTGGTGCCGGAGAAGTGCCGCTGGTCGATGGCACGCACTGGACAAAATCTGCGCCGGAGGTCAAGAAGGCCTACATCGTTGGCCTGGCGAATGCCATCCACGTCGACATGGCGTATCAGGGCGATGGTGCGACGGGCAATGTCAGTGACTTTTCGCCGCGCGTTGTCAAAGGCATGAAGGGCCAGACGCTGGACTCCGTGCTCGAAGTGCTGGACCGGTGGTACGCGGAGCATCCCGAGCAGTTGCAGCGGCCGGTGATCGAGACCCTCTGGTTCGAAATGGTCGTGCCTGGTCTAAAAACGAACAAATAAGGGGCGAGAAATGAACAGAACTGGATTGGCTCTGGTAATGGCGTCTGCCTTGACCGTGGTGGGATGCACCAACATGACGCCGCGCGAGCAGGGAACGGTCAGTGGGGCCGCGATTGGCGCGGCTGCAGGGGCTGGAATTGCAGCAATCTCTGGCGGTAACGGGTGGACCGGGGCAGCGATTGGCGGGATTCTTGGTGGGACGGTGGGAAACATGAAGGGCAAACAGCAATAGGCGCGCGCGCAGCGCGGGGCAGCAGCTGCTCCCTACTGGCCGGATGTCAGCCAGCTGTGAAAGCAGAAGAGCCGCGTTAGCGGCTCTTCTCTTACTTGGTGATCGCCTCGTTGCGGCCCGAAAACTGGTCGCTCAGACGAAATGCTGCATCGCTGAAGTCGCCGCTCGGGTTGGTTGTGCAGTAACGATTGACATACTTTTCGACGGTTCCTTCGGAGATGCTCGATACCTGGTGGCTGCGGTTGACGTAGTTGTGGCCAGTGATAACGCCGCGCACCCAGGCGACGAAGGTCGCGCGTTGCTCGGCATCGTTCTTTGATTCTGACCAGACGCGACATGACATGTCGTCGAAGCCGAGGAGCTTGATCGGGATCGCAGCACCGGCGTGCGTTGCCGTCATCGCAGCAAGCAGCAGAAGAGTTCGTAGCATGACCTTCGATCGAAACATTGCGGAGCTCCTGGCCAGGTGATCGTCTCAGGATGCTGATTGTCCACTGTAAGACCCGGCTAGTCCATGTCGACGAAAAGTCCACGCGTGTCGAATCGGGAAGATCCGGTGCCGGCGGCGACCCACGATGACCGCCGACAGGCGCCAACGGATCCCGTCACAGGTACAATCGAGGCTTCGCATTCGCCGGCTCAGCGCTCCATGATCGGACAACTCTACATCGTCACGGCACCGTCCGGTGCTGGAAAAACGACGCTGGTTCGCCGCCTGCTCGAAAACGATCCGGGGATCCGGTTGTCAATTTCGCACACCACCCGCGCGCCGCGCGCTGGCGAGCGGGATGGTTTCGAATACCACTTTGTCGGGGTGCCGGACTTTCTCGACGAAGTCCGGAATGAGGGCTTTCTCGAGTGGGCAGAAGTGCATGGGAATTACTACGGCACGTCGACCAGCGGCATCGAGTCGGCGCTGCATGCTGGCCAGGATGTGCTGCTCGAGATCGACTGGCAGGGGGCACAGCAAGTGCGGCGATTGTTTCCGGCGGCAATCGGCGTTTTCATTCTGCCGCCTTCGCTCGATGCGCTTGAACGTCGTCTGCGCGCGCGGGGAACCGACAGTGCCGAGACCATCGCGCGGCGAGTCGCGGCGGCACGCGAAGAGATGCGACATGTGGGCGAATTTGACTATGTTATTATCAACGACGATCTGCAGTGCGCGTTGCACGACCTGTTGGCGGTAGTAGGTGCCTCGCGACTCCGTTACGCTGTGCAGTGTCAGCGCCATTCCATCCTTTTCGCGACAATGATCTGATTCCTTTGGGAGAATTGCATGGCCAGAGTAACCGTAGACGACTGTTTGCATCGCATTCCGAATCGCTTTCAGATGACCTTGGCGGCGACTTATCGCGCACGTCAGCTTGCCGCTGGCGCCTCCCCGCTGGTGGAAGCCGGTCGGGACAAGCCGACGGTGATCGCCCTGCGCGAACTGGCGGCTGGTCAGGTCGGTCTGGAAGTCCTCAACCGCGGTCAAGCCTGACCCCGGCACGACTTCGCCCACCCCGTGCGTAATCGTGGAATCGGGCGCCGCCGCAAGTATCCGCGGTGAAACGCTGGTGGCTGACAACACACCAGACTTTCTTCCTGCCGAGGATGATCCGGCTTACCGGGTTTTCATCGACAGTCTGAGCTACCTGCCGCCGGACGAAATTGAGGTCGTCCGCAAGGCCTATCTGTTCAGTGAGGCCGCACATCGCGGCCAGATACGGCAGTCGGGAGAACCCTACATCACCCATCCCCTGGCGGTCGCCGGGGCGATCGCCGAATGGCAAGTGGATGCGAAGGGGGTGGTTGCGGCGCTGTTGCACGACGTGATGGAGGACACGTCGGTCAGCAAGAGCGAGATCGTCGAGCATTTCGGCCAGCCAGTCGCGGATCTAGTCGATGGCCTGTCGAAGCTCGACAAACTCGAGTTCCAGTCGCAGGAAGACGCGCAGGCAGAAAACTTCCGCAAGATGCTGATGGCCATGGCGAGCGACTTGCGGGTGGTGCTGATCAAGCTTGCCGACCGCCACCACAATCTGCAAACGATGGCGGCGGTTCGGGCCGACAAGCGCCGCCGCATCGCTCGCGAGACCCTGGAAATTTACGCGCCGATTGCCAACCGGCTCGGCCTTAATACGCTGTTCAGCGAGTTGCAGGATCTCTCTTTTCAGTTGATCTATCCGATGCGCGCGCGCGTTCTGGGGCGCGCGCTGAAGGCCGCGCGAGGCAATCGGCGCGAGCTGCTGTCGCGGATCCTCGAGGGCATCAAGGGCAAGTTGGGTACCGCCCAGATCGAGGCGCAGGTCTTCGGTCGGGAGAAGAGCCTGTACTCGATCTATCGCAAGATGCTCGACAAGCGGCTCTCGTTCTCGCAGGTGCTCGATGTCTACGGTTTTCGTGTGGTGGTTGGCGATGTGCCCACCACCTACCTCGCCCTCGGCGCACTGCACGGGCTTTACAAACCCGTGCCGGGAAAATTCAAGGATTACATCGCCATTCCCAAGCCCAACGGCTACCAGTCTTTGCATACCACGCTGATCGGTCCGCACGGTACTCCGTTCGAGGTGCAGATACGCACCCCGGCGATGGACAACGTCGCGCAGGAAGGGGTCGCCTCGCACTGGTTGTACAAAGACAGTGATTCCTTTGGTGCCGAGCTGCAACAGAAGACGACCAAGTGGTTTCACTCCTTGCTCGACCTGCAAAGTGCGACCGGCGATTCCTCCGAGTTTCTCGACCACGTCAAGGTCGATCTGTTTCCGCACGAGATCTACGTTTTTACGCCCAAGGGCAGGATCATCCCCTTGCCACGCGGCGCAACGGCGGTCGACCTGGCCTACGCGGTGCACACCGATATTGGCAATCATTGCGTCACGGCCAGAATCAACTTCAACCTGATGCCGCTGGCAACAGAGCTGACCAATGGCGATCGGGTCGAGATCGTCACCGCCGCCGATGCCCATCCGGTTGCCGACTGGCTGAATTTCGTCAAGACCGGCCGTGCGCGCAGCAAGATTCGCCACTACGTCAAGACGGCGCATCACGACGAGTCTACGGTGCTTGGCGAGAAGATGCTTGACGAGGAGTTGCGGGCGCTCGGCGTGGCCGCCGCCGAGGTGCCGGTTGCGCGCTGGAAGAGCGTGCTGCGCGATTCCGGCAACAAGCTGGTCAAGGAGGTGTACACCGACATCGGTCTCGGTTTCCGCCTGGCCGGTGTCGTCGCGCGCCGCCTGCTGACCAAGGAAAAAGTGCCGCAGCCCTCTGACAGGGGGGAACCCTCGCTGATCGTTCGTGGCACGGAAGGCCTGGCGGTGCAGTTCGCGCCGTGTTGCCAACCGATTCCCGGGGACCCGATCATTGGTTCGATCTGGAAGGGCAAGGGGCTGGTCATCCATACCCACGATTGTCCGGCGATCCGCAAGGCGCGCAGTGCCCGACCGACAAAGTGGATCAACGTCGAGTGGGAACCCGAACCGGGCCAGTTGTTCAGCGTCCGCCTGCAAATCGTGGTACAGAATACGCTCGGCGCCCTGGGCCGTATCGCCACCGAGATATCGAGTTCCGGAACCAACATCGAGCACGTGAACATGGACGACAAGCATACGGGGCTGTATACCACGCTGCATTTCACCGTCAAGGTGGCCGGCCGCACGTCGCTGGCGCGCCTGATGCGTAGCCTGCGCCGTATCCCGGAAGTGGTCCGCATTTCTCGTGAGCAAGGGCTCACTGCTTGAGAATTCTGGTTCTCGGTGCCGGTGTCGTTGGCGTCACCAGCGCCTGGTATCTGGCCAGTGCGGGACATCAGGTGACGGTGGTGGATCGCCAACCGGCGGCCGGAATGGAAACCAGCTTCGCCAACGGTGGCCAGATTTCCGTCTCGCACGCCGAGCCGTGGGCGAATCCGCATGCGCCCTTACGCGCGCTGGGCTGGATGGGGCGTGAAGATGCGCCTCTGCTGTTCCGTTTGCGCTGGGATGCCGCTCTGCTGGATTGGAGCCTGCGCTTCTTGCGCGAGTGCACGGCCCAGCGAACGCGTGACAATATCCGCTCCATCGTTGCGCTCGCCCTTTACAGCCGCCGCCAGCTGCGGGCCTTGCGCGCCGAAACTTCGCTGGTCTACGATCATCTCGAGCGTGGCATCCTGCACGTCTACACCGATCGGCGCGAGTTTGCCGCGGCTGTCAAAGCGGCGGCCGTGATGCGAGATTTTGGCTGCGAACGACGAACGGTGAGCGTCGAGGAATGCCTCGCCATTGAGCCGGCGCTGGCACCGGCGAGGTCGCTGCTGGTCGGCGGCGACTACACGGCCGACGACGAATCCGGCGACGCGCATCGCTTCACGCAGCAGCTTGCTGCTCGCTGTGCGGCGCGTGGCGTCGCCTTTCGCTACGGCGTCAGCGTCGATCGGCTGAGCGTCGCCGGTGGCCGCATTGTCGGAGCGCTCGCCGCAGGCGAGTTGCACCAGGCCGACGCCTATGTCGCTGCGCTGGGCAGTTACACGCCGTTGTTGTTGCGCCCACTCGGGCTGCGTCTGCCGGTTTATCCGGCGAAGGGTTACTCGGCGACCATCCCGCTGGGAGCGGACAGCGTGGCGCCGAGCGTCAGTCTTACCGATGACGGCCACAAGATCGTCTTTTCCCGTCTGGGTCAACGTCTGCGAGTCGCCGGAACGGCCGAGTTCAATGGTTACAACACCGAGCTCAACGCCACGCGTTGCGGCGCCCTGATGCGCAGAGCCGGCGAGCTCTTCCCGGCTTTGCGGCCGGCCGGCGACGCTGAATTCTGGTGCGGCCTGCGGCCGGCGACACCGTCCAACGTGCCCCTGATCGGACGCTCGCCGATTGCCAATCTGTACGTCAACACCGGCCATGGCACGCTGGGCTGGACAATGGCCTGTGGTTCGGGCGCCGCGCTGGCCGATATCATCAGCGGTCGGCCTCCCGAGCCGCCCTTCCGTTTTCTCTGACGCCACGCCGGTGCTCCAGGAAGCAGCGTGCGTGCAACGATCCACACCCTGGGCGGCCGGCGATGCTGATTGACACCCATTGTCACCTGGCCGCTGTCGATTTCGCGACAGATCGGGACGAGGTGGCGGCAGCGGCCGGTGCTGCCGGTGTGCGGGTGATCGTTGTGCCGGCGGTCGATGTCGCCAGCTTTGCCGAGGTGCGCGACTGTTGCGCGCGCTATCCCGACTGCGCGCCAGCTTACGGCATTCACCCGCTTTTCGTGCGGCACGCCAGGCAGGCCGATCTCGCTGCCTTGTCCGACTGGCTGCAGCGCAGTATGGCCGGGCCTGATCGGCCGGTCGCCGTCGGCGAGATCGGCCTCGACCTGTTTGTCAGCGACCCGGCGTTCGATCGGCAGGAGGAGTTTTTTGTCGAACAACTCAAGATTGCCCGGGAGACCGAGCTACCGGTGCTCCTCCATGTTCGTCGCTCGGTCGATCAGGTGCTCAAGCACCTGCGCCGGATCAGGGTCAAGGGCGGCATCGCACACGCCTTCAACGGCAGTCGCCAACAGGCCGACGAGTTCATCAAGCTGGGCTTCAAGCTCGGTTTCGGTGGCGCCATGACCTATGCCGGCTCGACGCGCATCCGCCGCCTGGCGGCTTCCTTGCCGCTCGATTCGATCGTCCTCGAAACCGACGCTCCCGACATGCCTCCGGCGTGGTTGGCCGGCGGGCGGAACACGCCAGACCAGTTGCTGCGCATCAGCGAAGTGCTGGCGGACTTGCGTGACATCGATGCTGACGTGCTGGCGAGCGCCACCACGGCGAATGCGCTGGCCGTGCTGCCACATTGTGAAAGAGTCTCATTGTGAAAGACTCTCAGTTGCGTTTGACTGACTGATCGGTTACGTTACCGCCTGACGGCTTCGGGCTTCCGATTTTTCTCAAAGAGTGAGCAGCGAGCCAGGGAGTGAGCAGGGCGTGAGACAGGTGCTTGGCCGAAGGGGCGCGCAGGTTCAATGCGTAGGCTTCGCTCGGGTGTGCCAGTCTCGCAATCATCCTGCTGAAGACAACCATTGGCATCCTCACAAAATGAAAAACGATCTGGATCGAACGGCGGCTACGTGCGTGGCCGTCAAGGACAGCGCCCCCGCTGTACCTCACTACCTGCAGGCCCACTATTGGTGGGCCTATGTCCATCCGCGAGCGGTGCATGTCTTCGAGCGGCAGTGGCTGGTGAATCTGATTCTCTGGGGCAACTACAAGCGTTTGTGCAATGCGGTGCTCCATGATTACGGTCACGATTTGCCCGGCCGCACGCTGCAGATTGCCTGTGCCTACGGCGATTTGACGCCAAGACTGGTCGACTGTGTGGCCGCTGGGGGGTCGCTGGAGGTGGCTGATATTCTGCCGATCCAATTGGAGAATCTGGCCAAGAAACTACCCAAGGATGCACCAATTCAGTTGCATTGCATGGATTCCGCTGCCCTTGGTTTTGCCGACGCAAGCTTTGATCGGGCCTTGCTGTTCTTCTTGCTGCATGAGCAGCCGCAAGCCGTGCGCGAGCGCACTTTGGCTGAAGCGCTGCGGGTGGTCCGCCCGGGTGGCACGCTGACCATCGTCGACTATGCGCCGCCCAATCGATTCAATCCCTTGCTCTACTTCTGGAAGCCGGTCCTGGACCGCCTGGAGCCTTTTGCACACGATCTTTTGAGCGAGGAAGTCGCTACCTGGTTACCGAAAGATGACTCTTTCGTTACGGTTAGCAAGCAGCGCTTCTTCGGTGGTATGTATCAAATGTTGACCCTCAAGCTTGTCGAGCCAAGTCAAGGATCGCCAAGCTGACCGCTGAATTATCGGCTGGCCCTGGCGGTGCGTTTGTTCCGCCAGGGCTCCTCGGATGTTGGTCGCGGCTGGCGATGGCCGGCGCGAGAAAGGATGAAGCATGGAGAGTTACAAAGCAGATGTCGTGATTGTCGGTGGTGGCGGGGCTGGCCTGCGGGCGGCTATCGCCGTGGCGGAGTCTGATCCGGACCTCAAGATCGCACTGGTCTCAAAGGTCTACCCGATGCGCAGCCACACCGTCGCCGCCGAGGGCGGCTCAGCGGGAGTGAAGCTGCCGACCGACAGTCTCGAATACCACTTCAATGACACGGTTGGCGGTGGTGACTGGTTGTGCGAACAGGATGTGGTCGAATACTTCGTCGCCCATTGCACCGAGGAGTTGACCCAGCTCGAGCATTGGGGATGTCCGTGGAGTCGCACACCGGATGGCCATGTGAACGTCCGCGCCTTCGGCGGCATGAAGATCGAGCGCACCTGGTTCGCTGCCGACAAGACCGGTTTTCACATGCTGCACACGCTGTTCCAGACGTCGATCAAGTATCCGTCGATCAAGCGTTTCGACGAACATTTCTGCGTCGATCTGGTCGTCGAGGATGGCCGCGTGCAGGGTGTCGTGGCGATCGAGATCGGTTCGGGCGAGTTCACTCTGGTCGAGGGCCGATCGGTGGTCATCGCCACCGGTGGCGCCGGCCGGGTCTTCCGCGAGAACACCAACGGCGGTGTGGTCACCGGCGACGGCATGGCTCTCGCCTACCGCCACGGCGTGCCGCTGCGGGACATGGAATTCGTCCAGTATCACCCCACCTGCATGCCCGGTACCGGCCTGCTGTTCACCGAAGCGTGCCGCGGTGAAGGCGGCTTCCTGGTCAACAAGGACGGCTATCGCTATCTGCAGGATTACGGTCTTGGCCCGGCCGAGCCCTCACCGCGCAACAAGGCCATGGAACTCGGCCCGCGCGACCGCCTCAGCCAGGCGTTCTGGTACGAGCAGCAGAAGGGCCGCACCATTGAAGGCCGGCACGGTTCGGTGGTCCATCTCGACCTGCGCCATCTCGGCGAAGCCAAGCTGCGCGAGCGTCTGCCGCAGATCTACGAGCTTGCCGAGCAGTTTCTCGGCGTCGATCCGGCGCTGGAGCCGATCCCGGTTCGCCCGGCGGTGCATTACACCATGGGCGGCATCATGGTCGATGGTCTTTGTGCCTCGTCGCTGCCCGGCCTGTACGCGGCCGGCGAATGCTCCAGTGTCGGCATCCATGGCGCCAACCGCCTGGGCTCGAACTCCCTGTCGGAGCTCTGTGTTTTCGGCAAGGTGGCCGGTGTCGAAGCCGCACGCTTCGCCAAGGCCTCGGCGCCGGGAAATTCGGCCAGCCTGCTCAAGCAGGCGCAGGCGGTCGAGCAGCGGGTCCAGGGTCTGAAGCAGCACACTGGCGGGACCGAACGCATCGCCACCCTGCGCAAGGAAATGGCACAGACCATGGAGGAGGGCTGCGGCATCTACCGCCTCGCCGAGACCATGCAGGCGACCTGCGACAAACTCGACGAACTCAAGGAGCGCTTCAAGAACGTCAATGTCGAGGACAAGTCGAGCGTCTGGAATACCGAGTGGCTACTCGCCATCGAGCTCGAGTACCAGATCGACGTGGCGCAGACGATGGCCTATTCGGCGCTCAATCGGCGCGAGTCACGCGGCGCCCATCAGCGCCTGGACGGCTTCGAGCAACGCGACGATGAAAACTTCCTGAAACACTCGCAGGCGCATTATGTCGCTGGCGGCGCGCCACGCATCGACTACGGCGCCGTCAAGATCACCAAGTCGCAGCCGGGCACGCGCGCTTACGGTGCTGCCGGCGAAAAGGCAGAGCAGGAAAGGAAGGCATCCCATGTCTGAGAATCAGAGAATCATTGAAATCGAGGTGCTGCGCTACCACCCGGAAAAGGACCAGAAGCCGTACCAGCAGGTGTTCGAAGTGCCGTTTACCGACGACATGTCGGTATTGCAGGGCGTGCAATACATCAAGGATTACCTTGATGGCTCGCTGAGCTTTCGCTGGTCGTGCCGGATGGCCATTTGCGGCAGCTGCGGGATGATGATCAACGGCGAGCCGAGCCTGTCCTGCGAGACCTTCCTGCGCGACTACTACCCGGCGCGGGTGCGGGTCGAAGCACTGGCGCATTTCCCGATCGAGCGCGATCTGGTGATCAACATGGAAGGCTTCATCGAGAAACTCGAAAGCATCCAGCCCTACATCATTCCCAAGGAGGAGCGCACGCTGGCGCAGGGCGAATACCTGCAGACGCCCGCGCAACTCGGCGCCTACGAGCAGTTCAGTTCGTGCATCAACTGCATGCTCTGCTACGCCGCCTGTCCGCAGTTCGGCCTCAACTCCGAGTTCATCGGACCGGGAGCGATGGCCTTGCTGCATCGCTACAACATCGATTCGCGTGATGGCGGCAAAGCCGAGCGCATGGAACTGGTGGCGTCCGAAGAGGGCGTGTTCCACTGCACCGCAGTGGGCTATTGCTCCGAGGTTTGCCCGAAGCATGTCGACCCGGCCAACGCCGTCAACCAGAACAAGACCAATGCCGCAGCGGACTATTTTCTGCGTTTCCTTGCTCCGAAGGGGGGTGCCAAGTGAACAAGCGTCGTCCCTATGTTCGTCCGATGGCCGGTTGGTGGCGGAAGAACCCGTTCTTCGTCGAGTACATGATTCACGAAGGAACCGCCTTTTTCGTCGCTGCCTACGCCGGAATTCTGCTGACTGGCCTGGTGCGCCTGTCGCAGGGTGAAGCGGCGTGGAAGATGTGGCTGGCCAGCCTGCAGAACCCCTTGTACATCGCTTTTCACTGGCTGGCGCTGGCCGCCATCAGCTACCACACCTACACCTGGTTCAAGATCATGCCGCGCACCATGCCACCGGTTGTCGTTGGTGGCAAGCGGCTGCCGGACTTTGCAATCACCGGCGGTGGGCTGGCGGTAGCTGCCGCAGCCAGCCTGGCTCTGTTGGCTCTGGTATGGGGGATGGCACGATGAAACCCGGACTCAAACGTTCCAACGCGCCGATTTTCTGGGCGCTGTTCGGTGCCGGCGGCATGCTGTCGGCGCTCTTTGGCCCGATGCTGGTGCTGATCACTGGCCTCGCCATCCCGCTCGGTTTCCTGCTGCCGCCGGACACCATGAGCTACGCCAACATGCTCGCCTTTGCCCAGAACCTGATCGGCAAGGGCTTCATTTTTGCGATCATCTCGCTCTTCCTGTGGCATGCGGCCCACCGTATCTTCCACAGCTTGCACGACATCGGTATCCATGCCGGCCTGCTTGCCAAGCTGGTCTGCTACGGCAGCGCCATGCTGGGAACCTTGATCGCCGCCTACGCCTTGCTGGCGATCGGCTTCTAGCCGCCAAGGGCGGCACGCCCCACGGCTTTGCCGGGGGGCGTGCCGCCCGGGGGCGCGGGTCCACGACTCGTCACCCGGCGCGCCAGCCGACCGACGATGCCCTCCCGCTCCTACGCCATGCCGCTGAG
Organism: Accumulibacter sp.; assembly: GCF_032229525.1. Lineage (GTDB taxonomy): Bacteria > Pseudomonadota > Gammaproteobacteria > Burkholderiales > Rhodocyclaceae > Accumulibacter. The sequence continues at coordinate 2,279 of NZ_JAVTWB010000023.1, read as the reverse complement.
CCGGGCCTTGCGCTCGCGCTCGACACGCGTGATGTAGCGCTGCACCATGCCCATCTTGCCGCCGGGCAAGGCCATGAACTCGCAGCCAACACGGACGTAGCGGCCGCCACCCCTGCTGGTGACGTCGAACTTGTTGCGTACACACAGTTGGGCAACCAGCAGTCCCTCATCGGGAAGGGTCATCTTGCACTCGCCCAGGACGGTGCCGCTCGGCAGCAGCGCAGCCAGGCTCGGCGTGGCCATCAAGCCGACGCCGCCGCCGCTGATATCGAGCAGGGAGGCCTCGGCGACCAGGGCGCTGCCGTCAGCGCGCTGGATCGTGGCGACGAATTTGACTGGTTTGGCGATCGGCGTCGACAGACGAAAATACTCGCGACGCTGGAGTCGCAGCAGCTTGGTGGGCAGGGCGGCGCGGAAGGCCGGACGCCCGTCGCTGCGTGTTTCGGCGAGATTGCGCAGGGTAAACTGAACCTTCACCTTGTCGACCAGGGCGGTCAGAATCAGCTGCTCCGCCAGCAAGGCACGGCGGTTGACCTCCTCGTCGCGACCCCAGTCGAGAACCAGTTCGTCGCTATCCGTGGTGACTGCGAGCAGCGAGGTCAGCAGGAAGGCGCTGCCACGATCAATGTAGGCGCTGACCAAGGCTCTCCGTTTGATCAGCGAGCGCAGTACCGCGACGATATCGGCCTTCGAGTGCAACAGGTATTCGCTGTAATCCTCGGGCTGTTCGATTTCGAAGCGCAGGGCTTCCTCGTCTGACTCTGACTGAACGTCGGTTTCTTCCATGTGCTTTCTCGCGATCCGCTCAAGCCGGAAGTTTACTGCAAAACCCGGGCGGCGGTGACGGAGGACGATCAGATCAGGGTTCTGGCGCCGCCGCGGGAGCGACAAATGCCGGCGGGGTGAGCGCCGTCTGGCCTTTCTCCAGCTGATAGAGCCAGGCGAGCAGTTCGGCAATCGCCAGATACAATTGTGGTGGGATGTGCTGATCGAGGTCAACCTGCATCAACAATGAAACCAGTTCCGCCGATTCATGCACATAAACCCCATGTTCATGAGCTCGCGCGATGATCTGCTCGGCCAGCAGGCCACGCCCCTTGGCGACCACCCGGGGTGCGGCGTCGGTCTGGCTATAGGCCAGGGCGACGGCGTTTTTTAGTCCGTCATCCGGAACTCGTGCCATCGTCCTTGTTTTCCCGCGGGGCCACGATACCCAGCGATGCGAGGTTCAGCCCCGCCTCTTCCAGTTGGCTGCGCAGGGTGGCCGCGTCGCCACTCAACAGGGTGCGCGTCTCGGCGTTGTCGGCGATCATGGTCAGCGTAATCTGCTGACCCTCGATGCGCAGTCGGGCATCGACCTCGCCGAGCCGGGGAAGGGTCAGCCGCAGCCGCGTCTGCCATTTTTCCGACGGATTATCGCCGCCCTGTTCACGGCCGTCGGCCTCGCTCTCGATTTGCCAATGGATTTGCTGTCCCGGCCACAGCTGTCCCTGCCAGGAAAAATTCTGACTGGCGAATGCTTCGAGTTGATGCTGGACCAGCGTCTGTACCTGCGGGGCAATGAGCTGTCCAGGTTGGGCAGGCTGTGCTGGCTGGGCCGTGGCTTTGTTTGCTGCCTCGGCGGTGATGGTCTGCGCTGGTACGCTGCTTTCGGCAGCCGCCGTGCGCGCGACGTTTGCTGGCTCAGTGCCTGGTGGCGCTGCCTGTTGGGCAGGGGGTGTGGCAGGTGGCAGCTTCCCCTGCGGTTCCTGCAGAAGCTGCGCCTTGCTGTAGCGGCCCTCGACCCATTCCGCCTGATGCGCCTCATAAAACATGCCGCTCTGGATGATCGCCTGCTTGAGCAGGGGCACCAGGTCCTGCCCGCTTCTCGGCGGGTTGGCCGCCAGGGGCTGATTGCCGTTGAGCGGCAGCGCCACCGAGCTGCCTTTGCCGTCACGACTGCCGGCCAGCAGATTGCTGATCAATTGCCCGGTGCGGCTCAAACTGGCCGTGGTGAGTTCGCCGCCTTTTCCTCCCTCGGTGCCGGCGCGGGCGACGACGGCGAGGGTCAGCTTGCCGTTGCTTTCGGCGACTTCGAGCTCCAGCGCATCACCGCTCTTGGCGGCAAAGGGCAGAGCCAGGGTGACGCTGCGCTGGTTGATCAGGGCGCGGTAGGTGCCATTGGGCATCAGCGACTGGATTTCGGCCAGCAATTTCTGCCCGGCGACCAGGCCCGGCAGTTTGTCGGTGATTTCCTGGGCTGGCAGAGCCGGCCGCAGGGCCAGGTCGGCGGGCGGCTG
>NZ_JAVTWB010000022.1:0-3238 GCF_032229525.1 Accumulibacter sp. | reverse complement strand
GAGCATCACCGCCGGCGATACCGCCCGGCGGATGCAGAACGATGGCGTGGCAGACGTCCGGGCCTTCCGGGTAGAGCGCCTTCTGTACGCGTAGCGGGCCGTAATGGTCGCGCTGCACCAGTGCGCTGACCGCGCCACGACGCTCGAAACCCAAGGCCAGGCGTGCCTGCCAGCCCGGACGCGCAGCCTCCTCGAGCGCCCACTGTGCCGGGCGAGTCGCTTCCTCGAGCACCTGCCTGTTTTGTACCGCAGTCAAACTGCCAGGGCTGCCAGAACCCCATCTTTTTCCATGTCTTCACCTCGTCCGCGCATGATGATCTCGCCGCGTTCCATCACCAGGTACTGGTCGGCCAGCGAACGCGCAAAATCATAGTACTGTTCGACGAGCAGAATGGCCATTTCGCCGCTTTGCGCCAGCGCCCGAATGGCGCGCTCGATGTCCTTGATGATCGATGGCTGGATGCCTTCCGTCGGCTCGTCGAGGATCAGCAGTTTCGGACCCATGGCCAGAGCACGGCCGATCGCCAGCTGCTGCTGCTGGCCACCGGAAAGGTCACCCCCACGCCGGCGCAGCATCTGCCGCAGCACCGGAAACATCTCGAAGATGCGCTCGGGAATCGGCGTGCTGCCAGGGCAGCTGGCCAATCCCATCAGCAGATTTTCGTGCACCGTCAGGCGCGGAAAGATCTCGCGCCCCTGCGGCACGTAGCCGATGCCTGCGCGCACGCGCTGGTGCGACGCCGAACGGCTCAGGTCGCAGCCGGCGAACTCGATGCTGCCGCCTTTGGTCGGCACCATCCCCATCAGCGACTTGAGCAGTGTCGACTTGCCGACACCGTTGCGCCCGAGAACCGCCGTCACCTTGCCGGCCTCGGCGGTGAAACTGAGGTCGCGCAGGATGTGGCTGCCGCCGTAATACTGGTTGAGGTTCGTTACATTCAACATCGCAGTCATCGATCTTAACGCCCCAGGTAGACTTCAATGACCCGCGCGTCGGCCTGCACTTCCTCGAGCGCGCCTTCGGCGAGTACGCTGCCTTCGTGCAGGACGGTAACCTTGCCGCCGAGCTGCTTGACGAAAGCCATGTCGTGTTCGACGACCACCAGCGAGTGCTTTCCTGCCAGCGACAGGAACAGTTCGCCGGTGCGTTCGGTTTCTTCGTCGGTCATGCCGGCGACCGGTTCGTCGAGCAACAGCAGCTTGGGCTCCTGCATCAGCAGCATGCCGATCTCCAGCCACTGCTTCTGCCCGTGCGAGAGCAGACCGGCCAGCCGGTCGGCGTGGGCGGTGAGGCGAATTCTCTGCAGCGTCTCGGCGATACGGTCGGTATCCGCCGCATCAAGCAGCGCCAGCAGGCTGCGCCAGACGCGCTTGTCGGTTTTCATGGCCAGCTCGAGGTTCTCGAAGACCGTGTGATTCTCGAAGATGGTCGGTTTCTGGAACTTGCGCCCGATCCCGGCATGCGCGATTTCGGGTTCGGAGAGGCGCGTCAGGTCGAGCGTCTGACCGAAGAAAGCAGTGCCCTCGTCCGGCCGCGTCTTGCCGGTAATGACATCCATCATCGTCGTCTTGCCAGCGCCGTTTGGGCCGATGATGCAGCGCAGCTCACCGGCGTCGATCGCCAGCGACAACTTGTTCAAGGCACGGAAGCCGTCGAAGCTGACGGTGATGTCTTCCAGATAGAGGACCACCTTGTGCGACAGGTCGAGCTGGCCCGGCTTGAGCATATGCCCGAGTTCGGCCGTCCCGCTGTCCCAGTTCGGGTTATCGTTGAGCGGGGCGTTGGCCGCATTGGCAGCGTTCATGCGCGCGCTCCCTTCGCTGCAGTGACCGGCTCACCGACCTCCTCCTGGCGCTCTCCTTTGCCGACCCCGGCGCGCAGTCGCTGGACCAGGCCGACCACACCCTGCGGCAGCCACAGCGTCGACACGATGAACAGCGTGCCGAGGAAAAACAGCCAGTACTCGGGGAAGCTGACCGTAAACCAGCTCTTGGCGAGATTGACGATGAAGGCGCCGATAACCGCGCCGATCAGCGTGCCGCGCCCGCCGACGGCGACCCAGATGGCAATCTCGATCGAGTTGGCCACCGCCATTTCGGACGGATTGATGATCCCCACCTGCGGCACGTAGAGCGCCCCGGCGATGGCGCAGAGCATGGCCGACAGGGTCCACACGAAGAGCTTGTACCACAGCGGGTTGTAGCCGATGAACATCACCCGTGACTCGGCGTCGCGGATCGCCGTCAGGATGCGACCAAACTTCGACGTAACCAGGAAACGTGCCAACAACAGGGTGCCGATCAGCGCCAGCGCCGACAGGCCGAACAGCACCACCCGCGTTTCCGGTGCGGTGATCGAATAGCCGAGGATGCGCTTGAAATCGGTGAAGCCGTTGTTGCCGCCGAAACCCGTTTCGTTGCGGAAGAAGAGCAGCATCGCCGCGTAGGTCAGCGCCTGCGTGATGATCGAGAAGTAGACCCCCCGGATGCGCGAGCGGAAAGCGAAATAGCCGAAGACGAAGGCGATCAGCGCCGGTACGATCAGCACCAGCAGCACGGCCCACAGAAAGTGGTCGCTGCCGCTCCAGAACCACGGCAGTTCCTTCCAGTCGAGGAAGACCATGAAGTCCGGCAGATCGCTCTGATAACTGCCCTCGCGACCGATCTCGCGCATCAGGTACATGCCGAAGGTGTAGCCGCCAAGGGCGAAGAAGAGACCGTGGCCGAGCGAGAGAATGCCGCCGTAGCCCCAGATCAGATCCATCGCCACGGCGACGATGGCGTAGCAGAGGATCTTGCCGGTCAGGGTGATGAAATAAGTCGACAGGTGCAGCGGACTCTCGGGAGGCAGCAGCAGGTGCATGATCGGCACCGCTACCACGGCGAAGGCAGCGAAAAGGCCGACCAGCAGCCAGCTGCGCGCGTCGAAGCTGCGCCCGAGGCGGACAATGAACGGCGTGCGTGCAAGGGAAGAACTCATCGATGCTCCGGTCACAATGTCACGACTCGACGAAGCGGCCCTTGAGGGCGAACAGCCCCTGCGGACGCTTTTGAATGAAGATGATGATGATCACCAGGACGACGATCTTGGCGACCACTGCGCCGGTCCAGCCCTCGAGGAACTTGGTCAGCACGCCGAGGCCGAGCGCCGCCCAGACCGCGCCGGCGAGCTGCCCGACACCACCGAGGACGACGACCATGAACGAATCGACGATATAGCCCTGCCCCATGTCCGGGC
>NZ_JAVTWB010000021.1:0-3248 GCF_032229525.1 Accumulibacter sp. | reverse complement strand
GCCCGGACATGGGGCAGGGCTATATCGTCGATTCGTTCATGGTCGTCGTCCTCGGGGGTGTCGGGCAGCTCGCCGGCGCGGTCTGGGCGGCTCTCGGCCTGGGCGTGCTGACCAAGTTCCTCGAGGGCTGGACCGGCGCCGTGGTCGCCAAGATCGTCGTCCTGGTGATCATCATCATCTTCATTCAGAAGCGTCCGCAGGGGCTGTTCGCCCTCAAGGGCCGCTTCGTCGAGTCGTGACACTGACTCGCGACATCATGACCGGAGCATCGATGAGTTCTTCCCCTGCACGCACGCCGTTCATTGTCCGCCTCGGGCGCAGCTTCGACGCCCGCAGCTGGATGCTGGTCGGGCTGTTCGCCGCCTTCGCCCTGGTTGCCGTGCCGATCATGCACCTGCTGCTGCCGCCCGAGAGTCCGCTGCACCTGTCGACCTATTTCATCACCCTCACCGGCAAGATTCTCTGCTACGCCATCGTCGCCGTGGCGATGGACCTGATCTGGGGCTACGGCGGCATTCTCTCGCTCGGCCACGGTCTCTTCTTCGCGCTTGGCGGCTACACCTTCGGCATGTACCTGATGCGCGAGATCGGCCGCGACGGCAGCTACCAGAGCGATCTGCCGGACTTCATGGTCTTCCTCGACTGGAAGGAACTGCCGTGGTTCTGGAGCGGCAGCGACCACTTTCTGTGGGCCGTGCTGCTGGTGCTGATCGTACCGGCGCTGATCGCCTTCGTCTTCGGCTATTTCGCTTTCCGCTCGCGCATCCGGGGGGTCTACTTCTCGATCATCACGCAGGCGCTGACCTACGCGGCGATGCTGCTCTTCTTCCGCAACGAAACGGGTTTCGGCGGCAACAACGGCTTCACCGATTTCAAGCGCATCCTCGGCTATTCGATCACCGCACCGGAAACGCGGGTGGTGCTGTTCGGCCTGTCGGCGCTGGCGCTGATCGGCACCCTGTTGTTGGCACGTTTCCTGGTTACGTCGAAGTTTGGTCGCATCCTGACGGCGATCCGCGACGCCGAGTCACGGGTGATGTTCATCGGCTACAACCCGCTGTGGTACAAGCTCTTCGTGTGGACCCTGTCGGCCATGCTCTGCGCCATCGCCGGGGCGCTCTACGTGCCGCAGGTGGGGATCATCAATCCGTCCGAAATGGCGGTGGCCAACTCGATCGAGATTGCCATCTGGGTCGCCGTCGGCGGGCGCGGCACGCTGATCGGCGCGGTTATCGGCGCCTTCATCGTCAATCTCGCCAAGAGCTGGTTTACGGTCAGCTTCCCCGAGTACTGGCTGTTTTTCCTCGGCACGCTGTTCATCGTGTCGACGCTGTGGCTGCCGCAGGGTGTGGTCGGCCTGGTCCAGCGACTGCGCGCCGGGGTCGGCAAAGGAGAGCGCCAGGAGGAGGTCGGTGAGCCGGTCACTGCAGCGAAGGGAGCGCGCGCATGAACGCTGCCAATGCGGCCAACGCCCCGCTCAACGATAACCCGAACTGGGACAGCGGGACGGCCGAACTCGGGCATATGCTCAAGCCGGGCCAGCTCGACCTGTCGCACAAGGTGGTCCTCTATCTGGAAGACATCACCGTCAGCTTCGACGGCTTCCGTGCCTTGAACAAGTTGTCGCTGGCGATCGACGCCGGTGAGCTGCGCTGCATCATCGGCCCAAACGGCGCTGGCAAGACGACGATGATGGATGTCATTACCGGCAAGACGCGGCCGGACGAGGGCACTGCTTTCTTCGGTCAGACGCTCGACCTGACGCGCCTCTCCGAACCCGAAATCGCGCATGCCGGGATCGGGCGCAAGTTCCAGAAACCGACCATCTTCGAGAATCACACGGTCTTCGAGAACCTCGAGCTGGCGATGAAAACCGACAAGCGCGTCTGGCGCAGCCTGCTGGCGCTGCTCGATTCGGCGGCTGGCGACCGTATCGCCGAGACGCTGCAGACGATTCGCCTCACCGCCCACGCCGACCGGCTCGCCGGCCTGCTCTCGCACGGTCAGAAGCAGTGGCTGGAGATCGGCATGCTGCTGATGCAGGAGCCGAAGCTGCTGTTGCTCGACGAACCGGTGGCCGGCATGACCGACGAAGAAACCGAGCGCACCGGCGAACTGTTCCTGTCGCTGGCAGGCAAGCATTCGCTGGTGGTCGTCGAACACGACATGGCTTTCGTCAAGCAGCTCGGCGGCAAGGTTACCGTCCTGCACGAAGGCAGCGTACTCGCCGAAGGCGCGCTCGAGGAAGTGCAGGCCGACGCGCGGGTCATTGAAGTCTATCTGGGGCGCTGAGATCGATGACTGCGATGTTGAATGTAAAGAACCTCAACCAGTACTACGGCGGCAGCCACATCCTGCGCGACCTCAGTTTCACCGCCGAAGCCGGCAAGGTGACGGCGGTTCTCGGGCGCAACGGCGTCGGCAAGTCGACGCTGCTCAAGTCGTTGATGGGGATGGTGCCGACCAAAGGCGGCAGCATCGAGTTCTCCGGCCGCGACTTGAGCCGTTCTGCGTCGCACCAGCGCGTGCGCGCAGGCATCGGCTACGTGCCGCAGGGGCGCGAGATCTTTCCGCGCCTGACGGTACACGAGAATTTGCTGATGGGACTGGCCAGCTGTCCGGGCAGCACGCCGATTCCCGAGCGCATCTTCGAGATGTTTCCGGTACTGCGGCAGATGCTGCGCCGGCGCGGCGGCGATCTCTCGGGTGGCCAGCAGCAGCAACTGGCGATCGGCCGTGCTCTGGCCATGGGCCCGAAACTGCTGATCCTCGACGAGCCGACCGAAGGCATCCAGCCATCGATCATCAAGGACATCGAGCGCGCCATCCGGGCGCTGGCGCAAAGCGGCGAAATGGCCATTCTGCTCGTCGAACAGTACTATGATTTTGCGCGTTCGCTGGCCGACCAGTACCTGGTGATGGAACGCGGCGAGATCATCATGCGCGGACGAGGGGAAGACATGGAAAAAGACGGGGTTCTGGCAGCGCTGGCAGTTTGATCACGACCAATCGAGAGGGGCGCGAGGAAGCGACTCGCCCAGCACAGTGGGCGCTCGAGGAGGCTGCGCGTCCGGGCTGGCAGGCACGCCTGGCACTGGGTTTCGAGCGTCGTGGCGCGGTCAGCGCACTGGTGCAGCGCGAGCATTATGGCCCGCTACGCGTACAGAAGGCACTCTACCCGGAAGGGCCGGATGTCTGCCACGCCATCGTTCTGCATCCGCCGGGCGGTATCGCCGGCGGTGATGCTC
>NZ_JAVTWB010000020.1:0-3250 GCF_032229525.1 Accumulibacter sp. | reverse complement strand
TGTCATTGCAGCAATAGCGGCCTCAGTCAATCCTGCTGTGTCGGCTTCGGTTTTCAACGCCTGAATGCGATCATTGATGGCAACGGTTTGCTGGCGCGTGGCCTCAACCTGCTTCTCGACGCCGGCGTCGAATTCTTTCTGTTGTGCACGGGCGCGGTAGACCTCCCAGTAGGCATCAGCAACGCTCTTTTGCGCGCCGGTCATATTGATCGCGCCGCTCGCCACGTCGGCCTGGTATTTCGCGTACTCCTTCTCTGCCTGCGTCAGCTTTCCAACCGAGTCGATAGCGGCCTGCTCAACGGTTATTTTCTCGTTGAGCATCTGGATAATCCTTGTGTAGTCGTCTATCTTGGTGCTTCCTGATCCTTTTGCGTTACGCGGGTCTGGGGCAGCGGTGAACCCGGACGCGCTTTTCGTTCCGCCCTCACTGCCGTAAAAACTTGCTTCCAGCGATTTCAACGCCTTATTTTGGATGTCTTTCGGGAAGCTGGCGTAAGCCTTTTTGACGGCTTCCACCTGTGCCCAATGCTCGCGCAGTGCGTCTGTCTGGACTTGCAGCTTTTGCGAAAACATCGGCTTGTTCGCCAGCGCGTCCATGTCCTCGCGATATGATTTTGCCACACCATTGAATTGGCTTAAACTGCCGTTTGCCAAGGCTCCAATCTGCGCAGCGGCGGCTCCAAAGGTTATTCCCACGCCTTTGATGACACGGGCGACGCCATCAAATGCGTCGATAACGAATCCGGCCACCTGCGTCGCCTGTATTCCCCATTCTCGGATAGAACCATCTGCGGCAAGGTCTTTTCCTGCCTGGATCATGCCATTAGTTTCGTTCTTGGCGCCGATAAGCGCACGAACGAATGTATCGAAAGCAGGGGCCAGCTCAAGCGCTACCGTCTTGTAAAGCGCCTCCTTGGTTGCCGTCAGGCGCCGCAGGTCTTCCTCGTAATTCTTTGCAGCGATCGCCTGCGCTTCGGTTGTCTTGACAACCAAGTCACCAGACTGCGCCAAGTCCTTCATGAAGGCCAGCATCTCGGCGCCGCTCTTTCCGAACAGAGCCATTGCGATTGCAACTTTTCCCGTTCCGTCCTCAAGTTCGTCCATCTTGTCAGCAACAAGCTTGAGGTTTTCAGCGCTATCTTTGCCACGCAAATTATTCAGCGTCAGCCCGAGAAATTCCAGCGCCTTTCCAGTTCCCTTGGCGTCATCGTCGGAAGCGTGCAAGCCTTTCGACAACTTGTTCATGGCGGCTGTAACAAGCCCCATGTCTGTGGCTGTTACCTTGGCGACAGCGCCAAGCCCAGATAGATTCTCGACGCTGGCCCCGGTCTTGTCGCTCAGTTCCTTGAGCTGCGACGCCGACGCAATGATCGAGTCGAATTTATCTTTGAGCGTCGACAGGGCGAGGCCGGAACCAATTCCGGCAAGGGCAAGGCCAACGCCTTTGAATGCGCTCGTGAGCGATGCGCCGGTACTGCTGGCGAGCGTCGCCACACGCCGCATCTCGGATTCAAACTGGCTGGCGTTGGCGGTGATCTTGACGCTTGTGGTGTTATCGGCCATTGTCAGCTCTCCTGTTCCGCCTGAAAGTCGCGAATCGCTACCAGGCGGTGAATCATTAGATCAATATCATAGACGCCAAAAACGTCGCACGCCGTCTCCAGCCCTGCCCAATCAAGGCCGCCGAGAGTGTTCCATACACGGATTGCCAGGCCGGTGCCGGTGTCCGGGGTAGCTGGCCTGAGCTGCGGCGGTAGCTGCTGCTGCTCAAGCCAGCTCCTCAGTTTTTTTGCGCGTCCGCCCGCGCCGCCAGATGGGATTCGTAAGATTTCATGAACCCATCCAGCAACGGCGGCAGCAGGTCGATTCGGTCTGATAGCCAGTCGGCACAGGCCACGGCATCGAACGGCAGCGGGTGCGGGTCTCCGCCTGGAATGAGGTCGATTTCCTTGACGCCTTCCCATCCGACGATATAGGCCAGCACGGTTCGCGCCGTGCTTTTACCTGACTCGACCAACTCCAGCCACTCGACATCCGTAGGACGGCGCAGCGTGAAGGTGAACCCGCCCGTCTCGACCTGGAATTCCCGCGCGCGGCGCAGTTTGTCGACCAGAGCCATCAGGACGCAAAGTAGGTTGGGCTGCCGCTCATCGTGATGACTGCCTTGGTCGTCACCAGTTGCTGCGCCGATCCACCCGGAAGCAGGTTGGCGCCAACGTAGCCAGTGAACACCATGATCTGGCCGCCGGTGCCGAACGTGAATTTGAAGGCGCGCTTCGCTTGGGCGTCGTAGGCTGCTTTCATGGCGATCAGGCCGGCATCAGACACGTCCCAGATGTTATCCATATCGAACGTCGCCGCATCCGGCAGGCCGGGAATCTGCGACTTTTGATTCATATGAATTGTCGTCGTGTCGATCATTGCAAAGTTACCGCCCGAACTCGTCAGCGTGGTTGCCGACGTGACCGATGTGCCAAATGTGATCTTCTGCGCGGTGCCGCTGGAGAAGGTGTCGTAGTTGGTGGTGTCTTCGCCTTCGAGGGTGAACACCGAACCCGACGCTGAACTGACGCGGAAAACGCGGTCGTTGACCTGCCACATGCCTTGTACTGCCAGCACGACGAAATCGCCGTTGGACAGGCCGTGCGCCGATGACGTGGTGACGACGCCACCGACGGCTTTTGTCAGGCTGTTGATTGTGAGAGATGCGCCGAGCGCTGACTGCATTGCGACGGCGACTTGTGACCATTTGCGGGCGGATGCCATTGTGTTTCTCCTTTCGTGGTGCTACAAAATCGTGCCAGGCACGCTTGATGCAGTGCGATAGGTCACGCGGTAAACTAATTCGATGCGGCCGACGGGCTTTTCCAGCGTTTCGTCAAAGCCGACATTTATGGCGACGAGTTCGGCCCAATATTCGGCTGACATTGCTACCTCCACCTCTGCGGCGATTGTGTCCAGCGTGTCGTCGAGAGTTCCGGTAGCCTTGGCCAGCCCGATGATGCTCACTGATAGCACCCGCTCGTAAATGTTGCCGATGGTGCCAGGGTTGATCTCTTCGTCGTTCGTGGTGATCAGCAAGCACGGCAACACATCCTGCGTCGCCATCCGCGACTGGAATACCCGCGTGCCGCACGTCGTCAGGCCGGTGACGCGAGCCGCAAGTGCCTCACGGATTTGCTGGCGGGCGTGTGACATCAGACAGTATCCAGAGAAAGCAGCACATCGCCGGCCTCGCTATCGGCCTGCG
>NZ_JAVTWB010000019.1:12536-19155 GCF_032229525.1 Accumulibacter sp. | reverse complement strand
GCTCTGGCACGCTTCGGCCGCTTTCGTGGCCGCACGCTGTTTTCCGGCATGACCACCGCGCCGCTGGTAATGCCCGAAGTGATCACCGGCTTGTCGCTGTTGCTGCTGTTCGTGGCCACCGAACAGGCTTTCGGCTGGCCAGCGGGCCGTGGGGTCAGCACCATCACCATCGCGCACATCACCCTGACGCTCTCCTACGTGACCGTGATCGTCCAGTCGCGCCTGGCCACGCTCGATGTCTCGCTGGAAGAGGCGGCCATGGATCTCGGCGCGCGGCCAGCCAGGGTGTTCCTGCTGGTAACGCTGCCGATCATCTCGCCGGCGCTGGTTTCCGGCTGGCTGCTGGCATTCACCATTTCGCTCGACGATCTGGTGATCGCCAGCTTCGTTTCCGGCCCGGGTTCCAGCACCCTGCCAATGGTGATCTTCTCGAAAGTCCGCCTGGGCGTCAGCCCGGACATCAACGCGCTGGCGACGATCATGGTCTCGCTGGTCACCTTCGGGGTGCTGATCGCCGGCCTGGTGATGCTGCACAGGGACCGTGTTCGCCAGCGCGACATGCAGATGGCGGTCGACCCGCAGGTCTGACGACACGACCCGCGCGGCACGGCAAGGTTCACTGACGGCCACCCCTCCACCTGTCGACTAGCCATGGCTCTTGCGGACAAAATCTTCGATTGACTGTGGCAGCGGTGAGCCGCGATACTTTCGCACGCAGCGCCGAATTCTCCTTTCTCTCTCGCCACGTCGATGATCATCCGCGCACTCCTCCTGACCCTCCTGCTCTCAAGCTGCGCCGACAGTAGGCTCGTCGGCTTCGGCCAGGATACGAACTACATGACCTTCGATCACGCCTACACCGACAAGGCCATTGCCGACGTTCGCAGCAGAGCCGAAAAACTCTGTCACCAGCGCGGACAGATCGCGATCAAGACCGAAAGCGTCTGCTCCCTTACCAACTGCGCGACCAACTATCAGTGCACCGACAAGGCAGAGGCCATCGAGGACGGATTGCTGCGCCCCGGAACCTGACGCGAGCCGGCCAACGGTCGGCGCACGACTGCGAATTCCTTGCGCTGACCAGGCAACGCGATAGCCAGTTTGTCACCATGAACGGCGGACTTCTGCGGGCCTTCCCGGAGAGGGCCAGGTCGCCTGTCACGGGGTAACGGGCCCACGCGCCGGCCATGGCCTGGCAGTGCGTCAAACAGCAGTCCCGAGCCCCGGCCAAGGGGTTCCAGCACCCGGCCAAACGCGCGCCTTCCGAATACTGGAACCGACCCTACCGCCTCACTACCCCTCGCTTGGTGCTGAACGCCAACTCACCGTCGTTGTCGAAAAAATAAGGCTGAAAGCTGCTCTTGACGCAGTCGACCACGCCCAGTTGGAGAGCAGGTGCCGGAGACACAGCCCACAACTGTCTCCCCATGCCAAAACTGGGCGTAAATGGAGGAGACAAGCATGAACCAGCCACAGAAAGCAAGAATCGACGAGTTCAAAGCGGACTTCGCAGGCGAAGTGCTTCTTCCCGGCGACGGGGGCTACGACGAGGTGCGCCAGATCTGGAACGCCGTGATCGACCGCCGGCCTGCCCTGATCGCCCGCTGTACATCGCCTGGACAGGTCGTCAAAGCCGTCAACTTTGCGCGCCAGCACGCGTTGCTGGTTTCGATCCGCGGCGGCGGGCACAACATCGCGGGCAACGCGGTCTGCGACGACGGCCTGATGATCGACCTCTCGCTGATGAAAGGCGTCCAGGTAAACGCGAACACGCGCCGGGCGATCGTTGAGCCCGGCTGCACGCTTGCCGACTTCGATGCCGCCACGCAGGCGCACGGCCTGGCGACGCCGTTGGGCATCAACTCGACCACCGGCGTGGCTGGCCTGACGCTTGGCGGCGGCTTCGGCTGGCTGAGCCGGAAATACGGCATGACCATCGACAACCTGCTCTCAGCGGATGTCGTCACCGCGGACGGCAATCAGGTGCACGCCAGCGAAACGGAAAACGATGACCTCTTCTGGGGGCTGCGTGGCGGTGGTGGAAACTTTGGCGTGGTCACCCGCTTCGAGTTCCAGCTCCATGCCGTGGGGCCGGAGGTCCTCAGCGGACTGATCGTCTTCCCCTTCGACCAGGCGAAGTCCGTGCTTACGCAGTTCGCCCGCTTCACCGAGACCATGCCGGACGAGCTCTCCGTGTGGATGGTCACTCGACAGGCGCCGCCGCTGCCGTTCCTTCCCGAAGACGTACACGGGAAGGAGGTCGTCGTCCTCGCGCTGTGCTATGCGGGCGATCCGGCCGAGGGCGCGAAGCTGATCGAGCCCTTGCGCAAGTTCGGCACGGCGCTCGGCGAACATGTCGGTGTGCAGCCCTACAGCGCCTGGCAGCAGGCCTTCGATCCGCTCCTGACGCGGGGCGCTCGCAACTACTGGAAGTCACATAACTTCTCGCAGCTCAGCGATGGCGCGATTGACGCCATCATCGAATACGCCGCCTTGCTGCCTTCGCCGCAGTGCGAGATCTTCATTGGCACGATCGGCGGCCAGACGGCCCGCGTAGCGTCCGAGGCGATGGCCTACTCGAACCGCGATGCCAACTACGTGATGAACGTGCACGGCCGCTGGGAGTCACCCGCCGAGGACCAGCGCTGTATCGCCTGGGCACGCGAATTCTTCGCCAAATCGCAGCCCTTTGCCAGCAGCGGCGCCTACATCAACTTCCTCACCGAGGACGAGACCGACCGCATCGCCTTCGCCTACGGTGCGACCTACAAACGGCTGCTGCAGATCAAGACGAAGCACGATCCGACCAACCTCTTCCGCATGAACCAGAACATCAAGCCGGCCTGAGACGCGTTCAGGCGCCCAGGAAAGTGGGGCAGAGACGTTCGACCTTTCGATGGTGGATTTGGACCCTCGGACGCAATCGAAATGTCTCGGCCCCCTTCTTGCTGAAGTCCTACGCCGGTGTTTCGTTGGCAATGATGGCCAGCAGGTCGGTTACGCCAACATCCACGCCGGCCTGCGAAAGCAGAGTGGTGGCCTGGCCTCGATGATGCGTTTG
This sequence comes from Accumulibacter sp., assembly GCF_032229525.1. Taxonomy (GTDB): domain Bacteria; phylum Pseudomonadota; class Gammaproteobacteria; order Burkholderiales; family Rhodocyclaceae; genus Accumulibacter. Next base: position 16,094 of record NZ_JAVTWB010000019.1, on the reverse strand, counting down.
ATGGTTGAAGAAATGCATGACCAGGCTGAAGAACCTCTTGTCTGCGGCCACGCCCCTGGTGTTTGCATAGTGCAGAACGTGATCCAGGTCGTGCTCTGTAATTGTTCGCGTCCATTCCGTGATGATCTGATCGAGCGACGTTCGATACTTCGAGAGATCTCGAACATCGGTATGGAGAAGCTGATCAAGGCTCGCCGGCGTTGGCAGATTTCGTACCGCTTCAAGTGCGGAGTAGTTGGCCGGATGGGTGGCGAAGCGCTTTAGCCAAATCGTGTCGCCAACCACCAGATGGTTAAGTGTCCCGAGAACCGAGCCGAAGAATGCTCTTCTGTTGCGGACAAGCTCTTCGTCGGGCAGGCTCATCGCTGCCGCATACAGCCTGCAATTCATCCATTCGTTGTACTTCGCCATCAGGCGGATGTGGTCGGTACGGCTCACCGCGTTTCTCCCAAGAGGCATAGCGAACGAGGAAGGAATTCGTCCGCGAGAGTTGACGTTGCGATGCTTGGCTGGAGCCAGCTCGAACGCTCGAGAAAGGGATCCCTCTGGCCCCATTCTGCTTGCCATTTCGAAGACAAACCTGATCCTAGTTCACCGTCTGGTTTCTCCAAGGGCTGTATCCTGCAGGCAGTGTATAGGTCATTGCGCTATCGCCATAGTTCGAAACGATAGCCTTGCGCTCCAGGTATGGATCAGCGCTGTCTGCGCTGACTGTAAAGCCCGCATGGTATTCCCGACCCAGTTTCAAGTCGTAGCCAAGATTGCTGCCAGGGTCGCCGTCCACCCATACCCCGTTTCTGCTCATGTACAGTTTCCCGTTATCGAGATCCACAGCGAAGCCATATCGCACCACATCTTTGTCAGCGTGCTTCTTCTGGCGGATGTTGACCAGCATGCCAGTGAAGAGGGTTTTGTTTGCAACGCCAACACTTAGGACGCACGGCTCAATCCTGACCACCTCGCCGTAGTTAACGGCGAACTCGAAGTACCACTTCCCGGAGCTATGAAGCGTGGAAGGCCCCTTTTTATATTCAGCTTCGCTTTGTTTTTCCGCAGCAGGCGATGCAGGCATTGACGGCCTCTGCTGAGGAGGAGTCGTATCTTGCTGAGGCGATAACGTGACCAGCATGGCTTGAAGCTCGTTCGTCCGCTGGCGCGTGTAGCGGGTTACGCAAACCGTCTTGGCATAGTCCTTGAGCAGTGCCTGATACCACCTTTCGCGATTGCTTTCTTTTGTATCGAGCTGACAAGCGGCATCCCTGTCCTTGATCCACCTGCGTTGCGCTTGGCGCAGGTTCGCCTTGTCCCCTTCATTCAGCCGGCCCATCAGCTCCTTGTAGGACGAGTTGATCGTTGCGTCGGAGTCCCGCAAGTCCTTGCCAAGGCATTGCGCAACTTCTTCGCTTGATGTCGGGTCGTCGCAATCGCCCGCATGGGCGCCACCGGCGATTGCTGGCAGCAGCAGCGCAAACAGGCATGGCAGGATGCGAATGTTCATTGTCACCTCCGAAGTAGTTGAGCAGCGTTCATCAAGTTACGGAATAGTTACGAAATCGCCCTGCAATCGATCAAGCCTTGAACAACGGCCGTAGCAATCGCCTTGCGCGTAGCTGGTTTCTGGATGGCAGTTTCCTCGTCACGATTGAGGATCACTCCAGCCTCAAGAAGAAGCGCGGGTGTCCTCGCTGTTCTAAGCACCACAAGGTCGTCAAAAAAATAGACTCCGCTATCCGCATCGGCCCACTCTCGGTTTTCGCCCGGAATGGGCTCGGCGTGGTGGGCGGTGGGCTTGAAACCTGCATTCTTGAGCGCAAAGCCGATCCTGCGCGCGCACTCGAGGCTGCTGCTCGCGTCCGGGTTTTTCCGCGACACAAACAGAGAGAACCCGGAGAAGCGCTCGGTGTGGCGTCGCTCCCGCCCTTCCCACGTCCAGGTTTCGAGATACTTCGACTGTGCGGAGTCATGATGAACCGATAGAAAGAAGCTTGCACCTCGCGCACTGGCCGTCGCGGTTCTTGCTTGGAGATTCGTCATTGTGCCGTCGTCCCCGATCAGCACGGACGAAACATGGCGAGAAGAAAGCGTGTCGTGGATCGTTCGCGAAAGTGCCAGGTTGTATTCGAACTCCGGTATCCCGCGGGCGCTAATGGCACCGGGACGCAAGCTGGAGTGCCCGACATCGACGGCTATCAGGGATGCCCCGCCAGCATGACAACTCATCGCCAGAGCGACAAATCCTACCGCGGCTATGCCATCAACGGTGAGCTTCATGCAACGCAAAGGTGGGGACAAAAAGAGACCAGAGGCATTTGATGTTTCAATAGCGGATTGGGCAGCTCACCAGTGCACGGGTGAGGCTGATAGCTTGACACCGAGGGCATGGAGAAGCTTGAGCATGGTGTCGTAGCGTGGTTTGGCCCCCGGAGTGAGTGCCTTGTAAAGACTTTCGCGACCCAAGCCCGCGTCTTTCGCCAGCTGAGTCATGCCTTTCGCTCGTGCGACGTCTCTTACTGCGGTGAGAAACACATCGGGATTAGGATCTTCAAGTGCTGTAGTTAGATACTCGGCGATGGTTTCTTCGTCATCGAGATAGTCAGCAGCGTCAAAATGGGCGTACTTGGCCATGATTACTCCTTGTCAATGGCTTGCGCCATTTCAATCGCACGCTTGATGTCGCGCCGTTGAGAAGACTTGTTTCCTCCCAGCAAGAGCAGGTAGACCACATCGCCTCGACGAGTGCAGCAAACGCGATAGCCGGGCCCGAAATGAATTCGCATTTCAGAAACGCTGGCGCCGACGGACTCGCAATCGCCAAGGTTGCCATGTTCCGCCGCCCGAATGCGATGGATGATGCGAGCACGGCCGACTTTGTCTTCTAGCGAAGCAAGCCAAGCGTCAAACTCATCTGAACGAAGAAAGCTGTTCATACGGCCCAGTGTATCCGATTAGATACGCCTGTCAACATTGATGACCCCCGCGAATTCAAGGCTGCGTGATATGGCCATCGGGTGAGTGTGCCAGACGCAATTTCGGGCGAAACGCAGATTGATGGTCCGTTGGCGTTGCCCCACCATCGCGACGGATGTTTGCCGAGGGGAGCCGCTACAGCTTCAGCTCGATCGGCGCGAGATCGTCGCCGATCGGCAGCACCCGACCGACGCACGCGGTGCTTCCGTAGCCCAGAGACCGGAGAGCCTCGAGGCACGCGCTAGCCCGCTCCGCCGATACGCTGGCCAGCAAGCCACCGGCGGTTTGCGGATCGAAGAGCAGTGGATAGTTCGGGTGAGCGCTGCCCTCCTCCTGATTGCGCAAGGCGCGGCGCAGGCGAACGTTCGCCGGCTGCAGGGAGCTGAGAATGCCGGCCGCGCTGGTCTCAACGGCACCATCGAGAACCGGCAGGGCCGCCAGATCGATCTCGGCATCGACCCCGGAGGCGCGCGTCATCTCGACCAGGTGGCCGAGCAGGCCGAAGCCGGTGAGATCGGTGCACGCCGTCGCGCCGTGTTCGCGCAGGCACTGCGCGGCGAGCCGATTCGATTGCTCCATCGACGCCAGCGC
>NZ_JAVTWB010000019.1:0-12436 GCF_032229525.1 Accumulibacter sp. | reverse complement strand
GACAACACCGTCGCGCCGACCTTGGCGCCGCAGCCGCCGCAGCGCATGGCGATCGCCGAGATGGCCTGCGCCGATTCGACCTTATCGAGAGGGACACTTGCTACGCCCGCCAGCGGCTTCGCGACCATCGGCGGCAGATCGCTGAATTTGGCCATGAAGCGGCGGTCGATCCAGTCCTTCCAGCGCCACACCCAGGCGCCGTCGACATGCAGCGCGCCGCGTGAGGCAATGGCGTAGCGGTCACCGGTACTGATCAACGCCAACCAGCGCGCCTGCGGCCGGTAGGCGTGCAGCGGCTGCCCGAGCACCGCGCGACGCAGGTTGTCGGCCAGCGGCCGCCCCTGACGCACAGCGAAAACGCCGGCTTTCTCGAGCGGTGTGGCGAGCATCGCTGCGCAGTCACCGGCGGCGAAGATCAGTGGATCGCTGACCGTCTGCAAGCTGTCGCGCACCTGGACGAAACCGCTGTCGTCCAGCGCCAGGCCGGTATCGGGCAGCCAGGCAGCGCCACCGGCCTGCGTCACCCAGATGATCTCGTCGGCCGCCAGCGTCTCGCCGTTGCCGGTGTGCAGCTGTCCGTCGGTCACCGCGATCACTTCCGCCGCGCGATGAACGACCACACCACGCTCAGCCAACACCCGCTCGAAGCTTCGCCGCACGCGCGCGTTGTGCGTCGGCAGGATGTCGCGATCAGCGGAAAAGAGGTGAAAGCGCAGGTCGTCGGGGTCGTGGCCGAGGGCCTGCAGTTCGTTGCGCAGGCGATACTGCATCGCCAGGGTCAGCTCGACGCCGCCGGCGCCGGCGCCGACCAGCGCGATGGTGGTCTGCCCGGCGTGCCGACGAACACGCTCCAGCAAGGCCAGCCAGCGCTCGTTGAAGCGCCGGATCGGCTTCACCGGAATGGCGTGTTCGGCGGCGCCTTCGACGCGGTTCACCGCCGGCATCGAGCCGATGTTGATCGACAGGCAGTCGTAGGCCACCGGCGGGCGATGGCGACAGAGCACCTTGCGCTGTGCGCGGTCGAGGCCAACCACCTCGTCGCGGAAGTAGCGGGCGCCGGCGAACCCGGCCAGGCGACGCAGGTCGATGTGCACCTCGTCGTAGCGGTAATGGCCGGCGATGTAGCCCGGCAGCATTCCCGAATACGGGGTGTGGGTGTCGGTGCAGATCACCGTCAGGCGGACGCCGGTCTCCGGCCGCATGGCAAAGCGCCGGAGCACCACGACGTGGCTGTGTCCGCCGCCGACGAGGACGATATCGCGGAGGACCGGTTGTTCGGCTACGCGCACGGTCAGCCTCCGTTCGCCGGCGTGAGGCACAGATCCGCGACCAGTCGCCGCACGGCTGCGCGCTCGGCAGCGGGCGCGAACAGGGCCGCGCGGTGCCGGCACTGGGTGGCGAGGCGCGCCAGCAGACCGTCACCCTGGCCCTGGCTGGCGCGGCACTGAAGGATCAACTCGGACAACGCCCGGGCATCGTCACAGGCGAAATAGCCGGCGTAGTCGTCGCCAAGCATGCCGACATTGCCATCGATGCGCGAAGCGATCACCGGCGTGCCACTGCACACCGCTTCCATCACCACGTGCGCGCCGCCCTCGATGCGGCTGGCGTGAATCAACAGATGCGCACGCTGCATGCGGCGTCGGGTGGCCGCATGCGGCTGACCGCCCAACCAGCGATAGTGGGTCGACGCCGCCATGGTCGCCATTGCCGCCTCGCCGAGGCGCGCATCGAGTGCGTCGCCGATGTGGTCGATGCGGATGTCGTCGCGGCCAGCGAGAAGGCGGGCGGCGGCGAAGAGCGTCTGCGGAGATTTCTCGTCGCGCAGGTGGCCGACCATCAAGGCGCGCAGGCGGCGTCGGGTCTTGGGCAGCGCCTGCCGGCTGGTCGTCGACTGGAAGATCACCCGCGCTTTCGGGCGCAGTTCGGCGGGCAAGGCCAGTGGGCCACGTTCCTGCAGCACTACCAGCGCGTCGGCCAGTTGCAAGGAGCGCTGCGCCGTGGCATCGCGCTGGATGTCGCGATAAAGGTCAGTGCCGGTGAGCACCAGTGCCAGCCCCCGCGACGGATGCATCTGCCGCCAGGCGGCGATCGACGGCGCCGAGCGCCGCGCGTGCAGGGCGAGCATGACCCGATCGTCGTCGGCTGACTCGTCCGGCCATTGCGTGACGATCCGGCTCGGCGACGACAGGAATCCTTGCCAACGGCGCGCCGTCCGCCAGTTACCGTTGTTGGCATCGGCCAGCGCCGGGCTCACAATCACCACTTGGAAACACCGCTGCGATACGCCCGCGTTCATCGAGGAGGCCCGAATCCGTGAAACCACCCAGCCAATGGGCAGCAGCCGACGGCGCCCGTGCAGGCGGGGCGCAGGAATTGGCAGCTGCGCTGACGGCAGCACGCCAGCGTACGCTGGCCTTGCTGGCGGTTTATGAACAAGCACTGGGACCAACGCTGCGCGTTCCTTTTTCGACCCAGCTGAATCCGCCGCTGTGGGAAGTCGGCCATGTCGGCTGGTTTCAGGACTACTGGATCGCCCGCAATCGGCAGCGAGCACTGGGCGTTGCCTGCGACCCCGAGCATCAGCGGCCGAGCGGCCGCCTGCCGGCAGCGGACGCTCTTTACAACTCCAGCGTCGTCGCGCAGGAAACGCGCTGGCAGCTGCCGCTGCCCGATCTGGCTGCCACCCGTGCCTATCTCGAGGCGGGCCTGATCGAAACCCTGGCGCTGCAGGCGCAGACGGCCGAGCAGCCGGCCGACCTTTATTTCTTCCGCCTGGTGCTCTTCCACGAGCAGATGCACGCCGAGGCGGCGACCTACATGGCGCAGGCGCTCGACATTCCCCTGCCCGCCGCGCTGCTGGCCGGAGCACCGTCGCCGTCGCCGGCGCTGATCGGCCAGCCGCCAGCGGCCAGCCTGTGCCTGCCGGCTGGCGAGTGGTCCCTGGGTTACGCCCAAGCGGGCTTCGCCTTCGACAATGAACTGCCAACGCACCGCGTCCACCTCTCCGCGTTCGCCGTCGACCCTGAAGCGGTCACCTGGCAGCGCTATCTGCCTTTCGTTGCCGCCGGTGGCTACGAGGATGCGCGCTGGTGGTCGGCGGAAGGCTGGCAGTGGTGCGAGGCCAACACGCTCGGCGCGCCGCGCTATCTGCGCCAGGTCGACACGCAATGGCAACACCGTGTCTTCGGGCAATGGCAGCCGCTGCCACTCGCGGCCGCCGCCGTGCACCTCAGCTGGTTCGAGGCCGACGCCTGGTGCCGCTGGGCGGGCCGTCGACTGCCGGAGGAAGCCGAGTGGGAGTACGCGGCGCTGACCGACGCGCGCCTGCAGTGGGGCGAGGTCTGGGAGTGGACCGCCAGCCGCTTCCTGCCTTTCCCCGGTTTTTGCGCCCATCCCTACCGCGACTATTCGGCGCCCTGGTTTGGCAGCCGCCGTGTGCTGCGCGGTGGGAGCTGCGCTACGGCACCGGAGATGGTGCACCCGCGCTACCGCAATTTCTTCACGCTGGAACGCAACGACATTTACGCGGGATTCCGCAGCTGCGCGATCGACCGCTGAGCTCCCCTGGCCGGAGATCACTACCGACCCTCGCCCGCCTGCGCGAGAAACACGGCAAACCAGCCGCGCTCGTCGGTCCACCGCTGGATCGCCGAAAAACCGGCCTTACCCAGGAGGGCGGCGAAATCCTCGGGCCGCCACTTGTAGGAATTCTCGGTATGCATGCGTTCGCCGGCAGCGAACGCCCGCTCGCCACCCGGCCAGCGCACGCTGACCGCGCGCACTGCCTCGAGATGCATCTCGATACGCGACTGCGCGCCATTGAACAGCGCCAGGTGACGCCAGTCGGCCAGCGCGAAATCACTGCCGATCAGCCGGTTGATATGCCGCAACAGGTTGCGATTGAATGCCGCAGTGACGCCAAGGGAATCATCGTAGGCCGCCTCGAGCACCTCGACCGGCTTGAGCAAGTCGACGCCGATCAGCAGGCTGCCGCCCTGCGCTGCGCGCTGCAGTTGCCGCAGGAAGTCGAGCGCCTGCGCCGGCGTGAAGTTGCCGATGCTCGAACCGGGATAGAACAGCAGCCGCGGCCCGTCGCCAATTTCCCCCGGCAAACTCAAGCGATGCGAAAAATCGGTGCCGACCCCCAACATGTCGATGTCCGGGTGCTGCTGTTGCAAGCGTTCGAGCGAGTCGCGCAGGAAAGCCGCCGAGATGTCGACGGCCACGTAGGTGCGCACGGCGAACGGCACCAGCAGGCGCGCCGCCTTCTCGCAATTGCCGGCGCCGAGATCGACCAGCGTCAGACCGCTCGGCAGACCGGCGGCGATGGCCTCGACATGGCGCGCGAAGATCGCCGCCTCGGTGCGCGTCGGGTAATACTCGGGCAGTTCGGTAATCGCCGCAAAGAGTCTCGAGCCCAGCGCATCGTAGAAGTACTTGGGCGAAATCACGGCCGGCGACGCTGCCAGTTCACCCGACAACTCGGCACGGATCGCCGCCGGTTCCTGGCGGTCGACCTCGATCAGCCGGGGCGAGCGCACCACTAGCGGGCCTCTGGCCCGCTTGCGGGGTGACCCGACGTCGTAAGGCACGACTGAGCTGATGGTAGAAAGCGATTCATGCTGACTGGCGGTATCGCCACTCCCTGTGATGATCGGCCGGCGACTGCCGAACGACCAATGCCCTGGATTCGCCATGATACCGCCGCCGCCGGCAAATGCTCGCACCGCCACGGCGTCGGGAGCGCCTCGAGCGATCGCGTCTGGGCCGAAACGGCAAAGTGAGTTCGATCGTGAAGCACGTCACACGAACTTGCCACAGGCCGTGTGACTCTTCGTCATCGGCGCATGACTGCTAGCGCCGATATCCGTCGATCACCTTCTTGCCAATCACTTTTCGGGGGTTGCCATGGCCACACTTCCTTCCCTGCCGCAGCGTGATCTGAATGTCTGGCGCACGCTCGATCGACTGATGTGCCCTGTGGCGAGCGAACCACATCGCCAGCGACGTGTCGCCGCCGCTCCCCGTGTGCGGCTGCTGTTTTCCGGTCTGAGGGGTAGTGGCGATCGACTCGGCGCCTCCTCCCCTGGCGACCTTGCTTGCCACACCGGTCAGCGTGCATCCGAAGGGTCCTGGTGGTACACCGGCTTTCCGCTGTGGTGGACAAAATGACACCCTGGGCACGTCCCTGGAAAGGCCGCGCCCGATCGCTGACCATCCGTCGCGGCCGTCGAACCTACCTGGAACACGCGGTGCTGCCGGCGCGCGCGACATGCGCTACGCGAAGCGCGCCGACAACCCGCCATCGACGAGGAGTTCGGTAGCGGTGATGTACTTGGCCTTGTCCGAGGCAAGAAACAGCGTCGCGTAGGCGGTATTCCAGGCGTCGCATCTGCAGCGCAGCCCTACGCGACCGGCGCAGGGCGCCCCGGTGCACACTCGACAGCATTGGCTTCTTGCGCCTGCGCAACGCGAGACAGTCTAACGCACGATCGAGATCGCCGATGGTGGCCGTACCACGAGCTCTTTCGCTCCATATACTTCGAAAGCAGATGGCAAGCCGCCAACGCTCCTGCGAGTTTGTGCCCCGGACGATGACAGAAACCGCCGAACCATCGGCGGCACTCCCGGCAGTACTCCGCGTCACCGGCACAATACGTGAGCTTGCTCGTGTCCGGCGCGTGAAAATAGCGAGAAGGCATCAAGAAACAACGCGACGATCCCGTCCCCTTGCCAGATCCGCGTGAAAAAAAACGGCGGCCATCGGCCGCCGCGGGGGCATTGCCGAGCAGGGTCGAATCAGACTTCGACCTTCCGACGGCGCAGCGCACCCAGACCCGCCAAGCCAATACCCAGCAAGGCGAGAGAAGCTGGTTCGGGGACAGCGCCCGTGGTTGCCTCGATGCCTACGTTGTCCACGCCCTGATTGAAAAAGAGCTGGTTGTCCACCTCTCCGAACCGAAGCTGATAGGTGGAACCGGGGGTGACAAAACTTGTGATATCGAATGAATAGCTGGTCCAGGGGTGGGGGTTGGCCCCGGCATCCACTCCGAGGTAGAAGTTCGCCAGAACACCGGCACCGGTATCGAAAGGCAGAGCCAAGCCTGTCAGCAGATCGACTCTGGCGTGCTGATTCGCCGAGCCCGTATGATCCAGGCCGGCTGGGTCAATAATTCCCCCGGAGCCACTCTGATCATTGGCAAACATGTCGAATGCCAGCATCACCAACGTGGCACCTACGGGCACGACGAAGCTTTGAGTCAGGACGTGAGTTCCTGGCCCGGTTTGGTCGGTAACCGCATAGCTGGTTCCGCCCGCAGCTCCCACCGTTGCGCCACTAGACAGAGGTGTACTCGTTCCCGAGACTGAAAACCATGAGCCGCTGCTAGCGGCCAGGTCAGTAACGGTCCATCCCGTCAAACCGGACTCGAAACCACCGTTGGTAATCAGGGCAACCGCAGCAGCGGGCTGCGCAAAGACGCAAGCTACACCCAAGGCAAGGAGCTTTAGTTTCATGGTCATTTTTTTAACTCCAGAAAAAGAGAGGGCGTTAGTTACTTCCAAAACCAAGATGCAGCGGAAGACCATTGAGTACAGCAATAACCATGCCTAAATATTAATCGACTTAACAATCAACGCCTTAAATATTCAACAATTCGAAACACACCACCCGAGTGTAAAAAATTTCGACACCTGAAGCCGCGTTTTCAGGCCGTACGACCGGAGCATCAGCACCGCGCCTTTGCTCCATCCGTACGGCGCATTGAAAACCCATGATGAACAGCGTCAGAGTTCCCAAAAAAATCCGGCGACGGCAAGCAAAGAAAACCAACTCTCCCGACCTTCACCAAGCGCGTTGGCGTCGACAAGCTGCGTCAGTTTCGCCGGCCCTGCGACCGAAGCAGTTAACAGCCGGGTCTTGCGTTAGTCCACAGTAGCAAGGTGCACGATAAGGTAGTCATCACACCGGACCGGCGTTGGTTTCCCTTTCACGAACGATGCATCGCGCCGAGCCAAGTTCTTTGTCCTCCCATGAACAGAGCCGGGATTCCTTCGCGCGGAACACCTCAGGCGAAGCGCGCCGACAACCCGCCATCGACGAGGAGTTCGGTAGCGGTGATGTACTTGGCCTCGTCCGAGGCGAGAAACAACGTCGCGTAGGCGGTATCCCAGGCGTCGCCCATTTGGCCCAGCGGACACTGGGCGTCACGGGTGCGGATGAGGTTGGCTATGTCGCCTTCTTCGCCATAAACACGAGTCAGCGCGGCATGGACCAGCGGCGTGTTCATCAGTCCTGGCAACACACAGTTGGCGCGAATGCCATCGGGCGCATGGCGAATGGCCATGGTGCGGGTCATTGCTACCATCGCTCCCTTGCTGGCCGCATAAAAACCGTAATTGACGCCGGCCCAGCCGCGCACGGCCACCGATGCATTGTTGACGATCGCCCCGGCGTGCTGACGCATCATCACCGGCAGGACGTGGTGGCAGGTCAGATAGGCGCTCTTGATATTGACCGTCATCAGGCGATCCCAGGTCGCTTCGTCGAGTTCGGCCGGCCCCCCGACAACCGCAATACCAACGTTGTTGACCAGAATGTCGATCCGCCCATAGGCGTCGAGGGCCGCCGCCACCATGCGTTCAACATCGGCGGCAAGGGTCATGTCGGCAACCACGGCGATGCTGCTGCCGCCTTCGTCGGCGATGATCTGCTGCGTTTCTGCGGCAGCCGAGGCGTCGATGTCGGCGCCGACCACTTTCGCTCCCTCGCGTGCGAAGAGCACCGAAATCGCCTTGCCGTTGCCCCAACCCGGCCCGACCGAACCGCTACCGGTGACGATCGCCACCTTGTCCTGCAGACGTCCGCCCATCTTCAATTCTCCCCTTGTGTCGTCCAGTGGCGCCGCAATTCGGTCTTGAGCACTTTGCCGTAGTTGTTCCTGGGCAGCGCCGCAACGAAAAGATAGTCTTTCGGCCGCTTGAAGCGCGCGATCGCATCCAGACACAGGGCATCAAGCTCCTCGATCGGCGCCGCCATGCCCGGCCGGCAGACGACGAAGGCGACGACCTCCTCGCCCCATTCGGCACTCGGCCGGCCGACTACCGAGACCTCGGCGACGGCCGCGTGCCGTAACAAAACCTCCTCGACTTCGCGCGGATAGATGTTGCTGCCACCGCTGATGATCACGTCCTTGGAGCGGTCCTTCAGCGTCAGGAAGCCGTCGGCATCGAGCACACCGACGTCACCGGTGTGCAGCCAGCCGTCGCGCAGCGTCGCCGCCGTTGCCTCCGGGTTACGCCAGTAGCCCTGCATCACCGTTTCGCCGCGCACCAGCACTTCGCCGGCAGATCCAGCGGGCAACGGCAGGCCGTCAGCGTCGGCGACCAGCACCTCGACGACGCTGTGCGCGACGCCAACCGAAACGATACGTTCGAGATAGCGTGGATGCGTACGATCCGTGAGGTGTTCGCGCGACAGGGCGGTGATCGTCATCGGGCTCTCGCCCTGGCCGTAGATCTGCACCAGCCGGTCACCGAGGACGGCGAGTGCGCGCCGGATGTCCTCGAGATACATCGGGCCGCCACCATAGACGATGGTCTTGATGCCGCTGCAATCCGCTTGCTGTTCGGCGACGTGCTCGACCAGGCGGTGGACCATCGTCGGGGCGGCGAACAGCGAGACCTGGCCGAAGCGCTGCGACAAGGCCAGGATCTCCGCGGGATCGAAGCCGCCCGACTCGGGGACGACATGCCGCGCGCCGACCAGTACGTGCGCGAAGTTGTACATGCCGGCGCCGTGCGACATCGGCGCGGCGTAGAGGATGCTGTCAGACGAGGCCGCCTGGTCCACGTCGGTGAAGTAGCAAAACGTCATCGCCAGCAGGTTGCGCTGCGAGAGCATCACGCCCTTCGGTCGGCCGGTGGTCCCGGACGTGTAAAAGAGCCAGGCGAGATCGTCCGGTGCCCGCGGCACGACGTCGATCGGCTCACCGATGGCCAGTTGCCGATACGCCGGACCATCGATGGAGACTATCCGCAGCCCCGGCGCGCCGTCGGTCCACATCTGCGCAGACGAGCCCGGCTCGCCGGCGACGAACAGCAGGGACGACGCCGAATTCCCGACAATGAAAGCGACCTCGCGCGGGTGCAGCTTGTGATTGATCGGCACCGCCACCAGGCCGGCGTGCCAGATACCGTAGAGCAGCTCAAGGTACTGCGGGCAGTTGGCCATGAACAGCGCCACCCGGTCGCCCGCTTGCAGGCCGATGCTGCCGCGTAGCGCAGCGGCGATGCTCGCCGCACGGCGGAACAGCTCGCCGTAGGAGTACAACTCGCGCTTGCCGAGCGCGACGGCCGCCCGCTCCGGGAAAACCCGGGCGCTGCGGGCGAGCAGATGGGCGAGGTTCATCGCCGGAAGAAGCGTCGAGGCACCAGACCTGCCCCGCTACCCGTCGGCAACACCCTGAGCACGGCAGGACCCAGGCTCAGCCTGGATCGGCGAGCAGAAAGTCCTGCACGAGGCGCACCTGCGACTCTTCGAGGAACATCGGTGCATGCCCAACATTCGGCACTTCGACGAGCTTCGCCTTGGGTCCGCGCAGGGTCATCTCGACCGCGGTGTCGTGCGCGAGGATGTCCGACTGGGCGCCGCGCAGGACCATCGTCGGGCAGCGGATGGCGTCGTACATCGGCCACAGGCTGATTTCCTTGGCTTCGAGGAAGGCCTTCTGGTACGGCAGGGCAAGCTGGCGGTCGTAGTTCATCTCGAAGCCGCCTTCGGCTTTCGGGCGTGTGCCGACGACGGTCATGAAACGCCATTGCGCGTCGGTCAGCGCGCCAAAGGGCGCACAAACCGTACGCACGTAGATCTCGGCCTCGCCGAGATCGGCGAAATCCGGCGCCTTGCCGAGGTATTCGCCGATCCTTTGCAGCGCGTCGAGGGCGATCAGCGGCCCGACGTCGTTGAGCACCATGCGGCTGATCGGTGACCCCGGCAGGCTCGAAAGAAACATGCCGATCAGCCCCCCCATCGAGGTCCCCAGCCAATGCACCGACTCGACGCCCAGCCGGGCGATCAGTGCGATGATGTCGTTGGCGTAGATCGGCAGGGCGTAATCGTCGGGAAAGAACAGGCGATCGCTGCGCCCGCGGCCGACGATGTCCGGGCAGACGACCCGGTAATCACTAGCCAGCGCATTCGCCAGCACGTCGAAGTCCCGTCCGTTGCGGGTCAGGCCGTGCACGCAGATCAGCACGCGTGGATTGGCCGCATCTCCCCACTCGGTATAGGCCATCCGGTGCAGGCCGTGCGGGCCGAGACAACGCACCGTGTGCTCGCGCATCTCGTTCAGCGGGGCACCGGCCGGCTGCCCGGGTCGCGATGTCACCACCAGTTCGTCGAATTGTTTGAGTATCGCCATGATTGAACCCCGAGGTCGGTCAGTAAAAGGATCGAATAAGCGTGCTGGCAGAGCGCCGACGAGACGCCGGCCGCCAGCGAGATCTGGCTGCGGACCCTGGCGCGAGCAGGCTAGCCGAGGTCACGGAATTTTCGGCTCGCCGCGCAACCTTCGCCACCGAAGCGGTCATGGATCGGGCTGAAAGCGGCAGGTCAACCGTACCCTTGGGAGTATCCCCGGAAGCTGCAAGTGAAGTCAAATTGCGCTTGGCAGCAAGCGTCTGCAGTCGGTTGCTCCAGCCATTTCACGGCCAGCTCACCGCGGAAGCTGTGGCTCACTCCGGGCGGCCACCAGCGGCGCTTTCACGCAATTCATCGAGTTCCTCGAGCAGGTCCGCGACCAGCGCGGCCAATTCGGGGACGGCATCGAAGTCGCGCTCGAGCTGGCGCATGCGCCGGGCGCGAAGAAGAGTGATACTGGAAAAGCACCACACGCCGGCGACGCTTTCGGCCTGCGGGATCAGCCCCTCGTCGATGTGACGCTGCAGCCAGGCGGGTTCGGCGGTGCAGGCGGCGGCAAGCTGCTCCAACGTCAGCCAGCTCTCTTCCAGCAGGCTACCGCTCAGGATCTCCTCGTCACGCATCGCTCATGCCCTCCCCTGGTCACGCGGGTCAAAGGCCAACTCCCGCGCCATGCTTTCATAGAGTTCTCTGGCCCTGGCCGTGTCGGCTGGCGGCAGCAACACCTGAATGTCGAGCAGCAGGTCACCCGGCGTCGTGCCCGGGATGCCCTTGCCACGCACGCGCATTTGCCTACCGCTTTGCGTCCCTTCCGGAATGCGCACATTGACACCGCCTTGCGGCAGGTCCACCTGCACCACCGCGCCAAGCGCGGCCTCCCAGGGGGCAACCGGCAGCGTCAGATGGAGGTCGCGCCCGTGGGCGCGGAAACGTGCATGCGGCCGGAACTGGACTTCCAGCATCAGGTCGCCGGCCGGCGCGCCACCAAATCCCGGCGCGCCCTGGCTGGCCAGACGAATGATCTGGCCAGCGTGCACCCCTTGCGGAATCCTGACATTCAAGGTGCGCGTTTCCAGCGCCACCCTCCCCTGCGCATCCGTCTTTGGCGCCCGCAGGGAGATCTGCCGGGTGGCGCCGCTGAAGGCGTCCTCGATGTCCAACAGCACCTTGGCGTGATGATCCTCGCCGCACGACTGGAACTGCGTCCGCTGGCCGCCAGAGAAGCCGCGCGCGCCGCCCATGCGGCCAAACATCTCGGCGAAGAAATCGGAGAAGTCCGCTGTTTCGCCCGGCGAAGCGCCGCGGCCTGAAAACTCGAAGCCGGCATCCCAGTCGGGTGGCGGGCGAAACTCCTGGCCCGGCCGGTAGCCACGGCCCAGTTGATCGTAGGCAGCGCGTTTTTCCGTGTCCGAGAGCACTGCATTGGCCTCATTGACCTCCTTCATGTGCGCTTCGGCGTCCACTTCCTTGGAAACATCCGGGTGATACTTGCGCGCCAGTTTTCGGTAAGCCTTCTTGATCTCGTCGGCCGTGGCCTCGCGCGAAACCCCCAGAACCTGGTAGTAGTCCTTGAATTCCATGATCCATCCTCGATCTGCCGGGTTAGTCAGCTAACAATAACAAATGGCGACGATGATGCGCGAAATCAAGCCATTGAAGTGGCCAAAAAAGTCCCCAGCTTGGTAGGGAAGCGCCACTCCCGGCGCCCCTGAGCCACCCGCATGGAGGATTCAACATGATGTACCGCTCTCTGTTTCCCCGCGACGTGCTCGCGGAACTGGAACGGCTGCAACGTGAAATGCAGCAGGGTTTCCATCTCTCCCCGAGCATTCGCGGCGTCGCCCGCGGCGGCTTCCCGGCAATGAACGTCGGCGGCACCGCCACCTCGGTCGAAGTCTATGCCTTCGCCCCCGGCATTGACCCGGCCACCCTCGACGTGCAGATCGAGAAGGGCGTACTCACCGTTGCCGGCGAGCGCAAGCTGGACCCACCCGGCGAAAAGGCGACCGTGCA
>NZ_JAVTWB010000018.1:0-3279 GCF_032229525.1 Accumulibacter sp. | reverse complement strand
GGGACTCAGCCGATTTTCGGGTTCTTGCCTTCGCGAGCCGCGCGCGGTGCCGCTTTGCAAGCGCCAAAACCCACCCGCGTCACCGCACCGCCGGCCACGATTTCTTCAAGCAGAACCTCAACGGCACGGCCCGTGGCCAACTTGGACAGCTCAGTTTTGCTCGCCAGCGCTTCAATTCACTCGGACTTGTGCATCGAGTTACTCCCCATTTGGTGGTGTTTGGTGGCCAGTGCGGGCCCGATTCCCTCATCATTGCCGCTGGCATTTCACCCGAAAACACGCGCGACGCCGTGCCATCGACTCGGCCTGCCGACGACAGGAAGAAATGCTTTCCGCATCAAACGGCAATGCCATCTGGCAAGGAAGAATCACGCCAACCGCGTGCTTGTCGGATGCCTGCCTCGAACTGCCAACACGGTTGCGCGCGGGGAGGCTGCGTGCAGGCGTCGGACAAGCCTCGGGGGAGAAAACCGCGGGCAGCACCACAGGCGATCGGAGTTTGGCTACAAGCCCATGGGATTTGATGAGTCTCAGCGCGACCGGCCTTTGGTATGGAGCGACCAGAAAGTCGCTGAAGGCGACGACGCTAACGGCCAAGCACCCGATGCGGTGGCGGAAATCGCTGCACCGCGCAGTCGGTAGCGGCGAGAAACTGGGTGCTGCTGGCCCGCGCCGACGACACGGAAATGGCGCTCGGTAGCGACATCCTGAACGCCGCGCTTGAGGCTTGTGCGCTGGCCAAGGTCTTCGGCACGGGCGCCGGGCTCGATGCCTTGAAGGAAGCGATGGCCGGTCGCTACAGCCGCGAGCGTAAACCGCTCCCGGGCGGCGCCTGAGCGCGGCGCCAGGCGTTGCCCTCGGCGCGCAAGGCTCGGAGCTTCAGGCGCAAGGCTCCGAGCCTCGACGGCAAGCTTCCGATCCCTGGCCGCAAGCCTCTGAACCTCGGTGTGCAAGCATCAAGGCCTTGTGGTGCAAACCTCGCCGCTTTGCGCGTCGAGAAAAAAGGCTTGCCCGAAGAGCAAGATGGCTTGCTGATCGAGCAAAAAGCCTCGCTCACGCCGATGCGCACTCTCAGCGCCAGCGCGAAGCCGCGCTGGCCACGCAGCATCGCATGTCTCGCGAACTCGCCGCCCAGCATCGCGATCTTGGCGCTCAGCGCGACCGTATCGAGGCCTTGCTCGCGGCGCTGCCGTCTGACGCGCGCGGCGGCATTGTGGACATTCGTGCAGCGCGCTTCAAGGTCGGCGAAGGCACTCTCGGCCAGGGCATGGTGTTCACGCATACGCAGGCGCAAGGCGCTCCTTTTGCCGTTGATGGCCCCCCTTCGCGCGTCGCCAGCGCCGCGATCAGCTGACCTCCGCTAAAATGTGCGCATGACCGCATGCACATCAATCGCATCCCTCTCCGACAACTGTCACCGGCGGGCGATAGCGCGATGACGCTCGACGAAAAACGCCGGCAGAAGACCCTCGCCAGAAAACGCAAAAGCCACAACGCGCGAAGGCCTGCGCGACAGCCTCGCGAAGCTCGGCCTGCCCCACAGGCGGCGGATTTACCGATCCACGCTGCCCTGGTGACCAGGAACCTCTTTGCCAAGGGCATCGGCATGCTCGCCCTGGCGCGTGCGCTGCCCAACGGCGACATGGCCCTGGCCGCTTTTGTGGTCGACGTCTACTGCCTGGGCGTCAAGAAAGCGCGCTTCAGCGTCGTTTCAGCAGACGAATGGGCGGCGTTCGTGCAGCCCTTCGACTTCGAAGCGATCGATCCAGGCTGCCTGCGCAAGCTGATCGAGGGCGCGGTCGACTACGCCCGAGATCTTGGCTTCCCACCGCATGCCGAATATGCCGCTGCCGCCGCGCTCTTCGGGAACATCGACGCCGCCGCGTGTGCGCAGCGCTACACCTACGGCAAGGACGACAAGCCACTGTACGTAAGCGGAGCTGAAGACACGCCAGCGCAGTCGCAGCACATCCTGGAAACCTTGACCAGCCGGTTGGGTGCCAAGGGCTTCCACTTCCTGACCGCTGTCGACGCCCAGCAGGCGGGCCTTGCCGGCGAGCTGACGGGGCCGGTGACCCTGTGCAGCTACGAGATCACGAACGAGCCCATCGCCGACGCTGCGTTCGATCGACTGCCCGCCGACGTCCAGGAACGGATCAACGCCCTGTACCCCAAGGTAATGAAGAACCAACCCAGGGAGGCGCTGGCGGAGGTGCGAGTCCTCATCAAGCAGTATCCGGAGATTGCCCAGCTGCACAACTACCTGTACGCCGCTTGCCACAACATGGGTGAGCACGCCGAGGCCGCGCGCGTTCTGGAGGAGACGGTGCGGCGTTTCCCCGATTATCTGTTTGGCCGCATCGCCTTGGCAGAGGACTGTCTGAGACGCGGCGAAGCCGCCAGGATCGCCGAGATCTTCGACCACAAACTCGATCTCAGACTGCTCTACCCCGAGCGCGTGCGCTTCCATGTAACGGAGGTATTGGGCTTCCAGAGTATTGTCGCGCGCTACTTTCATGCCCAGGGTGAGCAGGAGCTGGCGCAGAGGTCCTATGATCTGATGTGCGAGATTGACCCGAAGCACCCGAACACTCTGCGCGTCGCTTACGTCCTCCACCCGTCACCCCTTGGAACGTGGCTGCGAGAAAAGCTGCTGCGGCAGTGAAAGCCCGGAGCGCACGCCTTCTTCCATGAATGCCACGTTCCGCCCTGCCCCCCGTGATGGGCGGGCTCGGCAGTGGCGACGAAAGCACGACCATTAACTGACGGAGCAGCCGCGTGACCACCAGTCGTCAGCCGGCAGCACGGCCGGTTCTTGCATGGCTCGATCGATGGCCCTTGCCAGTGGTAGTCCTAACCAGCGTCGCGCTGGGCCGCGCTGTCGGCGGGGCGGGATTCTTCTACCTCGAAGGGCCCGTCTGGGCCGTGCTCTGGCTGGCGCTCTTCGCCGCACTCGGCTGGCTCGGTTACACGGCAGCGCCGGTCTTCGACGAGGCCGCACCGGGTTTGCGACGGCCTGCTGCTGATGGTGGACCTTCCGGGCGGTGAGTTTGTAAAGTAGATTGCGATCACCCTTGTCCTCGAGCAGGTCCAGCGGCTTGTCCGGGCTGTTGATGCCGAGGGTGTCGGCCAGATCGACGGTGCGCTCGCTGCGGTCGATCGTGGCGGTGACCGACAAGGCGCCCCTGGCGACCGTACTGACGTACAGCATGCCCAGCTTCAAGGCCTTGCGTTCGGCCTGGCGAAGTACGAAGGGTAGCTCGTGGCGAGTGATGTAGG
>NZ_JAVTWB010000017.1:5226-19287 GCF_032229525.1 Accumulibacter sp. | reverse complement strand
CTCTACCAGTCCCTGATCAAGTCGCTGGCGGACCTGGCGGCCAAGGATAACGACACCGCTTTGCGCGAGCTGCTGGCTTCGCAGGGCATCAGCTTCAGCACTGCTGCTCAACCTGGCCCGGCGCGGTGAACGACATGACCGAACAAAAACCTGCAAACCTGTTCGTCCCGGTGCTGTTGATCGCTCTGGCACTGGTGGTCTGGTTCGGCTTCCAGGCCAGCCAGCTTTACGGGGAGCGCGCCCAGTTGGCGGGCCTGCGCAGCACGCAGGAAGCGACCTATCAGAACGCCCAGAAAATGCGCGCGCAGCTCGATTCACTGGCTGCTGGCACGCAAAAACTGGCCAGCGCCGGCAACAAGAATGCACAGGCGGTGGTCAATGCGCTCAATCAGCGAGGCATCACGATCAACCCCGACGCCGAGGCGAAGAAAAAGCCGTAGTTGAGGAGGCGGGGCGTGCGGGCAGTCGGCCAAATTCCCGGCACGCAGCGCTGCCGGGTAGCGATCGCCACGGGCGGTCGCCCGAACGAACAGCTTCCCGACCGGGGGCGATCCTGATCACGATGCAGCGCCGTCGATCTTCGTCCGCGGCACTCCCGCGCCGATCCTGAGCGGCGCCACATTCCGCCCGTTACAACGCGCTGACAAGCCGACGCCGCGACCGAGCCATCCAGCAGTTTTGTTTGCCGACGTACAGGCGCTAAGATGAGCGGCTTTGCGCCTGTACGACGCTGCCCGGACCCGCAATGAACCTCCTGAAAACACTCGCCACCGTCAGCAGCATGACCCTGCTGTCGCGCATCCTGGGATTCGTGCGGGACTTCGTGATCGCGCGCACTTTCGGTGCCGGCGTGCTGACCGACGCGTTCTTTGTCGCCTTCAAGCTGCCCAACCTGCTGCGCCGCCTGTTTGCCGAAGGTGCCTTCTCACAAGCCTTTGTGCCGGTGCTCGGCGAATACAAGAACCGGCGCGGAAACGAGGAAACCCGGCAGCTGGTGGACCGGGTGGTGAGCCTGCTTTTCCTGATCGTTCTGGCGGTGACCGTAGTCGGCATGGTCGCAGCCTCTCTGCTGGTCTATGTCTCGGCACCGGGCTTTGCCGACGAGCCCGCGAAGTTTGCGCTGACCGTCGAGCTGACGCGCATCACTTTTCCCTACATCCTGTTCATGTCGCTGGTGGCGCTCGCCGGCGGCGTGCTCAATACCTGGAGCCGTTTCGCCGTACCCGCCTTTACGCCAGTGCTGCTCAACGTCTCGTTGATCGCCATGGCGCTTTTTGCGACGCCGTATTTCGATCCACCGATCATGGCCCTGGCCTGGGCCGTCTTTATCGGCGGTGCCGCGCAACTGGCCTTTCAGATCCCCGCCCTGAAGCGTATCGGCATGCTGCCCAGATTCTCGCTGAACCTCCACGACGAGGGTGTGCGCCGCATCTTCCGACTGATGGCACCGGCCTTGCTCGGCGTTTCGGTAGCCCAGATCAGCCTCCTGCTGAACACCGTTTTCGCCTCCTTCCTGGCCACCGGCAGCGTCTCCTGGCTTTATTTCGCCGACCGTCTGATGGAGTTCCCGGCTGGCCTTCTCGGCGCCGCTCTGGGTACCATCCTGCTTCCCTCGCTGTCCAGATGCCACGCCACGCAGCAGCACGACGACTACTCCCGACTGCTCGACTGGGGCTTGCGACTGACCTTCCTGCTCGCCGCCCCAGCGGCATTGGCGCTGGCGATGCTCGCCGTACCGCTGATCACAACGCTGTTCTACCACGGCGCCTTCACCGCCACCGACGTCTTGATGACGCGCGATGCACTAACCGCCTACAGTGTCGGTCTCGTCGGCATGATCCTGATAAAGGTGCTTGCACCGGGCTTCTACGCTCGTCAGAACGTACGCACGCCAGTAAGAATCGCCATCATTTCCTTGTCCGTCACGCAACTGTTGAACCTGCTGTTGATCGGCTGGCTACAACATGCCGGCCTGGCGCTGGCCATCGGCCTGGCGGCGATCCTCAACGCCACGCTGCTTTATCGGGGCTTGCGCCGGGACGCCATCTATATCCCGCAGCCAGGCTGGCCGCTATTCTACGGCCGACTCGCGCTGGCCATGGTGAGCATGGCTGCCGCGCTCTGGTTCATGCGCGGCGACGCGAGCGAATGGCTGAACTGGAACACCAGTGAGCGGCTGCTGCGGCTTTCGATCGTTGTCGCTGTCGGTGCCGCCGTCTATTTCGCTACACTATGGGTCGCCGGTTTTCGCCTGCGCGATTTCAAACGCAGCGCGGCCGAGTAAGGCCGAGTAATCCATCAGGAGGACTAACGATGAAATTGACCAGCAGTAGTTTCAACGCCGGACAGCCAATCCCCGGTGACTTCGCGTTCTGCGTCGTCGACCCGGCGCACCATGTCTGTCTCGGCAGCAACCGCAACCCGCAGCTGGCGTGGACCGGCGCGCCCGCCGGCACGCTGTCTTTTGCCCTCATCTGCCACGATCCCGACGTTCCGAGCCAAGGGGACGATGTCAATCAGGAGGACCGCACGGTACCGGCATCACTGCCGCGGGTCGATTTCTTCCACTGGGTGCTGTTCGATCTGCCGGCCAGTCTGGGCGAGATCGCGGCAGGCGAATTTTCCGACGACATCACGCCCCGTGGCAAGCCCGGTCCGCACGCACCGCACGACGCGCGCCAGGGAATCAACGACTACACCAGCTGGTTCGCCGGCGACAACGACATGCGCGGCGACTACTACGGCTATGATGGCCCGTGCCCACCATGGAACGACGAGATCATCCACCGCTATGTGTTCACGGTTTTCGCGCTCGATGTGGCGCAGCTGCAGGTCGAGGGCACGCTGAGCGGCCAACAGGTCCGTGCAGCAATGCGGGAGCACGTACTCGCGCAGGCCAGCCTGAGTGGCACCTACACGCTCAATCCAACGCTGAGCGCGGGAGGCTAGCGGGCGCAAAGCCTGCCCCCGCCGCAAAGCGGTCGGGCCCCGACTGCTCGCAGAGCCGCCGGATGGGCAAGTAAGTGCGCCCTGCCGGGCGCACACGCAAAAAAAGGGCCGCTAACGCGGCCCTTTCCTTATGC
This sequence comes from Accumulibacter sp., assembly GCF_032229525.1. Classification (GTDB taxonomy): domain Bacteria; phylum Pseudomonadota; class Gammaproteobacteria; order Burkholderiales; family Rhodocyclaceae; genus Accumulibacter. The sequence continues at coordinate 16,204 of NZ_JAVTWB010000017.1, read as the reverse complement.
TTCCACCAGCGCGGTGATTACTGCACGCCCACCTCGACGCGACGCGCCTCGGCGGGGTCTCCGGAGCCGACCGTCAACGCCGGCTTCCTCATCTCGATCCGCTCCTCGATGATGCCGACGTTCTTCAGCGCCTCACCGACCGCCATCGCCCGGTTCTTCGAGACCTCGGCATTGGCTTCCGCGCTGCCGCTCTCGTCATGGAAGCCGGCGATAAACAGCTTCGCACTCGGGTTGGCCTTGGCGTAAGCCACCACCAGCTCAAGGTTCATCGCCGCATCGGTCGGCAGCGCCGCCGATCCGGTTTCGAAGTAGATCTTGGCAGCAGGAAGCGCCGTCATCGCGGCAACCGCAGCGGCGGCCGGAGCATGTGCGGCTTCGGCTGGCTTGATTGCCCCTGCGGGAACCATCAAGGGGACGATCATCAGCGCAACGATGTTGATGATCTTGATCAGCGGATTGACCGCCGGACCCGCCGTATCCTTGTACGGGTCGCCAACGGTATCGCCGGTCACCGACGCCTTGTGGGCTTCGGAACCCTTGCCACCAAAGTTGCCGTCCTCGATGTACTTCTTGGCGTTATCCCAGGCACCACCGCCGGTGGTCATCGAGATGGCGACGAAGAGACCAGTGATGATCGTACCCATCAGCAGGCCGCCGAGTGCCTGCGGACCAAGCAGCAGGCCGACGACCACCGGTACCAGCACCGGCAGCAGCGAGGGGATGATCATTTCGCGAATGGCCGCAGCGGTCAACATGCCGACAGCGCGGGAGTAATCCGGCTTCGCCTTGCCTTCCATGATGCCCTTGATTTCCTTGAACTGCCGGCGCACTTCGACAACCACCGCCCCAGCAGCACGACCCACCGCCTCCATCGCCATGGCGGCGAAGAGGTAGGGAATCAGACCACCGAGGAAGAGGCCGATGATCACCATGTGGTTGGACAGGTCGAAGCGCATAGCACTACCGAAGTTGGCTTCAAGGGCATGCGTGTAGTCGGCAAAGAGAACCAGTGCCGCGAGACCGGCAGAGCCGATGGCGTAGCCCTTGGTCACCGCCTTGGTGGTGTTGCCGACGGCGTCCAGCGGGTCGGTCACGTCGCGCACCGACGCCGGCAGACCGGCCATTTCGGCAATACCACCGGCGTTGTCGGTGATCGGACCGTAGGCGTCGAGGGCAACGATGATACCGGTCATCGACAGCATCGAAGTGGCGGCGATAGCGATGCCGTACAGACCAGCCAGCGCATGCGTGATGTAGATGGCCGCACAGACGGACAGCACCGGCAGCGCACAAGCCTTCATCGAGACGGCCAGGCCGGCAATGATGTTGGTGCCGTGGCCGGTCGTCGAGGCTTGCGCGACCTGCTTCACCGGCGCGAAGTCGGTGCCGGTGTAGTACTCGGTGATCCACACCAGCAAGCCGGTCAGCACCAGGCCGATGGCCGCCGCCCCGAAGATGCTCCCGGAGGTGATCAGCTTGCCATCGGCAAGCGTCACGCCGTCGCCGAGCAGCATGGTGGTCACCGGGTAGAAGGCGACCAGCGCCAGCGCACCAGCCACGGCCAGGCCGCGGTAGAGGGCGTTCATGATCTTGCCGCCATCATTGGCCTTGACGAAGAAGCAACCGACGATGGAAGCGATGATCGATACGCCACCGAGGACCAGTGGGTAGATGATCAGATTGTCGTTGGCACCGGCGACGCCCTTGAGCATCATCGCGCCAAGAACCATCGTCGCCACCACGGTCACCGCGTAGGTCTCGAAAAGGTCGGCCGCCATGCCCGCACAGTCGCCGACGTTGTCACCGACGTTGTCGGCGATGACCGCCGGGTTGCGTGGGTCGTCTTCCGGAATTCCGGCTTCGACCTTGCCGACGAGGTCGGCGCCGACGTCGGCACCTTTGGTGAAGATGCCACCCCCCAAACGGGCGAAGATCGAGATCAGCGAGCCACCGAAGGCGAGGCCGACCAGCGGTTCAACGGCGTGCTGGAAGTCACCGCCGCGCAGTACGGCGTAGTAGCCGGCGACACCGAGCAGGCCCAGACCGACAACCAGCATGCCGGTGATGGCGCCACCCTTGAAAGCGACATCGAGCGCTGCGGCAATGCCGTTACGCGCGGCTTCGGCGGTGCGCACGTTGGCGCGTACCGAAACGTTCATGCCGATGAAGCCGGTGGCACCAGAAAGGACGGCACCGATCAGAAAACCGATCGCCATCAACTTGCCAAGCACCAGCCAGATGACGACGAAAAGCACCGCACCGACGATGCCGATGGTGGTGTATTGCTTGGCCAGATATGCAGAAGCGCCTTCCTGAATTGCTTTGGCGATCTCCTGCATGCGTGGATTGCCGGCAGGCAAACCGAGAATCCATTTCGTCATTGCCGCCCCATAAACCACAGCAATGACGGCGCATATAAGTGCGAACATCAGATACGACATATGCAACCTCCCTCTTTTAAATTGCCCAGACCTTTGGGCGATCCCCGCGGGTCGAATTTACCCCATAACTTCCTTAAGCGAAACAAATCGAGCCTGAAATCACCTTGAGTGCCAGGTCACCGGGCCGTTGCACGCTGAGCAGCGGCGGTAACCAGGTGTGCAGCATCCCGCAGCGGATGCGGGGAAGGACAGTGGTGGGACCGGCCAGTCATTATGCGGGCGCCATCAGTGCATGATTCCCGGGACGGTTCGCCATCGCCGAACGCGCCGGCGGCGAACAGAGCCTTGGCCTGTCCGCAGACGCAACAAACGCCGCGGCAGCGGCGCTATGCAGACCACGGTGGCCCCAAGCCCGTGAACGAGAAGCCGCCGCGAGAGCTACCTGCACGCCAAGGGCCGCACTTCTCCGGCCCACCTTCATTGACGAGCGCTACTACCCGAGGGCATCGAAAGCTGCCTTCTTTATATCTTCGACGCTACCGACGCCGGCGATTCGGGGACACTTCGGCGCCTTGGGATCGCCCGTGGCGGCCCATGCCCGGTAGTAATCAAGCAAGGGCTTGGTCTGCGAATGATAAATCTGCAAGCGCTTGCGAACCGTCGCTTCCTGGTCATCGTCGCGCTGAATCAGGTCCTCTCCGGTCACATCGTCTTTCCCGGCCACCTTGGGCGGGTTGAAGCGAAGGTGGTAGGTACGACCGGAGGCAAGATGAACGCGACGCCCACTCATGCGCTCGATAATCTCCTCGTCAGCGACGTCGATTTCGAGCACGTAGTCGAGCGCCACACCAGCGACCTTCATCGCCTCCGCTTGCGGCAGGGTGCGCGGGAAACCGTCGAAGAGGTAGCCATCGGCGCAGTCAGGCTGCTGGAGACGATCGCTGACCAGCCCGATGATGATCTCGTCGGACACCAGGGAGCCCGAGTCCATCACCTTCTTGGCTGCCACTCCCAGCGGTGTACCGGCCTTCACCGCCGCACGCAGCATGTCGCCGGTAGAAATCTGGGGAATGCCAAAATGCTCACAAATGAACTGGGCTTGAGTGCCTTTGCCAGCCCCTGGCGCACCTAGCAGGATGAGTTTCATGGGTCGCTTTCGTTGATCGTCAGGTCGAGTGAATTGTCCAGAAGTTCAAACACTTGCACTTCGGCTACAGGTCGTCGCCAGCTCATCGTCGTGATTGACAGGCCGCAACTTACCCTCAAAAGCACGCACGGTCAAACTTTTCGAACCACGCCTGGACACGCTGCGCATCCGCTGGCGTGTCGACGCCGGCGGCCGGCAGCTGTTCGGCAATCGCTACGCTGATGCGAAATCCGTGCCACAGCGCGCGTAACTGTTCCAGCGCTTCAAGACTTTCGAGCGGTGACGGTGCCAAGGTCGCGTAGGTGCGCAGGAAGCGCGCACGATAGGCGTACAGTCCGACGTGACGATACGCCGACATCTCCGCCGGCAGCGTTTCGCCACCCGCCTCGCGCGCAAAATGGTCGCGCGCATAGGGAATCGGCGCCCGCGAAAAATACAGCGCGTCGCCCGTGGCGGCGAACACCACCTTGACCACGTTGGGGTTGAAAAAGTCAGCGGCATCCGTCACCGGATGCGCAACCGTGGCGATATCGGCTCCACTCTGCGCCAGTTGCGCTGCCGTCTGGACGATCACTGCCGGATCGATCAAGGGTTCGTCGCCTTGCACATTGACCACGATGGTCTCGTCACTCCAACCCGCGGAGTCGACCACCTCGGCCAGGCGATCGGTGCCGCTGGCATGGTCGACGCGGGTCAGCAGGGCCCGCAGGCCGTGGCGCTCGACAGCCGCCAGCACTTGCGGGTGGTCGGTGGCGACCACCACCTCTTCGGCCCCCGCAAGAATGGCTCGCTCGGCGACCCGCACGACCATCGGTTTGCCGCCCAGATCGAGTAGCGGCTTGGCCGGCAAGCGGGTCGAAGCGTAACGTGCGGGGATCACCACCTTGAACCGCATCGTGGCACCTACCGTTCAGGTCTCATCGGCGGTCAGCGGGCGCGCCTCGTCCTGCAGCATGATCGGAATGCCATCGCGTATCGGGAAAGCCAGCCGGCAGGGCTTGCAGATCAATTCCGACTGGGCCTTGCGATATTCGAGATTGGCCTTGCAGATTGGGCAGACGAGAATATCAAGCAGGCGTGTGTCCATGGAGCTTCTCCAGAATGATCTCGAAAAGACCAGCACCACCCGGCGCGCTGCTGATCACCGCCTCGACCGGCAGCACCCAAGCTTCACCGGTCACCAGCGCCGCGCATTTTACCGCATCTTTCTCGGTCATCAGCAGCACGCCGTCGGCGGCGAAAGCCAGGTCGGCCGCTCGATAGGGGTAGTGGTCCGGAAAGGCATGCGCTTCGAACTCCAGCCCCAGCGCCTCGAGCTGCCGAAAAAAACGCTGAGGGTCACCGATGCCGGCAAGCGCATGCAGCTTCCGTCCGCGCAGGAAATCGGCATCGCAACGGCGCGGCACGCCGCCAGCGGCAACGAAATCCTGACCGACCAGCCGCATGTCGAACTGTGGCAAGCTCTCGGCAGCACGTACCACCTCCGCCTCGGGGCGGTCATTCCACAACACTGCGCTGGCGCCTGACAAGCGCCGCAAAGACTCGCGCAAAGGGCCGGCAGGCAGCAACCAGCCGTTACCGCCACCCCGCCCGTCGAAGACGACCAGTTCGATCGCGCGCTGCAGCCGATAATGTTGCAGCCCGTCGTCGGAGACGATCACATTGCATTCCGGATGAGCAGCCAGCAAGGCTTGCCCTGCCGCAACGCGGTCGCGGCCAACGAAAACGGGCACCCCGCTGCGCCTTGCCAGCAATAGCGGCTCGTCGCCAACCACGGAACAGGCGGAAGTGCTTACCACCGGCCGCACCTTCTCGCCGCTGCCAGCGTAACCACGACTGACGATGCCGGGTCGCCAGCCCCGTTCGCGGAGACCACGAACCAGCCACAGCACCAATGGCGTCTTGCCGCTGCCACCGACGGTCAGATTGCCGACGATGATAACGGGCACCGGCAGACGATGCGAAGACAGTACCCCGTAGCGGTAGAGCCAGCGCCGCAGCCCGACCAGCAGAGCAAACACCAGGGAAAGCGGGACCAGCGGCCACAGCGCAGCAGCCAGATGCCGCTCGTACCACAGACGGGGCAGGCGCTGCGCGATGCCGCCAGCGGCCATCAGCGCGGCGATTGCGTGGCGAATGAAATGCGTGGATAGCCCGCAGCCTGCGCCGCCTGCATGATGTCGACAACGCTCTGGTGCGTCGCTTTGGCATCGGCATTGATCACGATCACCGGATCCTTGGCGTCGCCGACCGCGCGCTGCAGCGCTTCGCTGATCGCCTTGACGCTGACCGTGCCGAGCGCTGCCTTGTTGATCAGCACCTGGCCGGCGGGGGTCACGGTGACGTGGACTTCGTTCGGCTGCTCGTTCTGCTTGCTGGCATCGGCAGTCGGCAGGTTGATCTCCAGGCCGGAGAACTTGGCATAGGTGGTGGTCAGCATCAGAAAAATGATGATTACCAGCAGCACGTCGATGAACGGAATCAGATTGATCTCGGGCACGTCACTGGCACGAACGCGTCGAAAGTTCATCGTCCGCTCCTCAAGACTTGCGTTCGCCGTGCAGGACTTCGACCAGACGCACCGCCTGCTGCTGCATGTCGACGACGAAACTGGAAACCAGCGCGCGGAAATGCCGCCAGAAAATCATGCTGGGAATGGCAATCAGCAGGCCGAAACCGGTGTTGTACAGCGCCACCGAGATCCCGTGCGCCAACTGGATCGGGTTGCTGCCACTCGGCGCCTGCGAACCGAAGATCTCGATCATGCCGACGACGGTGCCGAACAGACCCATCAACGGACTGATCGAGGCGATCGTTCCCAGCGTTGTCAGGTAGCGCTCAAGGTCGTGCGAGGCAACGCTGCCGGCTTCCTCGATCGACTCCTTCATGATCTCGCGCGAGCTGCTCTCGTTACGCAGGCCAGCGGCGAGGACCCGACCGAGTGGCGAATGCGCCTCCAGATCGGTGATCATCGCCGTCGTGGCACCATTCTTGCGGAATTCTCCGACCACCCTCTGCAGCAGGCCGGGCGGTACGACTTTGACCCTGCGCAGCGCCACCAGGCGCTCGATGATCAGTGCCACAGCAAGAATCGATGCCAGCAGCAAGGGCCAGATCGGCCAACCCGCAGCCTGAAGGATGGAAAGCACGGCGTACCTCAGGAGATTTTCAGAGGGTGGAACTTTAGCCTGCGCCGGCGTTTGCAGCAAGTGCCGGTGCGGCCTGGAAAGCACCGGCTATCCCCCGGAACTGTGGATAAAGCTGTGCATAGCCTGTTGGCGAAGGGCCCGCGTTCCCGGAGCACAAACGTTTCTTCGGCGCGCTCGTCCAACGGGCAGCGCAAGAGCCTGGCGAGTATCGGTGCTGACGGCGACGGCTTCCAAGGACATCGTCGATTACCTGCCACAGGGTTGCACCACGGCCGGCAAACCCCGCAGAAAGCCCTTCGAGCGGCCACGCATGTAGAATCGACGGATGTCAGATAGTGCACCGGCAAGTACCGGCTTTCCCCCGCTCGCTCCGGTGATCCCGGTTTCCATGCTCAATCGGCTCGCCCGCGAAAGACTGGAGTCGGCCTTTCCACTGTGCTGGGTTGCCGGCGAGGTTTCCAACCTCAGCCGCGCGCCGTCGGGACACGTTTACTTCTCACTCAAGGACGCCGCCGCTCAGGTACGCTGCGTGATCTTCCGTAGCCGCGCGCAACTGCTCGGCTGGCGACTGGAGAACGGCCAGCATATCGAGGCACGCGTGCTGGTCACGCTCTACGAAGCGCGCGGCGATTTTCAGCTCAATGTCGAAGCGGCTCGGCGTGCCGGCGTCGGCAATCTCTACGAAGAGTTCCTTCGCCTCAAGGAACGGCTCGAACGCGAAGGCCTGTTCGCCAGCGCAGGCAAGCGCGCCTTGCCGGCATTTCCGCGCCGCGTCGGCATCGTCACCTCACCGCAAGCGGCGGCCCTGCGCGACGTCTTGAGCACGCTCGGCCGGCGGGCACCGCAGGTGAGCATCGTCCTCTACCCGACACCGGTGCAGGGCGATGGTGCCGCGGCGCAGATCGCCGCTACCATTCGTCGTGCCGGCGAGCGTGGCGAGTGCGACCTGCTGATCGTCTGCCGTGGTGGCGGCAGCATCGAAGATCTCTGGGCGTTCAACGACGAGGCCGTGGCGCGAGCGATCCGCGCCTGCCCGCTGCCGGTGATCTGTGGCGTTGGCCACGAGACCGACTTCACCATTGCCGACCTGGCAGCCGATCAGCGGGCGCCGACGCCGACCGCCGCCGCCGAGCTGGCTGCCCCGGAGCAGGCAGCGTTGTGCAGACGCCTGGGCGTCACCCGGGCCACCTTGCTGCGCTCGATCGGGCAGAGCCTCGACCAGCGCGGTCAGCAGGTGGACTGGTTGGCGCGCCGACTGCAACACCCGGCGCAGGCGCTGGCTGTTCAGCGGGAGTCGCTGCGCAATCTCCAGCGCCGACTGGGTGCCGGCCTCCTGCAGGCCAGCGCGCAAGCGCGCAGCGGCATGGCCAGCCTCGGCCGTCGGTTGTTGCTCAGCCGCCCTGATCCGGCGCGCCACGCCAACCGGCTGGCAGGCCTGACGCCACGCCTGCGCGGTGCCTGGCACGAAGCCAGGCAATCGCGGTCGGCCGACCTTGCCCGCTTGCGCGACGGACTCGCCCACCTTAACCCGCGCGCCGTGCTGGCACGCGGCTATAGCGTCGTCGCAGACGATCAGGGACGGGTCGTCCGCGACAGCACGGCTCTGGAACCAAGGCAGCGGTTCGCTGTCTTGTTTCACCGTGGCCGCGTCGATGCCACCGTGGTGTCGGTTTTCGAAGAAGACGACACCGTCTTGGCGTTGAGCGCCATTGCCAGTCCAGCAAGCCCCGAATAGAATCGCGAAGTCCGGCGCAAGCAAGAAGATACGACAGCAGGTCATCGCGACCTGCCTGACCGATAACAACCCTCACGGAGAATAGCCATGGAACATCAACTACCGCAACTGCCTTTTGCCATCGACGCCCTGGCGCCGCACATGTCGAAAGAAACGCTTGAGTACCACTACGGCAAGCATCATCAGGCCTACGTGACCAACCTGAACAATCTGATCAAGGGCTCCGAATACGAAGCGCTTGACCTCGAGACGATCGTCAAAAAAGCGCCGGCGGGTGGCGTGTACAACAACTCGGCGCAGGTGTGGAACCACACTTTCTTCTGGAACTGCCTGAAGCCAGGTGGTGGCGGCGCGCCGACCGGTGCGCTGGCAGCCGCGATCGACGCCAAATGGGGTTCTTTCGCCGAGTTCGCCAAGGCGTTCCAGGCCTCTGCGGTCGGCAACTTCGGCTCGGGCTGGACCTGGCTGGTGAAGAAGGCCGACGGCGCGGTGGACATCGTCAATATGGGCGCCGCCGGCACGCCGCTGACCACCGGTGACCAGGCGCTGCTGTGCGTCGACGTCTGGGAGCACGCCTACTACATTGACTACAGGAACATGCGTCCGAAGTTCGTCGAAACCTTCCTCGGCCAACTCGCCAATTGGGGCTTCGCCGAGAAGAACTTCGCCGGCTAGTGCTGGTGGTCTTGCCGGGATAGCGGTAGCGGCTCGAGACGGCTAGTTCGGCGCAAAGAAATTGCGGGGGGAGCGGATTGCTTCCCCTGTTTTTTTGGCTTACCGAAAACCTGTGCAAGCTCTATGCGCGGCGCCTTTCCGTCAGCGCGACAGCTGCTCATCGGCCACGCGCTTGAGGCGGGCCGGGCCAAGAATTTCAGGGGAAAGACCGAAGTCTGCAAGGTGGGCAGGAAGCTGCTCGCCACGGACCAGTGCGGCGCAGCTTTCCCCCATTGCCGGAGAGGTCTGGATGCCGTAGCCACCCTGGGCGGCGAGCCAGAAGAATCCGGGGGCCAGGAGATCGAAGCCGCCAACCAGGCCGCCATCGGCGACGAATGATCGCAAGCCAGCCCAGCTGTGGCTTGGACGGCGAATGGTCAGCGTCGTCACCTGTTCGATGTTGAAGATGCCCTTGGCGATATCCAGTTCTTCGGGCTGGACATCGTGTGGCGGAACCGGGTCGGCGTTGGCCGGCGATCCGAGCAACAGGGTGGCGTCCGGCTTGAAATACCAGTCCTCGGCGGCACCGATGGTCAATGGCCAATGCGTCGTGTCCAGATCTTCCGGCGGCGCGAAAAGAAACGCCGATCGACGCCTGGGCTCCAGTCCGATCGGAGCAACGCCGGCCAGGGCAGCGATCTGGTCCGCCCACGCACCGGCAGCGTTGACCAGCACGGGCGCGGCATACGCTTGCCCGCCTGCGACCAGCCACCAGAGACCCTCCCTGCGCTGCAGAGCGCTGACCTCGGCGCCGCAGACGACGACACCGCCGTTCTGGCGCAGCCCACGCAGGTAGCCCTGATGCAAGGCATGCACGTCAATGTCGGCGGCGCCTGGGTCAAAGATCGCGCCGATCACTTGTTCCGGCCGCAGAGCCGGCAACATGGCGCAGGTCTCTGGCGGCGAAAGCAGGCGCAGCGCCTGGCCAAGACCTGATAGCGTTTGCCATTTGGCTTGCAACAGTTCTTCTTGCCCACGCCTGGCGACGATCAATGCGCCGCGCGATGAGAGCAGCGGATGATCGCTGAATCCTTGCGGCGGCGTATCGAAAAAAGCCCGGCTGGCCCGCGTCAAGGCACGCACCTGCGGCGTTCCGTAACTCTCGGCAAAGAGAGCCGCCGAGCGACCGGTCGAGTGATAGCCGGGCTGCGCTTCGCGTTCGAGCACCAGCACCCGGCCGTGGCGGGCCAGCCAATAAGCTGCTGAAGCGCCGGCGATGCCAGCGCCAACAATGAGAAAGTCGGCTCGATCTTCTGCCGCCGCAGTGGCCACCCTCTTCTCCTCTCTGTTCCTGCTTGCTCGCGAGTCATCGCCCGCGCCAATCAAGCTTGCCTGAGCGGATCGGCACCGGTCAAGGCGATGTGCCGGGCATGACGAGCCCGGTCGGCATCGTCAATCGCCAAGACGCCTGCAAGGGCGTCGACATAGGCCGCCGGCAGGCGATGTTCCGTGGCGCCGGCGACGACCAACGCCTTGTACCACGAGTACGGCTGCCAGGAGGGCTCGATGCTCGTCGCCTGATAGAGGTGGGCACGCAGCGGCGCCGCATGGTGCTCGAGCTGAACCCATTTCTCGTCGTAGCCCGCGCCCAGGCCTTCGGCCGCGTCGAGTGCGTGCTTCTCGGCAAGGGCGATTTCGTAAAGCACGCCAAACACCACCGCGTCAGCTCCGTGACTTTCGACGACATCGCATTTACCCGAACCGTCCCGGCCAGCCTTGTGCCAGGCTAGTCGATGGCCATGCAGGGCCGCAACGCCGATCGGGCGAGCGGAAGGAACTCGCTGACGGATGCGGGCGAGCAGCATGTTCGAGCCATACGCGAAGTTCAGGACGGTTAGCGAGGGAATGACAT
>NZ_JAVTWB010000017.1:2369-5126 GCF_032229525.1 Accumulibacter sp. | reverse complement strand
CCGTCGATGGCGTAAAAGGCATGGATGGCGTTACGTTCGAAGTAGGTCAGCCACTCCTTGCTCGGGTCCTGGTTGGCGAACCATTTCTGCCATTTCCCCTGCGAGCCGTCGATGGCTACCTGCCAGCCCTTTTCCTTCCGCTCCTGGGTGAATTGGTCGCTGTCCCAGTGCATGACCATGTACTTGTTCTGGTCGATGCACTGCGGCTTGGTCAGCGTCATGTAGATTTCCTGCGGATGGTGATAGTGGAAGGGGTAGGAGGTGTTGAACAGTTGCACGGTCATGCCGATCTCGGCGCCGACCTTCTCACCGTCGATCTCCTTGATGCGCAGGTTGCCCCACGGTCCCATCACTTCGGCATAGAGGTAGCCACCGCGGAAACGGTCGCTGCCGGCAGCCGGATTCTCCGCGTAGAACGGTATCCAGCCCACTGAAGACCACAGCGTCGGCAAGCCGTTGATGCTGATATCCCTTTTCCAGTGGGGCTTGGTGTCGGTGCGCGAGGTGACGGCGACGAAGTTTTCGTTGAGCTCCATTCCCGCCGCGCCAATTGCCCCGCCCATTTTTGCGTAATAGTCGGTCAGCAAGGGGCGGTTGAGCCATTGCGCTGTCGCCGACAGCTTCTGCACCGGCGCACTGGGCGTGTACAGCGCGAAGGCTGGATAGTCTTTTTGCGCATCGAAGCAGGCTTTCGCCTTCTCCGGCTCGGCGATGACGGCCTTGAGATGCTTGGCCAGCAGCTCCATATCGCGATAGCGCATGATGCAGCGGGTTTGCTGTTTGCCGGTTGCCGAATTATAGGTCTGGGTAGTGGCCTCGGCGGAATCCTTGCACTGGCCGCTCGGCGTCTGCAGCACCTTGAGGTACTCGTCGAGATAGATCAGCGACTCTTTCCAGAAGGCATCGACCAGTTTTTGCTCTTCGCTGCTGTACTGTTTTTGTTGCACATCGTCCTGACACTTGAAGTCCGCTGCCAGCGCTGACGTGCACGTCAGCGTCGCCGCCACCGCGAAACCCGTGATTTTCTTGCGCATTGTCTCTTCTCCTCACTATGGAATGGGTGTCGGATTCCCGCCTGCGCGGGATTCCTCTCTGCTACCGCTCTGCGGTCAGCGATTCACATCGACCACTACACGTCCCCGTACCTTGCCGTCGAGCAGCTGGCTGGCGACCGGAATGGCTTCGGCGAGGCCGATCTCGTGAGTAATCAGACCGAGCTTCGCAAGATCCAGATCGGTGGCCAGGCGCTGCCAGGCGACCAGTCGATCGGGACGCGGACACATGACGCTATCAACGCCGGCCAGGGTCACGCCGCGCAGGATGAAGGGCGCGACGGTCGACGGGAAGTCCATGCCGCCGGCCAGACCGCAGGCGGTCACCACACCGCGATACTTGGCAGAGGCACAGACGTTGGCCAGGGTATGGCTGCCGACGACGTCGACCGCCCCTGCCCAGCGTTCCCTGGCCAAGGGCTTGCCCGGTGAGGAAAAGGCCGCACGATCCAGTACTTCGGTGGCACCCAGGCGCTTGAGGTAGTCGCTCTCCTCCGACCGTCCACTGACGCCGACCACCGTATACCCGAGCTTGGACAACACCGCGACGGCGACGCTGCCGACGCCACCGGCAGCCCCGGTAACCAGGATTTCCCCCTTGTCCGGGGTCACCCCATGACGCTCCAGCGCGAGCACGCAGAGCATCGCCGTATAACCGGCGGTACCGATCGCCATCGCCTGCTGCGGCGAGAATTGCTTGGGCAGTGGTACCAGCCAGTCGCCCTTCAGGCGGGCTTTCTGGGCCAGGCCACCCCAGTGGCCTTCGCCGACGCCCCAACCGTTGAGGACGACCGCGTCGCCGACCCTGTTCTCCGGGTGAGTGGTTTCCTCGACCGTACCCACCAGGTCAACGCCAGGGACCATCGGGAACTTGCGAACCACCGGACCCCTGCCGGTGATGGCCAGACCGTCCTTGTAGTTGAGTGTCGAATGACTGACCCGCACGGTGACGTCGCCGTCCGGCAGCTGGGCCTCGTCGATGTCCCGCAATGTGGCCCGATAACCCGCGTCGTCCTTCTCGATCAGAATACCTTTGAACATTTCGTGCTCCTCCTGGTTGATTAGACCGCTCGTCTAATAATAGGTAAAAAAATCAGCGCGATGTCACGCCAGCAAAAAACCCATGCGAAAAAATATCGAGAGCCTCTGGTGTGCGCTCAAGCTTGGCCCGCAGCACCGCCCCCTCCCAACCGATCCAAAAAAATGCGGCCAGATCCTGGCAATCGGCGGCCGACGAAATCTCGCCGGCCTCCTGTGCTGCCAGGAGACAGCGCGCCACCCGCGCCTGCCAGTCGCTAAATACGCCGCCCAACTGGCCACGATACGATTCCGGCAGCGAACCCATCTCCTGGCCAAGGTTGCCGATCAGACAACCGCGCTGGTAATCGTACCTGGCCATCCCGGCCCGTGCGTTGGCGATGAAAGCGTGCAGACGGTCGAGAGGAGCGCGCGATTGATCGGCAAGAAAACGTTCCAGCTTGCGCGCGAAGTAGGCGCCGTAAGAATCGATCAAGGCGGCGCCGAAAGCCTCTTTGCTGTCAAAGTAATGGTAGAAGGATCCCTTGGGAACGCCGACACGGCGCAGGATTTCATCGATCCCTGTCGCCGAGAAGCCCTTTTCGGTGAGCGCTTCAACCCCCGCCCGCAGCAGCAACTCCCGGGTGGCGAACGGGCTGTCGGCGCGCTTCGGTGGGCGACCGCGACG
>NZ_JAVTWB010000017.1:0-2269 GCF_032229525.1 Accumulibacter sp. | reverse complement strand
GCAACTCCCGGGTGGCGAACGGGCTGTCGGCGCGCTTCGGTGGGCGACCGCGACGGCGGGGAGGGGAGATGGCAGCGTCCATGAAGGTTATATTAGACCGTTCGTCTATTAAATTCAAGCCGATCTGCAAGAAAATCATCGCCGCCGCTCGACGGCTTGCGCTGCTGGACCCTCGAGCACACGCCAGCGCATTCGCGCAACGACGATCGCGCTGCTGATCGTGGCCGCACGCCTACCGCCCGGCATGCTGATTCACGGCTAAAGCGGTCGGAAGGGTTTCCGGTTGACAGGGGTATCGCGTGTGAAGCGCAGCCGCTGGCCGCGGCAAACAATGGCTGCGGAAGTCCGGTCAGCTTTCGTCGTCCACACGGGTCTTGAGCCCGCGCTCAACCCGTTCAAGGTTGGCGCGCAGCATGTTGCAGAACAGGCTGCCCTGCTCGAGCGCGTCGTCGAGCGCGACGTGACTGTGGCTGACCGGGTCGAACCACTCGGCCGGCATCGATTGCTTGCCGCTGGCGCGATAAGCTTGGCGCAGCATGGCCATGGCGTAGGTCTTGATGTCGATCGCCGAATAGCCGAAGGGGTTCTCGCCGGCGAACTGCGTCAAATACCAGTACACGAAGGAAAAATCGAAGACGGCGGGGTAAGCGACAAAGACAGGCTTGCCGGGAAGCGCCTTGAGCCACGCCAGGTAGCGCGGCATCGCCGCCCGTGGATGTTCGAGGTTCAGCCGGCAGGCTGCCCACGCTTCAGGCTGGGTCGCCCACCAGGCGGCGGTCCTGCTGTCGACGGCCAGTTCGGGAAGTGTTTCCAGATTGGCCGAGAAGGTCGACAACAGCGTCTTGTCCGCCAGGAAGGCCGCCGACCCAATGCTGAGCATTGAGTGTCTGCCCGCCACCGGGCCATCAGTTTCAACGTCGGTGCTGACGTAAATCTCGGACACGGGGAACCCCCACCCGATCTGCTGCAGTCATCCGCGAAGCTGTCGCCTAGAACGGGATGTCGTCGTCCATATCTTCGAAAACCGGGGGTTTCTTGGTCGGCGCAGAGCGTCCCGTGCCGGCGGCGGTTCCCCCCGCCGACGGCATGCTGCCGCCGTAGTCCCCTTCGTCGCTGGGCGGCGAACCCAGGCCTTCGCGACCGCCGAGCATCTTCATCTCGTTGCCGACGATCTCGGTGGTGTAACGTTCGTTACCATCCTTGTCCTGCCACTTGCGCGTCTTGAGGCTTCCCTCGACGTAAACCGACGAGCCCTTCTTCAGATACTGCCCGGCGATTTCGGCCAAACGCCGGAAAAACACAATGCGGTGCCACTCGGTGGCTTCTTTCTTGTCGCCGGTCTGCTTGTCTTTCCACGATTCCGAGGTTGCGATGCGAATGTTGCAGACGGCGTCGCCATTCGGCAGATAGCGCGTTTCCGGATCGGCGCCAAGATTGCCGACGAGAATCACTTTGTTGACCGAAGCCATGTTGCCTCCCTGGATGTGGTGTGCGAAAAGAGAAAAAGACGATTATAGAATCTAGGCCGGCACTTGCCGATTGCGCAGCGCCGGCATCGACATGGTCGTCGACAGCGACAGCCAGATAGCGGTCAGTGCCACACCGCAGCCCCAGACGGCGCTCGGGCCAACGTACTTGGCCAGGGCGCCACCGAGGACACCACCGACAAACAAGCCCAGCGCCTGGGTGGTGTTGTACACGCCGAGGGCGGCACCTTTGGCGTGCGGTGGTGCTATGCGGGCGATCAGCGAGGGCTGCGTCGCTTCCAGAATGTTGAAGGCGACAAAGAACAGCGTCAGCCACAGAGCCAGCCAGTAAAGCCCGCTCGAAAAAAGACCGAAGCCGACCTGCACGACCAGCAGGAGGGCGACCGCCGCGTTGAAGACCAGTTTCATGCGGCCGTAACGCTCGGCGGCGATGATCGCCGGCACCATGATCAGGAACGACAGCAGCAGCGCCGGCAGGTAGAGCTTCCAGTGTTCGCCGACTGGCAGACCGCCGGTGCTGATCAGTTGCGAGGGCAATAGCACCCACATCGAGGTGAGCATCAGGTGCAACGCGAACACACCAAAGTTCAGGCGCAGCAACTGGCGATTGGAAAGCACCTCGACGAAGCTCTGCCAGGTCGGCTGACGCGGCACAGAAGGTGCGGCTGGCACCACCCTGAGCACCACGAAAATAGCCAGCAAGGCCAGGCCCCCGGTCAGCGCAAAGATGCCGGGCATGCCGATGCTGACGTAGAGCAGCGGCGCGCCGACCATCGAGATGG
>NZ_JAVTWB010000016.1:10509-19310 GCF_032229525.1 Accumulibacter sp. | reverse complement strand
CCGGGCAGGGCAACAACTACGATGCCTTCTATTCGCTCATCGCCGCAAGCAATCCGGGCCTGGCCCCGGACGCGATCCGGGCGCAGGTGATTCAGGTCCTGCAGAGCAGGGGGCTTCCGGCCGATGGCACGGTGGTCAATGGTTACCTTACCGACCGCGAGCAACTGTCGGAGCAGCAGCAGTTATCCGTCGCCCTGCTGGGTGTCCGCAATACCGTGACCTTGACCGCGACACAAAACGTGCAACAGCCTCTTGGCTTGATCAACGGCGCGACCGACAATTATTCGCTGTCCAACCGAATTCGCCAACAGGGAATCGGCATCGTCTGGGGCCACCAGCTCACCGGCATCTCGTCGCTGTCCTTGTCGCTCAATCAACAGCGCAGCACGGGCTATACGGGGGGCTCACCTGAAACCGAGACGCAGTATGCCAATTTGCTGTTTACCACCCGTGTCGGGGCGCGGACCAGTGCCAACGTCGGCGTGCGCCGGGTAATTTCGAGCGGCGTGAGCAGCTATACGGAGAGTGCGTTGACCGGCTCAATTTTTCACAGCTTCTGATCGATTGTCATGTACGAGTCCTTCTACGGCTTGACCAGCAAGCCTTTTCAGTTGAATCCTGACCCTTCGTTCTATTTCGCGTCAAGGCAGCACCGGCGTGCCATGGCCTACCTTGAATATGGTCTGAATCAGAACGAGGGTTTCATCGTCGTTACCGGCGAGATCGGCGCGGGCAAGACGACGATCGTCCGCGGTTTGCTCAATGACCTGGATGCCGAGAAAGTGGTCGCCGCGCAGTTGGTCAGCACCCAACTGGACGCCGAGGATACCTTGCGAATGGTTGCCGCGGCTTTCGGTGTCGGGGCGAAGAACGACGGAAAATCCGAGATGCTGCTTGCCCTCGAGGCCTTTCTGGTCGATGTCACCAGTCAGGGCAAACGTTGCCTGCTGATTGTTGACGAAGCGCAGAATCTGACGGCGCG
Source organism: Accumulibacter sp. (assembly GCF_032229525.1). Classification (GTDB taxonomy): domain Bacteria; phylum Pseudomonadota; class Gammaproteobacteria; order Burkholderiales; family Rhodocyclaceae; genus Accumulibacter. Next base: position 18,328 of record NZ_JAVTWB010000016.1, on the reverse strand, counting down.
GGCGGTTGAAGAACTGCGCATGCTGTCGAACTTCCAGTTCGGTACCCAGGCTTTGTTGCAGACCTTCCTGGTCGGGCAGCCGGAGTTCCGGAAGATCATGCAGAGTCCGCAGATGAAGCAATTGCGGCAGCGCGTAATCGCAGCCTGTCATATCGGCCCGATGGATCAGGACGAAACGCAGGCCTACATCGAGCATCGACTCAAATGCGCGGGATCGCAAGGTTCGCCACGCTTCGACGCCGGTGCCTTCGAAGCGCTCTACGAGGCCAGCGGTGGTATCCCCCGACGGATCAACGCGCATTGCGATCGTTTGTTGCTCTCCGGCTTCCTGAACGGCAAGAGTGAATTTACACGCGCCGACGTCGAAGAAGTCGCCAAAGAACTCCGGGAGGAGACTCAATCTGCGCCATCGATGACGTCGAGCAAGATCATGGACGAGGCGCCTGGCGCCGTGAACGCCCAACTGACGGAGAGCGGCATTCTGGACATCGACCTGTCGCGGCTGGAGCTTGACGGCAGCACGGCAGAGCGTGCGTCACGCGCCATCGCGGATCTCAAGAGCAACCATACGGAGCAGCGAATGATCCGTATCGAGCGCAGCATCGTCCGTCTCGAACGCAACAACGCAGCGCTTCTGTCGCTGCTGCAGCAACTGGTCGATGCCGTTCGGGCAAAACAGGAATGAGGGAAAATCGCTTTGTCTGATCAACAATGGCCCGCTGATTTGGGCCCGGTAGTATGCGTCGTCGGCGCCCGGCCAAACTTCATGAAAATGGCACCGATTCTGCGTGCTTTCAGCGCCCATCGTCCGGCTCTGCCGACGTTGCTCGTCCATACCGGTCAGCACTACGACAAGGACATGAACGATCGCCTGTTCGTCGATCTGCGCCTGCCGCACCCGGACATCAACCTGGAAGTTGGCTCGGCGACCCACGCCGTGCAGACGGCGGAAGTGATGAAGCGTTTCGAACCGGTGCTGGACACTCATCGGCCGTCTTGCGTGCTGGTGGTCGGCGACGTCAACTCGACCCTGGCCTGCGCGCTGGTCTGTGCCAAGAAGGAAGTGCCGGTGGTGCATGTCGAGGCCGGTCTGCGTAGCCACGATCGGGCCATGCCGGAGGAGATCAACCGGTTGCTCACCGACCAGCTCGCCGACCGCTTGTACACGACCGAGCGCAGTGCGCTGGCCAACCTGACTCGTGAAGGGGTGGCCGAGGAGCGGGTGTGTTTTGCTGGCAACGTGATGATCGATTCGCTGCTGTCGAATCGTGCATCGGCGCAGCAGCCGGAGAAGACCTTGCAGATGGCGGGTGTCGATCCCGTTGTGCTCGATGATCCACGGGGTTACGGAGTGGTGACGCTGCACCGTCCTTCCAATGTCGATCGCCAGGAGACGCTGGCGCCGCTACTTGCCGTCCTGCGTGAAGTCTCGGAAAAACTGCCCTTGATCTTCGCCTTGCATCCACGCACACGCGCCAACATAGAGCGTTTCGGTCTGGCTGAGCTGCTGCACAGCCAGCGTATTGTCCTGCTGCCGCCACAGGGCTACCTGGAGATGCTCGGCCTGATGGCGGGCGCCAAGCTGGTGCTCTCGGATTCCGGGGGGCTGCAGGAGGAAAGTACCGCGCTCGGCGTTCCCTGCCTGACCATCCGCGAAAATACCGAGCGCCCGATCACTGTCGAGCAGGGAACCAATACCCTGGTTGGCTGTGATCCGCAGGCGATCCGAAAAGGTGTCGACGAGATTCTGTCGGGTGCTGGCAAGAGCGGCCGCATTCCGGAGTTTTGGGATGGCCGGGCGGCAGAGCGCATCGCCGCCGATCTCTCGGCATGGCTGATCGCTCGCCACGCGCAGCGCGCCGGCTAGCGCGGACGGGGACCCGAGATGACAGGCCAGCCGATCACCAACGCACTGACCATCGACGTCGAAGACTACTTCCAGGTTTCCGCGCTCGCCCCCTACATTCCTCGTGACCAGTGGGATTCGCGTGAGTGCCGGGTCGAACGCAACGTCGAGCGTATTCTCTCGATGCTCGACGAACAACAGACGGCGGCGACCTTCTTCACGCTCGGCTGGATCGCTGAACGCTACCCGCATCTCGTCCGTCGCATTGTCGACGGCGGGCACGAGCTGGCCAGCCATGGCTATGGCCATCAGCGCGCCAGTGATCTCTCGGAAGCCGAGTTTGCCGCGGACGTCGGGTCGGCCAAGAAACTGCTGGAGGATATTTCGGGTCAGGAAGTCAGCGGCTATCGAGCGCCGAGTTTTTCGATTGGCGAAGGTAATCTGTGGGCTTTCGATTGCCTCGAACGCGCAGGTTATCGCTACAGTTCGAGCGTTTACCCGATTCGCCATGATCACTACGGCATGCCCGATGCGCCGCGCTTCGCTCACCGGGTACGCGCCGGGCTGCTCGAACTGCCAGTGACGACGGTTCGCTTTTTCGACCGTAACTGGCCCGCCAGTGGCGGTGGTTACTTCCGCCTGCTGCCGTATCCGCTTTCACGTTGGCTGATGCGCAAGGTGAATGAGCTGGATCGTCAGCCGGCAATCTTCTATTTCCATCCCTGGGAAATCGATGCCGAGCAGCCGCGCATCCCGGGGATCAGCGCCAAAACGCGCTTTCGCCACTACGTCAACCTGCAATACACGGAAGGTCGGCTCAAACGATTGCTCGGCGACTTCCGCTGGGGGCGAATGGATGAGGTGTTTCTCGGCACCGCCAACCCGCCGTCGGCGTTGAACTGATGAATTCGACCAGCGAGGAAGTCAGCGGCCTGGCCGCGGCGAGCGCGCCGCTCGAACTCAGGAGCCTCGCTTCTGACGATAGCGCTGCAGTCGCCAAATGGGATGCTTTTGTCGAAGCGTGCCCGGAAGCGACCTTTTTCCACAAGGCAGGATGGCAGCTCATCGTCGGTGAGGTCTTCGGTCATCGAACGGATTTTCTCTACGCCGAGCGGGCCGGCGTGATCGAGGGTGTGCTGCCGCTGGCGCAGGTCAAGAGCGTGCTGTTCGGCAATACGCTGGTTTCGTTGCCGTTTGCCGTCTATGGCGGTGTGGCAGCGAGCAGCCAGGCCGCGGTCGAGCTTCTTGAACAGGAAGCGCAAGCGATTGCCGCTCGCCTCGGCGTCGACCATCTGGAGCTGCGCAATCTTCGCCAGCGTCATCCGGACTGGCCGCTGCAGGACCTCTACGTGCGCTTTCGCAAGGAGCTCGCGCCGGAGGTCGAGGCCAACATGCTGGCCATTCCGCGCAAGCAGCGTGCGATGGTGCGCAAGGGGATCAAAAACGGTTTGCGCAGCGAAATCGACACTGACACGGGACGCTTCTTCGCCCTCTATGCCGACAACGTTCACCGTCATGGGACGCCCGCATTGCCCCGCCGCTATTTCGACGCGCTGCGGCGTGTGTTCGGTGACGATTGCGAGGCGCTGACTGTGGTGGATGCAGCGGGACGACCGCTGAGCGTGGTGATGAGCTTCTATTTTCGCGACGAGGTGCTGCCCTATTATGCCGGTGACGACTTGTCGGCGCGCAATCTGGCGGCCAACGACTTCAAGTACTGGGAGTTGATGCGTCGCTCCTGCGAGCGCGGGGTCAAGGTTTTCGACTACGGCCGCAGCAAGCAGGGTACCGGCTCCTATGCGTTCAAGAAGAACTGGGGCTTCGAGCCACAACCGCTGTTCTACGAGTATTGCCTTTACCGTCGCGACACCATTCCGCAGAACAACCCGTCGAACGCCAAGTACCGGTTGCTGATCGAGACCTGGCGGCGGATGCCGATCGGCCTCGCCAACTGGCTCGGGCCGTTCATTGTCCGCAACCTCGGGTAACTCGCTGTTGGCAGTTCTCTCTTGCGGCACTCCTGCCCGTTCCGATAATTACTGAGTGAAGGCCACGTCATGAACCAGATTGCACCGAGCGCGATTTCGCCTGGCACTCATCCGGGTTGGCGAGTTGCGCTCCCTGCAGTTGTTCTTGTCCTGGTGATCATCCTGCTGCTCTTTCACGAGACTGCACTGGGGATGGTGAGCATCTGGGCGCGTTCGGACACTTACGCCCACGGTTTCATCGTGCCGCCGATCACCCTGTGGCTGATCTGGCGATTGCGTTCGGATCTGGCCGTGATGGCGCCCGGGCACAGCTTTATGGCCGCCATCCTGTCGGCCGGCGTGGGTTTCTCCTGGCTGCTCGGCGAACTGGCCGTGGTCAATGTGGTCCCGCAGTTCGCACTGGTCTCGATGCTGGTCCTCGCCGTGCCGGCGGTGCTTGGCTGGGCGATTGCACGACGCATCGCTTTCCCCCTGCTGTTCCTGTTCTTCGCCGTACCGTTTGGCGACTTCACGATGCCCAAACTGATGGAATGGACGGCGCATTTCACCATTCTCGGCTTGCGCCTCAGTGGCGTACCGGTGCACAGTGAAGGCTTGTTTTTCGTGATCCCCACCGGCAGCTGGTCGGTGGTTGAGGCGTGCAGCGGGGTTCGTTATCTGATCGCTTCGGTCACCGTGGGAAGCTTGTTTGCCTACCTCACTTATCGCTCCTGGAAACGACGGCTGATGTTCGTCGTCGTCTCGTTCGTCGTGCCCGTCGTCGCCAACTGGTTTCGCGCCTACATGATCGTGATGATCGGCCATCTGTCGGGCAACAAGCTCGCCGTCGGCGTCGATCATCTGATCTACGGCTGGGTCTTTTTTGGCATCGTGATCCTGGCCATGTTCTGGATTGGTGGTCGCTGGCGCGAGGACGAGTTGCCGGTTGCGGCACCCGCGGCAGCCGCGGTACCCGCGGCTGCGCTTCCAGCGACGTCGCGTTCTCTGGTCGCGGCCATGGCGGTCGTTCTGGTCGGTGGGATCTGGCCGTTGGCCCACTACCGGATCGAGCACCATCTGGCACCGTCGCTCGAGCGGATTGCGCCCCTCGGGCCGATCGCCGGTTGGCAGCCGGCGGCGCAGGGAGTGGATGAGTGGCGGCCAAGGTTCGAGAACTATGCGGCGAGCACACAGTTGACTTTCGAGAACGGTGGCCGCGTGGCCGGCGTCTTTCTGGCGTACTACCGTAACCAGGATCAGCAGCACAAGTTGGTCAGTTCGACCAACGTGCTGGTGACGAGCGACGACCGGTCCTGGCTCAGGGTGGATAGCGGCGTGCGCGAAATCGTCTTCGATCAACAGCCGATCAAGGTCAGAACTGCCGAATTGCGCGGGGCTGACGGCACGCGCATGGTGGTCTGGCAGTCGTACTGGGTCGATGGCCGGTTGACGAGCAGTGACGCGCTGGCCAAGGTCTACACGGCGCTGTCGCGGCTGGTCGGCAAGGGTGACGACTCGGCGGTGGTCATTCTCTACGCGCCGAGCGACAAGGCCAGCGCCGGGGAGGCGGCGCTCGAAGATTTCGTCCGATCCGCGGGGCCGGTAATCGATTCTGCGCTGCGGCAGACGATGGAGTATCGATGACGCGGGCCAGCGACGCGCGGCCGTTGATCGCGCACGTGGTGTTTCGATTCGATGTCGGGGGTCTCGAGAACGGCGTCGTCAATCTGATCAATCACATGCCGCGCGACGCCTACCGCCATGCCGTGATTTCCCTGACCGACATCACGGATTTCCGCAAGCGTATCGTGCGTGACGACGTCGTTTTTATTGCCCTGGAAAAGCGACCGGGCCATGCCTTGGCGATCTATCCCCGCTTGTTCCGTCTCTTCCGCAAGCTACGGCCGGCGGTGGTGCACAGTCGTAACCTGGCCGCTCTCGAGGTTGCCATCCCGGCCTGGGCCGCAGGCGTCCCGGTGCGCGTACACGGCGAACACGGCCGCGACGTGGGTGATCTCGACGGTTCCAGCAAAAAGTATCAATGGCTGCGTCGTTTCTATCGCCCGTTCGTGACGCACTACATCGCGCTGTCGCGCGATCTCGAACACTATCTGATCTCCCGCGTGGGTGTCCCGTCGGGCAGAGTGGCGCAAATCTACAACGGCGTCGACGCGCGGCGCTTTCGCCCCGTCAGGCCGCGCCAGGCGATTGCCGGCTGCCCGTTTGTGGATCCCGCTTGCTGGCTGATCGGAACCGTCGGTCGCATGCAGACGGTCAAGGATCAGACGACCCTGGTGCGGGCTTTCATCCGCGTTTTGGAGGCCTTTCCCGACCTGAAAAGCCGTCTACGACTGGTGATGATCGGTGACGGGCCGTTATTGGGCGACGCACGGATACTGCTCGAGCAGGCCAGTGTGGCAGAGTTGGCGTGGCTACCGGGACAGCGTGACGACATACCGGAAATACTGCGTGGTCTGGATTGTTTCGTGCTGCCATCGTTGGCCGAAGGCGTCTCGAACACCATCCTGGAAGCGATGGCCAGTGGCCTGCCGGTGATCGCCACCGATGTTGGTGGGAACAGCGAGTTGCTCGAGGTCGGCCGTAGCGGTGAGCTGGTCTCAGCCGCTGACGTCGAGGCGATGGCGCAGCAGATCGCCGCCTACGCGATGGACCCGCAGCGTGCCCGTGCCGCCGGCGTGGCGGGGCGTGCTGCGGTCGAGCGGCTGTTCAGCCTGGAGGCGATGAGTGAGAATTATCAGGGGCTTTACGACCGCTTGCTGGGTTTGCGGGTCGGCAAGGCGGGCGTCGAGGCGCTGGTCTAGCGCAGGCGAGCACAGAAACCAAAAAAGAGAAGGCTGAAGCCAGAATATGTGTGGAATTACCGGAATTTTCGATACCCGTGGCAGGCGCGACATAGATCGCGCCGTGCTCACGCGCATGAACGAATCGCAGCACCATCGTGGCCCGGATGAAGGTGGCCTACACGTCGAGCCCGGTCTCGGCCTGGGCCATCGCCGGCTGTCGATCATCGACCTGTCGACCGGCCAGCAGCCGCTGTACAACGAGGATCAGAGCGTTTGCGTGGTGTTCAACGGCGAAATCTACAATTACCAGCAGCTGATCCCCGAGTTGCAGGCGCTTGGCCACGTTTTTCATACCCGCAGCGATACCGAAGTCATCGTGCACGCCTGGGAAGCCTGGGGCGAAGATTGCGTTCAGCGCTTTCGTGGCATGTTCGCCTTTGCCCTCTGGGATCGCAACCGCGAAACGCTTTTTCTGGCGCGCGACCGGCTTGCCGTCAAGCCGCTGTATTACGCGCTGTTGCCGGATGGCACCTTTATCTTTGGCTCCGAGCTGAAGTCGCTGCTGGCGCACGGCGGGCTGGCGCGCGATATGGATCCCCTGGCGGTGGAAGAGTATTTCGCGCTCGGTTACGTGGCCGAGCCGAGAACAATCTTTCGTCAGGCAAAGAAACTACCCCCTGGTCATCTGCTGACCCTGCGTCGGGGACTAGCAGCGGCCGAGCCGAAGGCCTATTGGGACGTTCGCTTCAGCCTGGGCGAGTCGTACACTCTCGACGAAGCCTGCGCGCAGCTCAACGAAAAACTCCGTGAGTCGATTCGGCTGCGCATGATATCGGAAGTGCCGCTCGGCGCCTTTCTGTCCGGTGGTGTCGATTCAAGTGCCGTCGTCGCGCTGATGGCCGGCCTTTCAAGCGAGCCGGTCAATACCTGTTCGATCGCCTTCGATGACCCGGCCTTCAACGAGGCCGCCTTTGCCCAGAAGGTGGCGGAGCGTTATCGCACCAACCACTACTGCGACCTGGTCGCCAGCGACGACTTCGACCTGATTGACACGCTGGCCAGACTCTACGACGAACCCTATGCCGATAGTTCGGCGATCCCCACCTACCGGGTGTGCCAACTGGCGCGCAAGCATGTGACCGTGGCGCTGTCGGGCGATGGGGGCGACGAGACCTTCGGCGGCTATCGCCGTTACCGCATGC